>JBJOKY010000467.1:0-3366 GCA_046045865.1 Pseudomonadota bacterium | reverse complement strand
CCTGGTCAACAACGCCGGCATCACCCAGCCGGTGAAGACGCTGGACATCACCGGCGCCGACTACGACCGCATCCTGGACGTGAGCCTGCGCGGCACGCTCTACATGTCGCAGGCCGTCATCCCGGCCATGCGCGCGCAGCAGGGCGGCTCGATCGTCTGCATCTCGTCGGTGTCGGCACAGCGTGGTGGCGGCATCTTCGGCGGCCCGCACTACTCGGCCGCCAAGGCCGGCGTGCTGGGCCTGGCGCGTGCCATGGCGCGCGAGTTCGGCGCCGAGGGCATCCGCGTCAACTGCATCACCCCGGGCCTGATCGAGACCGACATCACCGCGGGCAAGTTGTCCGACGAGAAGAAGGCCGAGATCAATTCGACCATCCCGCTGGCCCGCCTGGGCCGCGCCGACGACGTGGCCGGCGCCTGCGTCTTCCTCGGCAGCGAACTCTCGGCCTACTGCACCGGCATCACGCTCGACGTGAACGGCGGCATGTTGATCCACTGAGCCGCGCCGGCCCGAACCGCCCCACCTCGCTCCCCACTCACCCCACCACCCCACGGAGACAAGACCCATGAACCGCAAGACCTTCACCTTCTCGCTGCTGGCCGCTGCCGCCGGCCTCGTGTTCGCTGCGGGCGCCCAGGCCCAGGCCGTCAAGCTCACGCTCGGCCATGGTGCCGCCATCGGCAATCCGCGCCATGAAGCCGCCGTCAAGTTCGCCGAAGTGGTCAAGGCCAAGTCCGGCGGCCGCATCGAGGTGCAGGTGGCGCCCTCGGCGCAGCTGGGCGACGACGCCGCCATGGTCACCGCGCTGCGCACCGGCGCGCTCGACATGAGCGCCAACTCGCAGGGCGCCGTGGCCAATGCCGTGCCCGAATACGCCGCCTACGGCATGCCGTTCGCATTCTCCGGCCCTGCCGCGGCCTTCAAGCTGCTCGACGGCCCGCTGGGCAAGGAGCTGGCCGACAAGTCCGCCGAGAAGGGCCTGATCCTGCTGGGCACCTGGGACAACGGCATCCGACAGATGACCAACAGCAAGCGCCCGATCACCAAGGTGGACGACATGAAGGGCCTGAAGATGCGCGTGCCGCCCGACGCCACGCTGGTGGACATCATGAAGTCGCTGGGTGCCGAGTCGCAGCAGATCAAGTTCGCCGAGCTGTACGTGGCGCTGCAGCAGGGTGTGGTCGACGGGCAGGAGAACCCGCTCGTCAACATCCACGCCAGCAAGCTCTACGAGGTGCAGAAGTACCTCACGCTGACCAACCACCAGTTCCAGATGACGCCCTTCCTGATGAGCAAGCGCAGCTGGGACAAGCTGTCCGAGGCCGACAGGAAGGCCGTGCAGGAGGCCGCAGGCGAAGCCACCGCGCTGCAGCGCCGGCTCTCGGCCGAGGCCGACAGCAAGCTGCTCGGCGAGCTCAAGGCCAAGGGCGTGCAGGTGAACACCATCGACAAGGCTGCTTTCGCCAAGGCCACCGCCGAAGTGACGGCGAAGTGGGAGTCGGGCCCGATCGGCCCGTATGTCAAGAAGGTCGTCGCCGCCGCTCACGACCAGTGACACGGGGCGCAAGCCCGGCCAGGACGCGGGCGAACTGAAGGCCCGCGTCATCAAGAACCAGGAGACAAGCATGCAAGCTGCCCAACCGGACCTCGTCGACCGGGCCATCACGACCGTCTGCCGCCTCGTGCTGTGGCTGTCGACCGCGGTGATCTTCGTGATCCTCGTGGCCAATACCGTCCTGCGCTACATCACCGGCTCGAGCCTGCAATGGGCCAACGAGGTGCCCGAGCTGCTGTTCCCGTGGCTGGTGGTGTCCGGCGTGGTCATTGCCGCGCAAAGCGGCGCGCACATCGCCACGACCTTCCTGATGGAAGCGCTGCCGGTCGCCGGCCGGCGCATCGTCGCCACGCTGGCCTGGGCCGTCGTCGCGGCCCTGTACGCAACGCTCACCGTCGCCACCTTGCGCATGCTCGAGATCGTGCACGACGAGAAGTCGCCGATCCTGCAGCTGCCCGGCTCCATCACCTACGGCTGCGTGATGGCCGGCATGGCCCTGCTGGCCGTGCTGGCGTGCAAGTCGGCCTGGCAGTCATGGTCAGCCCCTGCCGCTGCGCCGCAAGGCCCGGATGCCGAGCCGGTCGTGCCGTCGGCGCACTGGTGACCCGCACCACCACAAAGGAAACACCATGAGTGCCCTCATCCTGATCGTCTTCATGTTCGCGGCGGTGGCCGCGATGCCGATCGCCCACGCGCTGCTGGTGGCCGCCATGGCCGCGGCGGCCACGTCCGACAAGGTGCCGCTGGATCTGCTGGTGCAGCAGATGGTGGCGCAGGTGCAGAGCTTCCCGCTGATCGCCATTCCCTTCTTCATGCTCACCGGCTCGCTGATGATGGGCGGCAAGCTCGGCGAGGCGCTGGTGGGCGTGCTCTCCACGCTGCTCGGCCGTTTCCACGGCGGGCCGGCCCAGGTGGGTGTGCTGTCGTCGACGCTGTTCGGCGGCGTCTCCGGCTCGGCCGTGGCCGACGCCTCGGCGATCGGCTCGCTGCTCATCCCCTGGCACAAGCGCTTGGGCTACCCGGCAGCCTTCTCGGCCGCCACGCTGGCCGCCGCGGCGACGATCGACATCCTGATTCCGCCGTCGATCCCGATGATCCTGTTCGCGCTGACCTCCAATGCGTCCATCGCCGAACTGTTCATCGCCGGCGTCTTGCCTGGCCTGCTGATGTGCGGTGGCTTCATGGCGGCCTGCTGGTGGGTGGGCAAGCGCCGCAACTTCCCGCGCGAGACGGCCAGGTTCGACGCCGTGGCCTTCCGCCGCCATCTGGCCTATGCCTCGCCAGCGCTGGTGCTGCCGGTGCTGATCATCGTCTTCCTGCGTTTCGGCATCGCCACGCCGACCGAAGTGGCGGTGTTGTCGACGCTCTATGCGGCGCTCGTCTCGGTGCTGGTCTACCACGACCTGAGCTGGAAGCGGCTCAACGACGCGGTCGTCCACTCGGGCCTGGCCACCGGCGTGGTGCTGCTGGTGATCATGGCCTCGGCCGCGATCGGCTGGCTGCTCACCTTCGACCAGATGCCGCAGGGCATCGCCCACTGGGTGCAGCAGAACGTGCACGCCAAGTGGCTGGTGATCGTGCTGATGAACCTGCTGATGCTGTTCCTGGGCATGTTCATCGACCTCCCGGCCGCCGTGCTGCTGCTCACGCCGGTGTTCGTGCCCATGGCCAACTCGATCGGCATGGACATGACCCAGCTCGGAATCATGATGGTCGTGAACCTGGCCATCGGCCTGTACACGCCGCCCGTGGGCACCACCCTGTTCATCACCAGCGCCCTGGCCAAGGTCAAGGTCGGCCAGACGGTGCG
>JBJOKY010000122.1:0-11235 GCA_046045865.1 Pseudomonadota bacterium | reverse complement strand
AGTTCCGGTTCTCGGACGGAAGTATCGTCACCGATACTCAGGCACAGGGATTGGTGGGTGCGTTGGCCACCTTCGGTGCGAACGCGCCTTCACTCAGTAGCAATTCACCTGGGCCGCGGATGACGATCGGCGTGATTGATCTTGCGGTGTCACGATAATCAAGCTGCCGGTCAGTCGATATGTGTAAAGTGGCTCGACAAGGCGTGGGAGTTGGGGAGGCGGTAGGCTGACGCTCGATTCAGTCGCGGCGCCTCGATCCGCCACGCTGCCAGCCACCCAACCAAGAGACACAGCCATGGACACCATTCAGGCGCACGTGCTGCTTGGCGCGCTGCAGGCGCGTTTCGAGCAGCACATCTCTCGCCACGTGGGGCTGGCCTGGTCGCAAGTGCAGGACCGCCTGGCCGCACGACCGGAGCAGCTGCAGTTGCTGGCAGGCATGGAGCACAGCGGCGGCGAGCCGGACGTGGTGGGCCATGACGCGTCCAGCGGCGAGCTGACCTTCGTCGACTGCAGTGTCGAGAGCCCCGCCGGCCGGCGCAGCCTCTGCTATGACGGCGAGGCATTGCGAGCGCGCAAGGACAACCGCCCGGAAGGCAGCGCGCTGGAGCTGGCCGGCAGCCTGGGCATCACGCTGCTGGACGAGGCGAAGTACCGCGCCCTGCAGCAGCTGGGCAGCTTCGACACCAAGACGTCGAGCTGGATCCTGACGCCTGCGCCGATCAGGGCGCTGGGCGGCGCGCTGTTCTGCGATCGGCGCTACGACAGCGTCTTCACGTATCACAACGGCGCGGCGTCGTACTACGCGGCGCGTGGCTTTCGGGGCAGCCTGATCGTCTAACGCGGTCTGGGGCGCTTCGGGCCGCGGCTCCCGGCGCGGCCCGCGCACACACCGGCGGGGCGCACCCGCCGACGTGATGGCTAGCCCGCGTAGCGCCCGCCGCCAGCCGGCGCGCCCTTGAGGAACACCTCGGGATCCGGCGCAAAGGTCGCGTACAGGGGCAGCAGGGCGCCGCCGAGCGCGCGTGCATCGGCGCCGATGGTGCCGCTCAGCACGGCGGGGCGGGTCACGCCTTCCCAGCTGTGGGTGTCCAGTGCGTTGTCGATCTCGGCGATCAGGCGGCTTTGCAGGTCGCGCGAGAACACGCCGTCGACGATGACTTCGCCCAGGTCGAGCAGGCAGGCGCTGTTGACGATGGCCAGGGCCATGGCCTGCGCCGCGCCCTTGAGCCAGTCGCGCGTGTGCACGTTCCACGGCGGTTCGAGCGCGCGGGCGTCGTTGGCGGCGTCGACCGGCAGGCCGGCGGCGGCGTAGCGGCGTTCCAGCGCCAGCAGGGCGGCAGCGCTCAGCACCTGGTCGGGGGCCGTCGGGCCTGCGCCTGTACCCGTGGTCGTGGGCGCACCGAGCGCCGCGTTCAGCAGCGGCATGGAGCCCACGGCGCCGGCGTTGCCGCGTTCGCCGCCGTACAGGTGGCTGTCGATCACCAGGCCGCCGCCGACGAAGGTGTCCATGAACAGATACAGATAGCTGCGCAGGCTGCGGCCGCGTCCGGCCACCAGTTCGGCCACGCAGGCCGCGGCGGTGTCCTTGACCACGTGCACGGGCAGGGGCGTGAGTTCGCGCAGGCGTGCGCCCAGGTCGATCTCGTCCCAGCGGCGTGCCTGGTCGCTGGGCACGCCCAGCAGGCTCTGCCAGCCGCCCAGCGACAGCGGCGCGGCCACGCCCAGGCCGGTGATGCGGTCCTGCAGCTCGCCCAGCGGCGTGCTGACCTGGGCCAGCAGGCGCGCCAGCTCGTCGAACAGGGTGAGCGGGTCGGGGAATTCGTAGCTCAGGCTGGCGCGTGCACGCACCTGGCCGGTGAAGTCGATCAGCAGCACGTCCAGACTGCGCCGGGCGATCTTGACGCCGATCGAGAAGGCGCCGTCCGGGTTGAGCGCGATGGGCACCGAGGGCTGGCCGATGCGCCCGCGCACCGGCTCGCGCTTGATGAGCAGGCCGTCCTCGAGCAGCCGGTTGATGATGAGCGAGACGGTCTGCGTGCTCAGGTGCGTCAGGCGCGCCAGGTCGGCCTTGGGCAGCTCGCCGTGCAGGCGGATGGCCTGCAGCAGCACGCGCTCGTTGTACTGGCGCAGCCCCATCTGGTTGGAGCCGCGCGGGCGCAGCTGCAGCGCGCTGCCAGCGGGCGGCGGCGGCGCAGCCGTCGGGGCGCCCGCGGGGGCGTCGTCCGGCGCGGCGGCGTGAGGGGGGGCGGCGTAGTCCGATGACATGGTGGTGCGATGCTAGTCGGGGCCGGGCGGCGGGCGCTATTCGACCAGCGCCTCGCCCAGCACGCCCTTCTTGAGGATGAAGTTGCCCCAGGGCTGCAGCTCGCCGGTCAGCACGATGGCGTAGGCGGCGCGCACGCGGTCGTAGAAGGCGAAACGCTCGACCGCCTGGCACTGCGCCGCGCTGGCATGGCCGCCGGCCTCGATCATGGCCAGCACGCGGCGCTGCTGTGCGCTCAGGAAGCCCGCCGGCTTGCCGCCCACCTGCATGCAGGCCACCGGCTGGTCGACCATCGCATCGAGCGGCAGCAGGCTGAGCACGGCACGCGCCGTGCGCTCGACGTCGGCGCCGGGCACGTGGATGAGCGGCTTGCGGCGCCCGCTGGCTTCCACCGCCAGGCTGGCGGCGGTGAAGTTGGCGTCGGCGATGACGATCTCGTCGCCGTGGCCCATCTCGGCCAGCACCTTGAGCAGCTCGGGCGTGAGCAGGGGGTCGATGCCTTTGAGCATGATGTGTCCGTGGTCAGGGCCAGGCTCACGCCAGGCATTCGGCCGGGATCCGGTCGGCCGGCATGGCGCCGGTCATCACGGCCACGGTGTCGCTCATGCTGATCTTCTTCGGGTTCAGGATGGCGGCGCGCCGGCCCAGGCGGGCGACGTGGATGCGGTCGGCGATCTCGAACACATGCGGCATGTTGTGGCTGATCAATATCACCGGCAGGCCCTTGTCGCGCACCCGGCGGATGAGTTCGAGCACCATGTTGCCCTCCTTCACGCCCAGCGCGGCGGTGGGTTCGTCCAGGATCACCACGTGTTCGGCAAACGCCGCCGCCCGCGCCACCGCCACGCACTGGCGCTGGCCGCCCGAGAGCGTCTCGACCGCCTGGGTCATGGAGCGGATGCCGACCTTGAGGTCGTTCATGCGCGCGATGCTGATCTCCAGCATCTTCTTCTTGTCGAGCATGCGCAGCACCTTGCCGGCAAGACCTTCGCGGCGCAGCTCGCGGCCCAGGAAGAGGTTCTCGGCGATCGTCATGGCCGGGGCCACGGCCAGATCCTGGTAGACCGTCTCGATGCCCTTGCGGCGCGCGTCGATCGGGCTCCTGAAGCTCACGGGCTGGCCGTCGAGCAGGATCTCGCCTTCGTCCGGGATGGTGGCGCCCGACAGCGCCTTGATCAGGCTGGACTTGCCCGCGCCGTTGTCACCGATCACGGCCAGGATCTCGCCGGCGCGCAGCTCGAAGTCGGCACCGTCCAGCGCGGTGACCTGGCCGTAGCGCTTGACCAGGCCCCGGGCCTGCATCACGAGTTGGGGTTGGGTGCTCATTTCAGCGTGCTCCCTTGCGAGACAGTTGATCCACGGTGACGGCGACGATGACCAGGATGCCGGTGATCAGCACCTGGTAGACGGATGACACGCCCATCAGCGTCAGCCCGTTGCGCAGCACGCCCACCACCACCGCGCCGGCCAGCGAGCCCAGCACCACGCCGCGGCCGCCGAACAGGCTGGTGCCGCCCAGCACCACGGCGGTGATGGCGTCCAGGTTCTCGGTCTGGCCGGCGTTGGGGTCGCCCACGCCGGTGCGCGCCACGCTGAGCAGGCTGGCGATGCCGTAGAACACGCCGGCCAGCACATACACGCCCAGCAGCACGCGTTCGGTCGGGATGCCCACCAGGCGGGTGGCCTCGGGGTTGTTGCCCACGGCGTAGACGTGGCGGCCGCTGGCGGTCTCGCGCAGCCAGAACCAGGTCACGAGGTAGAGCAGGATCATCAGCACCGTGCCATAGGCGATGGCGGTGCCGCCGATCTTGAAGGTGTTGCCCAGCCAGGTCATGGTGTCGGGCACGCTGGTGACGGTCTGGGCCCTGGAATACAGCTGGGTGATCGCGAAGGCGATGTTGAAGGTGCCCAGCGTGACGATGAAGGGCGGCAGCTTGATGCGCGTGACCAGCAGGCCGTTGACCAGGCCGAAGGCCGCCGTGACGCCGATGCCGCACAGGATGGCCAGCGGCGCGGGCAGGCCCAGGTCGTCGGCGAACTTGGTCATCACGATGCTGCCCAGCGCCATCACCATGCCGCACGACAGGTCGATGCCGGCGGTCAGGATGATGAGGGTCTGCCCGATGGCGATCACGCCCACCACCATGACCTGCTGCAGGATGAGCGCGAAGTTCGCGCCGCTGAAGAAGTTGTCGGTCGTCAGGCCGAAGACCAGGCAGGCGATGGCCAGGGCGATGAAGGGCCCGAGCTGGCTGAGCGGCGGCAGCTTGTCCTTGAAGGTGGTCACGGTGGTCGTCCTCTTGAACATGCAGGAATCGAAAAGGAAAACGGCGCTGCTCCGGCCGGCCGGGGCTGTCGCCCCTGGCCTGGTGGACCAGCGCCGCTCCGGTGGCGCTGAGCGGCCGGCGCCTGTCTCAAGGCGCCGGGATGCCGCGGCGTGACGTGATTACTTCTTGCCCCAGCACAGGTCCAGACCGGTCTTGGTGTCCTTGCTGTCGACGCCGGCCACGGCCTTGGCGGCGATCAGGGTCACGCCGGTGTCGGTGTAGCCGGCCGACTTCTTGCCGGTCTTGGCGTACTCGATGCCGGCCTCGACGCCCATGGCGGCCATCTTGAGCGGGTACTGCTGCGAGGTGGCGGCGATCTTGCCGGCGGCCACGTCCTTCACGCCGTCGCAGCCACCGTCCACCGAGACGATGACCACGTCCTTTTCCTTGCCCGCCGCCTTCAGGGCGTTGTAGGCACCGGCCGCGGCGGGTTCGTTGATGGTGTAGACCAGGTTGATGCCGGGGTTCTTCTGCAGGCAGTTCTCCATGCCGGTCTGGCCCTTGGCGCGGTCGCCGAAGCTGTCGGCCATGCACACCACCTCGGCGGGCTTGGCCAGCTCGTTGTTCTTGGCGTCGAAGGACTGCAGGCCGTAACCCTGCAGGAAGCCGTTGTGGCGCTGCGCACCCACCGGGTGGCCGGGGAAGAGGTCAAGCGTGGCGATGACCGGCTTCTTGCCGCCCAGCGCCGCCTTGGCGTACTGGCCGATCAGCACGCCGGCCTTGTAGTTGTCGGTGGCGAACAGCGCGTTCACGGCGTCGGCCGGGTCGGTCGGGCTGTCCAGGGCGATGATCTGCACGCCCTTGTCCTGCGCCTTCTTGATCGTGGGGATGATGGCCTTGGCATCGCTCGGGGTGATCAGGATGGTCTTGGCGCCCGCGGCGATGAAGTTCTCGATCAGCGCGACCTGGCCGGCGTTGTCGCCATCGGTCTTGCCCGCGCCGCTCAGCAGCTTGGCGCCCTTGGCCTTGGCGGCCTGCTCGGCGCCTTCCTTCATCTTGACGAAGAAGGGGTTGGTCTCGGTCTTGGTGATCAGGCCGATGACGGGCTGGCTCTGCGCCATGACGGCACCGGCGGTGAGGGCGAGGGCAGCGGCGAAGCCGAGGGCGGAAAGGCGGTTCATGTTGTCTCCAGGATCTGGCGCCGTGGTGGCGCCGCGGATGAGGGCTGAGTCGTTGGACGGACGTGGGCCCCGCGGTACGGCTGGCGGGTTGTGGTCGAGGGGTGTGTTCCAACCACCACGGAACGCATCGTAGAGGTGCTGCCAGACTAAATCAAGCAAAGTGATTTAGAGGTTTTCCCTAGGATTGGATGAATCCGCTCGTGTCACCATGCGCGCCGTGCGCTTGCCGGCGCAAGCCTGAGAACATGACTTGCGCCGTCGGCAACCGATACTTTTCCGGCATCTCACGGTCACGCTTCTGGCAGGGAAGCTGAGGCGGGATGGTTGTTATAAATCACATAGCTTTAGTTAAATGGGGTGTTCATGTCATCTTCCGTGCCTGTGATCCTGGTGTGCGGCGAGTCGCTGCTCGATGTGTTCGGCAACGGCCGCACTGCCGCGGGCCTGGCGCTGGACGCGGTGGTGGGCGGCTCGCCGCTCAACGTGGCGGCCGGCGTGGCCCGGCTCGGGCTGGGCTCGGTCTTCTTCGGCGGTATCTCGGGCGACTTCCTGGGCGCGCGCATCGAGCAGGCCATCGTGGCCGAGGGCATAGACACCAGCGCCCTGGTGCGCTGCGACGCACCGACCACGCTCAGCCTGGTCGGCGTGGACGTGAACGGCCAGCCGAGCTACCGCTTCTACGGCACGGGCGGCGCCGACCGGCAACTGCGTCCCGAGCACATCGCCCGGGTGCCGGCCGGGCTGGCGGCGCTGCACTTCGGTTCGTATGCCTGCGTGGTCGAGCCCATTGCGTCCACCATCCGCACGCTGGTCGAGCAGCGCCGCGGCGAGAGCGTGATCTCCTACGACCCCAACGTGCGCGCGAATGTCGAGCCCGACCTGGACGCCTGGCGCGCCCAGATCGCCTGGATGGCCAGCCGTGCCCACCTGCTCAAGCTCAGCGACGAGGACCTGGAGCGCCTGTACCCCGGCGCCGACATGGACGCCCTGGCCGCGGGCTGGCTGGCTGCGGGCGTGCAGCTGGTGATGCTCACGCGCGGCGGGCAGGGCGCGTCGGCCTGGATACGCGCCGGGCGCATCGACGTGGGCGCGCCCACGGTGCAGGTGCAGGACACGGTGGGCGCGGGCGACACCTTCCAGGCTGCCAGCCTGGTGGCCTTGAGCGAACTCGGCCGCCTGAGCCCCGCCGGCATGGCCGCGCTGACGCTGGACGAGGTGCGCCGCCTGGCCGGCTTTGCCGCTGCCGCCGCGGCCATCACCTGCACCCGGCGCGGCCCCGATCTGCCGCGCCGTGCCGAACTTGCGGCGCTCTGAAGCGCTGGTGCGCGGGCAGGTGTCGCGACTGGCTTAGAATCCGCGCTTAGTCGGGGCGTAGCGCAGTCTGGTAGCGCATCTGGTTTGGGACCAGAGGGTCGAAGGTTCGAATCCTTTCGCCCCGACCAAGAGGATCTTCAACGGGCCGGTTCGTGCAAGCGAACCGGCCCTTGTCGTTTCCGGTGCGTCACCGTTTCGGGGGGGGCGTGGTGGCCGCGCCGCCCGCGGGTAAGTGCCGTGGCCGGCCCGGGGCGCCTGGCTAGCATGAAGCCGATGAAGCCCACATCCGCCTACCCGCACCTGCTCGCCCCGCTCGACCTCGGCCACACGACCCTGAAGAACCGGGTGCTCATGGGCAGCATGCACACCGGGCTGGAAGACGGCCGCAAGCATTTCCACCGCATGGCCGCCTTCTATGCCGAGCGGGCGCGCGGCGGCGTCGGCCTGATCGTGACGGGTGGCTACGCGCCCAACATCGAGGGCTGGGCCAAGCCCTTTGCCGGCACGCTGGCCACCAGCGGCGCGGCGCGCCGGCACCGCCAGGTGACCGACGCCGTGCACGCCGAGGGTGGCCGGATCGCGCTGCAGATCCTGCACACCGGGCGCTACGGCTACCAGCCGCTGTGCGTGGCGCCCAGCCGCATCCAGAGCCCGATTTCGCCTTTCACGCCGCGCGAGCTGTCGGCGCGCGGCATCGAGCGCCAGATCCGTGCCTTCGTACGCTGCGCCGTGCTGGCACGCGAGGCCGGCTACGACGGCGTCGAGGTGATGGGCAGCGAGGGCTACTTCATCAACCAGTTCCTCGTCACCCACACCAACCAGCGCGACGACGAGTGGGGCGGCAGCTACGCCAACCGCATGCGCCTGGCGGTCGAGATCGTTCGGCGCATCCGCGAGGCGGTCGGGCCGGACTTCATCCTGATCTACCGCATCAGCCTGATCGACCTGATCCCGGACGGCAGCTCGTGGGAGGAGGTGGTCGAGCTGGCACGGGCGGTCAGCGCTGCGGGCGCCTCCATCCTGAACACCGGCATCGGCTGGCACGAGGCGCGCATCCCGACCATCGCCACCAGCGTGCCGCGCGCTGCCTTCACCTGGGTGACACGCAAGCTGCGCGACGCCTTGCGCGCCGAAGGCGTCACCACGCCGGTGATCACGAGCAACCGGCTGAACATGCCCGAGGTGGCCGAGGCCGTGCTGGCGCGCGGCGATGCCGACATGGTGAGCCTGGCACGGCCCTTCCTGGCCGACGCCGAATTCGTCAACAAGGCTGCGCAGGGGCGGCGCGACGAGATCAACACCTGCATCGCCTGCAACCAGGCCTGCCTGGATCACACCTTCGCCAACAAGCTCTCCAGCTGCCTGGTCAACCCGCGCGCCTGCCACGAGACCGAGCTGGTCATCCCCATCGCCACGGCGAAGAAACGTGTGGTGGTGGTCGGCGCCGGCCCGGCCGGGCTGGCCGCCGCGACCACGCTGGCCGAGCGCGGCCACGCCGTGACCCTGTACGACGCGGCCGGGCAGATCGGTGGCCAGTTCAACCTGGCCCGCCGCATCCCGGGCAAGGAGGAGTTCGACGAGACGCTGCGCTACTTCCGCCGCCGCATCGAGGTGACCGGCGTGCAGCTGCGCCTGGGCACGCGGGTGAGCGCCGAACAGCTGCTGGCCGAGCAGCCCGACGAGGTGGTGCTGGCCACCGGCGTGACGCCACGCGACCCGCGCATCCCGGGCCAGGACCACCCACAGGTGCTGAGCTACATCGACGTGCTGCTGCACCACAAGCCGGTGGGCCGCAAGGTCGCCATCGTCGGTGCCGGCGGCATCGGCTTCGACCTGGCCGAGTACCTGGCGCACGGCGCCGATCTGGGCCACGCCTCGCCCAGCACCGACCTGGCCGCCTGGCTGCGCGAGTGGGGCGTGACCGACCCCGAGGTGCAGCGCGGCGGCGTGGTGCGCGCGCGGCCCGCGCCGCCGGCGCGCGAGGTGCTGCTGCTGCAGCGTCGTGCCGGCAAGCACGGCGCCAATCTGGGCAAGACGACCGGCTGGATCCACCGCGCCGCATTGAAGATGAAGCAGGTCGAACTGCTGGCCGGGGTCAACTACGAGCGCATCGGGCCGGTGGACGAGCCGGGCGAGCCGGGGCGGATCGGCCTGCATCTCAGCCACGGCGGGCAGCGCCAGGATGGCCAGGTCATCGCGGTCGACACCATCGTGCTGTGCGCCGGCCAGGAGCCGCTGCGCGAACTGCAGGCGCCGCTGCTGGCTGCAGGGCGGCGCGTGCACCTGATCGGCGGAGCCTGCGAGGCGGGCGAACTCGACGCCAAGCGCGCCATCGAGCAGGGCACCCGCCTGGGCGCGGCCCTGTGAGCGGGTGATGGTGCAACACAGCAGGCTGACACCAAGCCTGCTGAAACGCGATTTCGGCGGATGAAATTTTGTCCGGGCGCGGCCTGTCGAACAGGCTGACGCAAGCTACATCGAATAAAGTCTTTCGGTTTGCTCCCTGCAGTTCCACCGAAGGAAAGTGCCATGTCTGCTGAACCGACCAAGATCATCTACACGCTCACCGACGAGGCGCCGATGCTGGCGACCTATTCGTTCCTGCCCATCATCCGCACCTTTGCGGCGCCGGCCGGCATCGACGTGGTGGGCAGCGACATCTCCGTCGCCGCGCGCATCCTTGCCGCCTTTCCCGAATACCTGACCGAAGAGCAGCGCGTGCCCGACAACCTGGCCGCGCTGGGCAAGCTCACGCTGCGCCCCGAGGCCAACATCATCAAGCTGCCCAACATCAGCGCCTCGGTGGCCCAGCTGGTGGCGGCGATCAAGGAACTGCAGTCCAAGGGCTACGCCCTGCCCGACTATCCGGAGATGCCCAAGTCCGACGAGGACAAGGCGATCCGCGCCCGCTACGCCAGGTGCACCGGCTCGGCCGTGAACCCGGTGCTGCGCGAAGGCAACTCCGACCGCCGTGCGCCCAAGGCGGTGAAGGAATACGCCCGCAAGAACCCGCACAGCATGGGCGAGTGGAGCCAGGCCTCGCGCTCGCACGTCTCGCACATGCACCACGGCGACTTCTACCATGGCGAGAAGTCGATGACGCTGGACAAGGCGCGCGACGTGAAGATGGAACTGCTCACCAAGTCGGGCAAGACCATCGTGCTGAAGGAGAAGGTCTCGCTGCTCGACCGCGAGGTGATCGACTCGATGTTCATGAGCAAGAAGGCCCTGCTCGAGTTCTACGAGCGCGAGATCGAGGACGCGCGCAAGACCGGCGTGATGTTCTCGCTGCACGTCAAGGCCACCATGATGAAGGTGTCGCACCCCATCGTGTTCGGCCACTGCGTGCGCATCTTCTACCGCGAGGCCTTCGACAAGCATGACGCCCTGTTCAAGCAGCTGGGCATCAACGTCAACAACGGCATGGTCGATCTGTACAACAAGATCACCAGCCTGCCGCAGAGCCAGCAGGACGAGATCAAGCGCGACCTGCACGCCTGCCATGAGCACCGCCCCGAGCTGGCCATGGTCGACTCGGCCAAGGGCATCACCAACTTCCACTCGCCCAACGACGTGATCGTCGACGCCTCGATGCCGGCGATGATCCGCAACAGCGGCAAGATGTGGGACGCCAACGGCCGCCTGAAGGATGTCAAGGCCGTGATGCCGGAGTCGACCTTCGCCCGCATCTACCAGGAGATGATCAACTTCTGCAAGTGGCACGGCAACTTCGACCCGAAGACCATGGGCACGGTACCCAACGTCGGCCTGATGGCGCAGCAGGCCGAGGAATACGGCTCGCACGACAAGACCTTCGAGATCCCCGAGGACGGCGTGGCCAACATCACCGACCTGGAGACGGGCGAGGTGCTGATGAGCCAGAACGTCGAGGAAGGCGACATCTGGCGCATGTGCCAGTGCAAGGACGCCGCGATCCGCGACTGGGTGAAGCTGGCCGTGAACCGCGCGCGCAACTCGGGCACGCCGGTCGTGTTCTGGCTGGACGCCTACCGTCCGCACGAGGCGCAGCTCATCCGCAAGGTCCGCATGTACCTGCACGAGCATGACACCACCGGCCTGGACATCCAGATCATGAGCCAGGTGCGGGCCATGCGCTACACGCTGGAGCGCGTGGTGCGCGGGCTGGACACCATCAGCGTCACCGGCAACATCCTGCGCGACTACCTCACCGACCTGTTCCCCATCA
>JBJOKY010000466.1:0-3370 GCA_046045865.1 Pseudomonadota bacterium | reverse complement strand
AGTCCGCCGCGGCGGCGCAGAGCCTGAAGGATCAGGCCCGCGCGCTGGGGCGGGTGGTGGCGGGGTTCAGGGTGGAGGGGGTGGGGTAGGGCGCAGTGCCCAGAAGTCCTTGCGCGGGTCGTAGTGCTTCGCCGATGCACCGCCCAGGGCGCCCGCGGCGATCAGCCCGGCGTGCTTGAGCACGCTCTTGTGCTGGAAGAAGGTGGTCGACCGGTAGTCCTCGCCCGGCACCTCGTGCCAGTTCACCCGGCCGTCGCGCCCGACCCACCGGGCGGCGGCTTGCGGCTTGAGAAAGAAGATGGCGGTGCGGCGCGGGTCGATCGTGCCGCAGGCGGCTGCGAGCTGGTCGAAGCTGCTGCCGGCCGGATCTCCGAGGTGCAACCCTTCCATGACCAGACGCACCAGCGCATCCTGGAGCAGCAGCAGCTTGAGTGCGGCGGCTGCGCTGCGGTGTTCGTCATGCAGCGTCGTGCGGCTGCCTGGTGATGTCAGGCGGCGATGAATGTCGGTCCAATCCAGCAGAGTTGCCGGCAGCAGATCGCGCACTGCCGCGCCGATGTCCGTGAGCCGTGCCTGATGGCCATCGATGCGCAGCAGACCGAGTTTCTGCGCACCACGCAACGCGTACCGCCCGTCGCCCGGGATGGGAAACGGACCGAGCCGGGTGCGGGCTTCGGTGAGCGTGTAGCCGCTGCCGGGTCGCAAGGCCGTGGCCCACACCAGGTAGTGGGTCGGCAGGTTGTAGACGAAGGTGCCGCTTTCGTTGACGTAGGCCGCGCTCGTCAGATCGGCCAGCAGTGCGTTGTAGAAGCGGTTGAACGGGCGCCGGGCCTGCGGGACATAGATCGCCTGGACGGACTCCTGCACGCTCAGGATGCCCACCTCCTTGGCCCGGGCCATGTTGACCAGGGTGTCCGACAGCGCCGCGGCCGGTGCAGCCAGAAAGCTGCGCTGGACACCGTGCTGATAGATCTCGGCCTGCGCCAGGCCTTTCAGCAGATCGTTCCCGCCCTTGGCCTCGACCGCGATCAGGGACTCGCTGCCGGTCTCCTGGCCAAGCAGGTCGGGGTGGACGGCGAAGTCGTCGAAGTCCAGGCTGAAGCGCTGGAAGGGCTTGAGGGATGGAAAACCGATCAGGGTCGGATGTGGATCGGTGAACAGGCGCGAGGTGCGCACGCCCTCGATGCCCTGGGTCGACAGGAAGGTGTGGACACGCTGGACGACCGCTGCTTCATTCATGCCAGGGATCGGATCACGATCAGGACAGCCCGGTGTCAGCCCGGCGCACGGCGCCCCGCCTTGTACGGCCCGACCACCCGTGCCATCCATGGCGAGGCGATGCCCAGCAGTTCCTGATCAACACGGTAGGCCGGGTCGCGCAGGTCGAACAGCAGCTGGCGCCGCTTCTGCGCGCGCACGAGTGCGAGAGCGGCTTCGGGGCCGCGGCTGTTGTCGAACATGAGGGTCATGTCGGCCAGCGGTGCGGCATGGCCGATGGCGGCCTGGGTGCGGGGATAACGTTCCAGCAGCTTGTCCAGGGGCACGCCGTGTCCGCCCTGGGCCTTGCGGGTGGCCACGCGCGCCACCGACAGCTCGACCGACGCCAGGCCGACAAACAGCAGGATGACGAAATAGCCGGCCCGCTGCATCTTGATGAGGTCGTCGACCTTGGACTCATGCCGACCATCGGGCAGGAGCCGCCAGTGCGAGAACACGGTCTCGAACGCAAACGGCATGCGCTGCGCCATGACCAGTTCGCGAAAGGCCTTCACGCCTTGTTGCGACAAGATCTGCCAGCGCTCGTCATCGTCCCGCAGTCGCTGTGCCCACTCGGGCATCTGCTGCGTGAGCGGATCCGGCGAGGGCAGGATGGACGCGGTGAGCCGGTCGGCATTGATGAGCGGAATCTTCAGCCGGTCGGCCAGCCGCTGGTACCAGAGCGAGGACTTGCCGCTGCCGTTGTGGCCGGCGAGCACGAAGGCCGCCGGTCGTTGTTCGCCGTCCAGTGCCTGGGCCAGCAGGCGTTCCAGGCTGGGCGGTCGCTGACGCGCCATCGGGTCGGCCCGCTGGGTGCCCGGCCCGGTCAGGCCTTGGCGACGAAGCGCCCGTTGACCAAGCGCACGGTCTGGCGCTCGCCGTCCGGCGACTCGCGGATCAGCCGGGTCGGGTCGCTGGGGTCGATCGAGTAGGCGTAGATGCGCTTGGAGCCGGTGAAGACGCTGGCCTTGGGCAGGCCAGGCTTGTTCAAGGCCTTGCCGGCCTTGCCCATCAAGGTCTTGGCGGAATCGTCCGGCCGGGCGGGCGTGGCGTGAGGGCGGGGTTTCTTGACGCGCACCAGCACGAACTCGTCACCCAGCTGGGCGACGGCCGTGCCGGCCACCGACTGGGGTTTCCTGACGGCAAGCGGGCTGGCTTTGGAATGGCTCATGGTCCGATCTTGCTTGAATCGAACGAGTCTGCGCAGGGCAATGCCTGTCAAACGTCGATATTTGCCGCACGCAGCGCGTTCGACTCGATGAAATCCCGCCGCGGCTCCACCTCGTCGCCCATCAGCATGGTGAACACCTTGTCGGCCTCGATGGCGTCCTCGATCTGCACGCGCAGCAGGCGGCGCACGGTGGGGTCCATGGTGGTTTCCCAGAGCTGCTCGGGGTTCATCTCGCCCAGGCCCTTGTAGCGCTGGCGGCCCACGCTGGCTTCGGCCTGGCCGAGCAGCCAGGCCATGGCGGCGCGGAAGTCGCTGACCTTGGTTTCCTTCTGCTTCTCGCCTTCGCCGCGCTTGACGCTGGCGTCGGCGTCGAGCAGGCCCTTGAAGGTGGTGCCGGCGCGGGTGAGGGCCTCATAGTCGCCACCGTGGACGAAGTCCTGCGTGATGACGCTGCTCTTGATGTTGCCGTGGTGGCGCCGGCTGATGCGCAGGTAGTGCTTGTCGGTGCGGGTGTCGTAGTCGGCGCTGACTTCGGCGTCGTGCAGCGCGGCCTTCAGTGCCGCCGCGCTGGCCTGGGCCTGGGTGGCGTCGTCCATGGGCAGGGTCAGGCCGTCGCTGATGGCGCGCAGGGCCTCGATGTCCATCCAGTTGCTCAGGCGGTCGATGACGTTGGTGGCGGCCACATACGCACGCGCCAGTTCCTCCAGCGCGGTGCCGCTGATGGGCGCGCGGCCGGCGCCGGGTTCGACGCTGGCGCCATCGAGCGCCACGCGCAGCAGGTAGGCGTCGAGTTCGTGGCCGTCCTTGAGGTACTGCTCGTGCTTGCCGTGCTTGACCTTGTACAGCGGCGGCTGGGCGATGTAGATGTGGCCGCGCTCGACCAGGTCGGGCATCTGGCGGTAGAAGAAGGTGAGCAGCAGGGTGCGGATGTGGGCGCCGTCC
>JBJOKY010000012.1:0-24814 GCA_046045865.1 Pseudomonadota bacterium | reverse complement strand
TGGGTGCACCTGGGCGCGGCCGATCAGGCCCCAGGCGCGCTGCGGCTGCGCCGCATCCGCCTGCAGCTGCCCAGCCCCACGCGCGACGGCGACGACACCATCGTCGATGCCTGCGACTGGCAGGTCTTCCAATGCGCCGATGCGGCCGTCATGGCGCCGTGGCTGCGCAACCAGGCCGCCCGGCTAACGCTGGCGCGTTATCGCAAGAGCGTTCGCTCCACCCGCAACGTGCCCGTCAAGCTTGGCTGCGCGGGGCTGACGGGATGGGTTGTGCAACAAAGCCGCCCTGCGACTGCAACCGCACCACCACCGGGCCGGCCTTCGCACCAGGCACCTTGGCCTTGACCGGCGGGCCGGGATGGAAACCGATGGCCGCCAGCATGACGAAATACCCCACCACATAGGCCAGCACGACGTGCCAGCCCTTGGTGATCCACTCACTCACGCTGCGCGCTTGCGGATACAGGTTCGACAAGGCCACGCCGGCCGACGAACCGAACCACATCATCGAGCCTCCGAATCCCACGGCATAAGCCAGGAAACCCCAGTCATAACCACCCTGGTTGATGGCCAGGGCGGTCAGCGGGATATTGTCGAAGACGGCCGAGAGGAAACCCAGGCCAAGCGCCGTCTGCCACGAGGCGGCCGGGAGTTTCTCCACCGGCATCATCGACGCACACAATACCAGTGACAGCAGGAAGATCGAACCCTTGAAGGCCCCGGGCAACAAGGACCAGTCCGGCCGGCGCAGCGGCGCACTCACCAGCACGGCCGCAGCCACGGCCGCCCCGAGAAACGGGAAACTGTCCGCGAGTGTCGTGTAGTGGGTATTGACGACGATGTTGACAGTCACTGCCGCGGCCAAGATGAAGCCGACGATGGCCAGCCGCATGGTGTCGACATGGGCCGTGCCGCTGGCATTCTTCTGGATCGGTGAATAGGCCTGCTGCTGCAGTGACGCGGGTATGCCGCACAGCACCACGGCCACGCCCGAGGCGATATAGGCCTCGACCACCTCGCGCGGACTGATGCCGGCGATCCACATCATGGTGGTGGTGGTGTCACCGACCACGCTGCCGGCGCCACCGGCGTTCGAGGCCGCCACGATGGCCGCCAGATAACCCACGTGGACCCGCCCGCCGAAGATGGTGTGGGCAATCGCGCCACCGATCATGGCGGCCGCGATGTTGTCCAGGAAACTCGACAGCACGAACACCAGCAGCAGCAGCACGAAACAGCCCTTCCAGTCGTCCGGCAACCAGCGCGGCAGGATCGCGGGCAATTCGCTGTCCTCGAAATGCTTGGCCAGCAGGGCAAAGCCGAGCAGCAGCAGCAGCAGATTGACCAGCACCACCCATTCATGCCCGAGATGGCCGACAAACCCTGCCACGCCCGTACCGCCGCGGAAGGGCGAGAACATGATCTTGTACAGCGCGATGACCACCGCCCCACCTACCGCTATACGCAGGGTAAACCGGTGGAACAGGGCCACGCCGAGCAGCACGCCGGCAAACAGCGCAAATTCGACCGGTATCTGGCCCAGGAGCGACATGCTGTTGTTATCCATGATCTTGCTGCAGCGAGTTTTCTTGACGTTGTTGCCGCGGGTATACCCGCAATTTCAGCCCCTCCGGAGCGACGGCGAGTGCGGCGGCCAGATTATCAGAATCCCCCGGCCCGTCGTCTGGCAGACTACCCTCGGCCGACCTTCGCGGCCTGACCAGGACCTGACCGGACGCACCATGAACCACGCCACGACCTGCCCGCCCGACACCCGCTGCACCCGGCAGCCCGCGGCCCTGCCCCTGGCTGCACGCGCCCTGGCCGCCGCAACGCTGGTGGGCCTGTGCTGGGGCATGCCGGCGGGGGCGGCGTCGCTTGCGCCGGTGGGTGCCGAATCCGGCATGGTGGTGTCGGCCCAGCACCTGGCGACCCGGGTGGGCGTGGATGTGCTGCGCAGCGGCGGCAACGCGGTGGACGCCGCCGTGGCCGTGGCCTACGCCCTGGCCGTGGTCTACCCGGCGGCCGGCAACCTGGGTGGCGGCGGCTTCATGACGCTGCAGCTGGCCGACGGCCACAAGGGCTTCATCGATTTCCGGGAGAAGGCCCCCGAGGCCGCCCGCGCCGACATGTACCTGGGGCCGGACGGCAAGGTCGTGCCCGGGCTGAGCACGCGCGGATTCCTGGCCGCCGGCATTCCCGGCACGGTGGCCGGGCTGGAGACGGCGCTGCAGCGCCACGGCAGCCGCCCGCGCGCCCAGCTGCTGGCACCGGCCATCCGGCTGGCCGAGGAGGGATTCGAGCTCGACGCCGGTGATGTCGAGATGCTCAACAGCCCGCAGGGCCGCGCGCTGGCGCAGGATCCGGCCAGCGCTGCCATATTCAGTCCGCCGCAAGGTGCGGCGGCCGGCTGGCAGGTCGGCCAGCGCCTGGTGCAGCGGGATCTGGCCCAGACCCTGCGCCGCGTCAGCGCCGACGGCGCGGCCGGTTTCTACCAGGGCGAGACCGCCCGCGCGCTGGTGGCGGCCAGCCGCGCCGGCCAGGGTATCTGGACTGCCGCCGACCTGGCGCAATACCGGGCACGCGAACTCGCCCCGGTGGAATGCGATTACCGCGGCCATCACATCGTGGCGGCCCCGCCGCCGAGTTCCGGCGGTGTCGTGCTGTGCCAGATGCTGCAGATCCTGCAAGCCTATCCACTGGGCGAACTGGGGTTTCGTGCGGCGGCCGGGGTGCACCTGCAGATCGAGGCCATGCGGCACGCCTATCTGGATCGCAACAGTTATCTGGGCGACCCCGATTTCGTGCGCAACCCGGTTGCGCAACTGCTCGACCCGGCCTATGTCGGGCGCCTGCGCGCAGCCATCTCAGCCGAACGGGCGGGCGTGTCGCGTGAACTCGCACCCGGGCGGGCGCCGCACGACCTGCCCCTGCCCGGCCGGTCAGCCACGGCCGGCACGGTGCAGTTCGAACCGCCGCGCGAGGGCAGCAACACCACCCATTTCAGCCTGATCGATGTCCATGGCAATGCCGTGGCGCTGACCTATACCCTGAACGACTGGTTCGGCGCCAAGGTCACGGCCGCCGGCACGGGCGTGCTGCTGAACAACGAGATGGACGATTTCACCGTCAAGCCCGGCGTACCCAATATCTACGGTCTGGTGCAGGGCGAGGCCAACGCGATCGCGCCGGGCAAACGCCCGCTGAGTTCCATGAGCCCCACCATCGTGACCCGCCAGGGCAGGCCGGTGCTCATACTGGGCACACCCGGTGGCAGCCGCATCATCACCGCGGTGCTGCACACGATACTCAACGTGATCGACTACGGCATGACCATCCAGGAAGCCGTGGACGCCCCGCGTTTCCACCAGCAATGGCTGCCGGAAACCACCAATGTCGAGAACTTCGCGCTCAGCCCGGATACCCGCAAGATACTCGAGGCGATGGGCCACCGCTTCGGCCCGGCGCAGCCGGCCAATCATGTCGCGGCCATCCTGGTCGGTGCGCCGGCGCTGGGTGGGCGGCCGGTCGGCAGGCAGCGTTACTACGGTGCCAACGACCCGCGGCGCAATTCGGGCCTGGCCGCGGGATATTGAGCGGGGCCGCGGGCAGGCCGCCTTCTCAGCGCACCACGTCGACCTGGAGCAGCGCGGCGCCGTAGGCGCCGCTGCACGGTGCGGCGCTGCCACTGCCGCTGCCGCCGTCGCAGCGCGCCAGGCCGGCCAGCAGGCTGGCCCCGCCGCCCGGCCTGGCCCACAGGCTGGCGGCGACGGCCGGGTCGAAGGTGCTCAGCACGTCCTGCCCAAGCACGCGCGCGCCGGCCGAGGTGAAGTCGCGCGGCGCAGGTGACACCAGCACGGCCAGATGGTCGGTGCCGGCGGGCCCCGTGGCGGTGTACGACCAGCCCGGGCGGGGCAGCACCAGCTCGGTGTCTACCGCGATGCGGTTGTCGGCGTCGATCGTGTTGGGAAACAGCAGCTGCAGGTCGCGGCCGTCGCTGCTCACGTAGACCACGTAGACATGGCCGGCGTGGCTGGAGCGCAGGCGGAAGCGCAGCTTGTCCCGCTCGATGCGCAGGGTCGGCTGCTCGGCCCGCGCGCTGACCTGGATGGCCGGGTCGGCTCGCGCCACGATGTCCAGCACCGCCGCGACCGGTGTGTAGGGCGTCCGGGCCGACGCCAGGCTGGCCGGTGTGACCGCAGGAACAGGCCCACCGTCGGGAACCTTGCCGCGAACCGGCGCCATCGATGCCGCCGCGACAGGCGGTGCGCCGACAGGCGCGGCGCTCGGCCGGGTCATCCACCAGGCTGCGGCGGCCAGCACCAGCACCAGCACGGCCGAGCCTGCCGCCCCGAGCGACACGGGCGAGCGGCGCACCGACGCACCGGGCGGCGCCTGCCCCGGCGCAGGTGCCAGCGCAGGTGCCGGTGACGCGGCACCAGGGCTGCCCGGCGTCTCGGCGGGTGGGCCCGCCAAGGCCTGCCGCGGCCGGACCACCGTGGCGTCATCGTCGGCAGCTTGCGCTGACACTGGCCGTGCGTGGGCGGGTGCGGCAGCGACCACCTGGCCAGGCCGCTGGGGCGGCGCAGCCACCCCGGTGGCCGCCGAGGCGTGCAGCGGTGTGATGACCGGCGGCGCCAGCACCATGGGCGTGGTGAGCGGCACCGTCGGCTCCATGGCCTGCGGCGGTGGCTGGGCGGCGGCCTGCGGCGCGCCGCCGCGGGGCGCCGTGCTGTGCGTCGTCGCCGCCGTGCTGGGCTGTGCGTCGGTGCTGGCGGGCGCCAGGCCCAGCAGCTCGCGCAGCGCGGCCAGGTTCTGCGGCCGGTCGGCGGGCAGCACCGCCAGGCCGGCGTCGATGCCACGCAGGAAGGTCTCGCCGTAGCGCCAGGCGGCCCGCTCCACGGCGCTCTGGCGCGTGTCGCTCACCATGCGCGCCACGGCCGGCGGTGGCGTGCTGCCGGTGACCGAGTTGTAGAGCACGGCGCACAGGGCGTAGACGTCGGTCCAGGCACCCTGCTTGAGCCCGGGCATCTCGGCGTACTGCTCGATGGGTGCGTAGCCGGGCTTGAGGATGACGGTGAGCGCCTGGGTCGCGTCGCTCAGCACCCGCCGCGCGGCGCCGAAGTCCAGCAGCACCGGCCACAGCCGCGGCCCGACGAGCAGGATGTTGTCGGGCGCGATGTCGCGGTGGAAGCACTGCTCGTCGTGCATGAGCTGCAGTGCGTCCAGCAGCGCGGGCAGGCGCTCGCGCCACCAGGCCTCGGTCGCGCCGGGCGCCAGGGCGGTACGCTGCGTGGCCTGCCAGGCCTTGAGCGTGGGGCCCTGGTAGTAGGGCATGACCATGTAGGCGGTGCCCAGCTCCTCCCAGAAACGGTAGACCTTGACCAGCGAGGGGTGGTCGAAGCTGGCGAGCAGGCGCGCCTCGTTGATGAAGCTGCGCAGGCCCAGCTCGTAGCTCTCGCGGTGGCGCTCGGAGCGCAATGTCAGGCCGTAGTCGGACCGGCGCCGCGCCAGCGAGCCGGGCATGTATTCCTTCAGCGCCACCTGGCGGCGCAGCAGCTCGTCCTGCGCACGGTAGACGATGCCGAAGCCGCCTTCGCCCAGCACCGCCTCGATGGTGAATTCGTGCAGGCGGTAGCCCACCGGCAAGGGGCCGGGACCGGCCGGGTCGCTGCCAGGCGGTGGCAGGCGCCGGGTCATCGCCTCGGTGATGCGTTCGGTCGGGAGCTCACCACCTGCACCGACGTCGTCCGCCGGGCTGGGCGCAGAGGACGCGGGGGAGGTGGAACCGGATGGGGAGGACGCTGAGGAAGGCGGCGGCTTGCTGGACATGTCGATGTTCAGACGGCGGGGCCGATTGTGGCGCGCGCCCGCCACCTTGCGGCTGGCCGCAGGCGGGTGTCAGGTCCCCCTCACATGGGGGTTGCTGCGGCGTTCGCGGCCGAAGCTGCTCTGCGGACCGTGGCCGGGGATGAACACGGTGTCGTCGCCCATGGGCCACAGGCGCTGGGTGATGCTGGCGATGAGGGTGGCGTGGTCGCCGCCCGGGAAGTCGGTGCGGCCGATGCTGCCGGCGAACAGCACGTCGCCGACGAAGCAGCGCCCGGCCTCGGCGCTGTGGAACACCACGTGGCCGGGCGTGTGGCCGGGGCAGTGGCGCACGTTCACGCTGCTGTGGCCCAGCTGCACCGTGTCGCCGTCGGCCAGCCAGCGGGTGGGCGTGAAGGCTTCGGCAGGCGGAAAGCCGAACATCTGGCTCTGCCTGGCCAGGCCGTCGATCCAGAACTGGTCGCCCGGATGCGGCCCGACGATGGGCAGGCCGAGTTCGCGCGCCAGCGTGCCGGTGCCGCCGGCGTGGTCGATGTGGGCGTGGGTGAGCCAGATCTGTTCGAGCCGCACGCCCAGGCGTGTGGCCTCGGCGCGCAGGCGCTCGACCTCGCCACCGGGGTCGATGACGGCGCCGGCCATGGTCTGGTCGCACCAGACGATGGAGCAGTTCTGCTGGAAGGCGGTGACGGGAACGGTGTGATAACGCAGCATGATGGGTGGAGTGTCGCAGCCAGGCGGTCGGCGCCCGACCACCGTGCCGGCCTGGCCGGGTGCTTGGCCAGCAGCGCGACGGATTTGCGCTGGCATCGATCACCACCACCTCGGGCTGCGCGCCGGGCAGTTTGAGGGGGTGCGAGATGAGGCTGGTGTCGCGCGGCGCGGTCAGAGCTCGAGGTCGTAGCCCACCTACGGCAGCACATCTGCAAACCGGCAGCCGAATCAGGCAGTTCTCCCGGCGGTCTGCCGACATTCGGGATTCGGGATGGGTGTGCCCGGCCATGAGCGGTCGTATTGCCCGGACCTCCATTTGCCCCGGCAGACCGACATCGTCCCCGCCCGCCATCGAAGAGGCGGGCAATCCCCCGGGTGCCCAGCTCGCTTGCCAACCCTCCAAATCAGAACAAGCGGTACCAGAGCGCCAGCTGCGGCACGTAGGTGATCAAGGCCATGACGACCAGGCTTGCCAGCAGGAACCAACCGAGATTGCGCAGCAGGTCGATGATCGGCACCCGGTTCGTCCGCGCGGCGACGTAGAGGTTCGCAGCCAGCGGTGGTGTCAGCAGGCCAAGCTCGATGTTGGTCACCAGGATGATCGCGAAGTGGACCGGGTCGATGCCGTACTTGGACGCGGTGGGCGCCAGCAGCGGGCCCATCAGCAGTGTTGCCGCGTTCGTCTCCATGAACATGCCGACAACCAGCAAGATGGCGTTGACCACCAGCAGGAAGACGATCGGGCTGTCCGTCACGGTGACCGCCCACGCAGCGATCGACTGCGGAACCTGCTCCAGCACCATCGCCCGGTTGAAGATGCTGGTGAAGCCGATGATGACCAGGATCGCTGCGGCGGACAGCGCCGCGCTCATGAAGATCTTCTCCAGGTCATGCAGTCCGACAGTCCGGCTGACCAGGGTGACCAGCAATGCATAGACCGCTGCGATCGCCGCCGCTTCGGTCGGCGTGAAGATGCCCGAGTAGATACCGCCGAGCACCAGCACCGGCAGCATCAGCGCAGGCAGCGCCCGCACGAAGATGCCCGCGCGCGGCGCAGCCGCCGTGTCCGCGGCCGACCCTGCGTTGCCGGCAGCAGCTGCCGGCTTCTCGCGGCCACCGGGCAAGACGCGCCGCGCAAGGGACGCGTGCACGATCATGAAGGCCAGCATCATCACGATGCCCGGCCCGAGAGATGCCATGAAGAGCTGCGTGATGGAGACACCGACGATGGAGCCGTACAGGATCAACGGGATCGACGGCGGGATCAGCACGCCGAGCAGACCTGCGGACGCATTGAGCGCTGCGGTGTAGCCCGGCGAGTAGCCACGTTCGATCATCTCCTTGCCCACGGTGCTGCCCATCGCCGCCACGGTGGCCACCGACGAGCCGGTGATGGCGCCCATCAAGGCGCTGGCCAGCACCATGACATGACCCAGGTGGGCGTGCAGGCGGCCGATCAGCACGTCGCACACGGCGGTGAGCTGGCGGATCAAGCCACCCTGGCTCATCAACTGCCCGCCCAGGAGGAACAGCGGAATCGCCAGCAGCGGGAAGACGGTGATGGTGTCGTAGGTGATCGAAGGCAGCACCGACCAGTCGATGTTCCAGCGATCGGCGTTGACCATCACCAGCAGGGTGAAAGCCACGCCGACCGGCACACCCAGCAGGAGGACAAGGATGAGAGCAGGACCGATGATCACAGAGACTCCTCGCCGATCGACGGTTCATTCGTCGCAGCACGGATCAGCTCGGCGAAGGCGTGCAGCACCACCAGCGCCATGCCGAGGGGAAAGAAGAAGGTCGGGACCGCCACGGGGGTGCCCAGATCCAGGCCACGTTCGCCGGAGCTGAGCGCCACCTGGAAAAACTCCAGCGCGGTGTGGAAGTACACGGCGCCGAAGACGATCATGGCCAGCGCAACCGCCATCCGGCCGATCCTGCGCACCCACGGGCTCCGGACCTGCTGGATGATGTCCACGGCGATGTGTGTGCCGGTGTAGGTGCACATTGCCGCGCCGACGAAGGTGAGCGGCGCCATCGCGAAGATGGCAACCTCTCCGGTGTCCGGCAGGTGGAGGTTGAAGTAACGCACCGCCACGCTGAAGGCTATGCCCACTAGCATGGCCACGAGCGAGACGATGCAGATCCACTTCTCGACGCGGAACGCGTGGCGTTCCACCGAGAAGAGCCAACTGGTGGCGTGTGCGCTGGCCGACATGGCAGTCTCCGACGCTTACTTGCGCGCGGCAGCGGCCTCTTGGCGCAGCGCTGCGATGCGTTCGGCACCGTAGGTGGCGGACAGCTTGTCCCACACGCCCTGGCCAACCTTCTCGAAGTCGGCCATGGCCTGGGCCGAAGGCCGCGTGATCTTGATGCCACCGGCCTCGATCTTCTGCAGGAAGTCCGCGTTGAGCTGGCGGTTCTTCTGGATCTGCCTCTTCGTCACTTCGGTCGCCGTGTCGGTCAGGATCTTCTTCTCGGCATCCGACAGCTTGGCCCAGAACTTCGAGCTCGACGCCACGGTGCCCATCGCGTAGACGTGGTTGGTCAGCGTCATGTACTTCTGCGTCTCGAACAGGCGCGACTCGTAGGTGATGCTGGCACCGTTGTCCTGCCCTTCCACGGTCCTTTGCTGCAGCGCGGTGAACAACTCGGGGAACGGCATCACGACGACCTGGGTGCCAGCCTCCTCGAAAAATCCCTTGATGGCGGCCGATCCGGGGACGCGCAGCTTCATGCCCTTCATGTCCGCCGGTCGCTCGACCGGACGGCTGGAATTGGTGACGGCACGGAACTCGAGCTCGAAGTAGCCCAGGGTCTCGATGCCCAGCTTGGCGAGCGTCTCGCGCAGCGTCGTCTGCAGCACGCCCTTGGGGTTGTAGAAGATCGCGTCGACCTGCTTGAAGTCGGAGGCGATGTAGGGCAGGTAGTGGATATCGAGCAGCGGGTTCAGGCCGGCCAGCGAACCCGGGTTCAGCAGGGACAGTTCGAGCGAACCGCGCGAGAGCTCGCGAGCCTGTGCCTGCTCGCCGCCAAGCTGATTGGCCGGGAACACCGTGATGGCGATCTTGCCCTTGGTGCGCTCGCCCACGAGCTTGGCGAATTCCTGTGCCGCCTGATCCATGGTGCTGTTGGCGGCGAACACGTGGCCCATGCGGGCCTTGACTTCCTGGGCCATGGCCGGTGCGGCAGTCAGGGTGGCGAGTGCGATCGCGGCGGCCGCGATGAAGTTGCGCTTGTTCATGAGTCTCCTCGTTGGCTGGATGAAGTCGGGAAGGTTCAGATGCCTCTGGCGCCAGAAGCCAGGAAGCCGCCGTCGACCGGCAGCGTCACGCCGGTCACGAATCCGGCGTCCTCGGACACCAGGTACATCACCGCCGCGGCGATTTCGCCGACGGTGCCGTAGCGGCTCATCGGGATCGCGTTTTCGTACTCGCGACGGAACTGCTCGGTGTGCAGCACGCGGGTCATCGGCGTGTCCACCGGCCCGGGCGCAACGGCATTGGCCGTCACGCCATGCTGGGCCAGTTCGACCGCCATCTGGCGGGTCAATGCGATCACGGCGCCCTTGGACGTGCCGTAGGCCGTGCGGCCGCTGCCGACGGCACGCATGCCCGCCACCGAGGCGATGTTGACGATGCGCCCCCACTGGTTGCGCACCATCAGGCGCGCGGCGCGCTGGCTGCACAGGAAGGTGCCGGTGACGTTGACGGCCATCGTGGCTGCGAAGTTGTCGTCCGGAAACTCCAGGAAGGGGTAGACCTTGGCAATGCCGGCCGAGTTGACCAGCACGTCGCAGCGGCCGTGTCGTTGCGCGATGTCGGCAAAGGCGCGGTCGACCGAGGTGGCGTCCCCGACGTCGATGGCCTGGGCCTCGGCTGCCACGCCGTCGGCGCGCAGCTGGGCCGCGGTGGTCTCGGCCGCGGCCTGGTCGCGGTCGGCGACGATCACGACGAAACCCGCCGCGCCCAGGCGTCGGCAGACTTCGGCGCCGATGCCCATGGCGCCGCCAGTCACGACCGCGACGCGCCCTTGTGTGTTGGTGGATGTCAAGAGAAGGTCTCCTTTCAAGTTCCGTGAGGAGCGATCGATGCGTCAGACAGTCGGTGCGCTGCCCAGCAGCGCCCGGACGAAGTAGTCGGCGGCGCCCATCTGCCCACCTTTCAGGGCCAGCTCGAGTCCGCTGAGGTGGGGCGCCGAGGACAGCACCGCACACAGCGGTGCGCCGGGCGCCAGGCGGGCGCGGATCTCCAGCGCATCCGGGCCGAGGGCCTGCGTGATGCGACTGGAGGTGTCGCCGCCCGACAGCACGAGGCGACACAGTCGATGCCGGCGCACGACGGCATCGACCACCGTGCCCAGCCGTTCACTGACCAGCCGCCCGCTTTGATGGCGCGCCTGTTCGGGGCTGCAGCCCTGGTTGCGCAGGCTCTGGATCAGGCGTGCGACGCGGGGGTCGTCGATGCCGCGGGCGGTGTGCATCACCACGCTGGCGCCGGTGGCCAGCGCGCCCACGACCTCGGCCACGAGGCGATCGCCCGCAGCGCCCGTGTCCGGGCCGAGCGTCAGGGCCTCGACGTCGATGCTCACCTCATGGAAGCCGGCATCCACCGCCGCCTGGATCTGCATGGCGCTGAGGGTCGAGGCGCTGCCCGAAACCACCAGCACCTGCTCCACTGCCTCGAAGTGGTCGTATCGGGTCGCCGGTGCCGCGATGCCGTCACGCTGCCAGCACTGCGTCAGCGCGTACTCGACGCCCGAGGGGCCGACGACAAAGAGTGGCCCGCCCCACCTGGCGGCCAGGCGCTGCAGGCAATCGCCGGTCGTGGTCAGGTGCGCGGGGCTCAGCCCGTCGAACACCACGGCCTGACGGCGCAGTGCGAGAGCGGCGACGCGCTCGGCCAGTTCGGCGGGCGCCATGGCATCGACCCAGGTCAGCGGCACGTGGCCGATCTCCAGCGGCGCCTGCTGCTGCAGGTGGCGGGCGATGTCGGACTCCTGCATCGGCGTCACCGGGTGCACGCTCATGATCGGGTGGCGGTCGATGCGGTAGACCTCGCCGTCGGTGCCCGAGCGCGCGAACAGGTGCCCGAAGAGGCAGTAGCGACCGAGCGCCGGCGTGCCCGCGACGATCGGCACCAGCGGCTGCTGCGGGAAGGCCGGCCGCGACAGCTCGATGACCCGGCCGATGTTGCCGACCGTCGCCGCGCTGTCGAAGGTGGAGCACACCTTGTAGTGCACGAGCTGCGGCGACAGGGCAGCGAGCGCGCTCAGCACGTCGGGCAGTTCGGCGTCCATCTCGTCGGGCGACATCGCACGACTGGCGCCGGCGACCCCGATCGCATCGAAGCCGCCGAGCGCTGCCATCTGGGCCGGCGTCGGCGCCGCGAGGAACAGCGCGCAGCGCAGCCCGCCGAAGGCCAGCACTTCCAGCGCATCGGTGGAGCCGGTGAAGTCGTCGCCGTAGAAGGCGAGCCGCAGGGCGCGGGGAGCACGCGTGGTCGTCATCGCTCAGCGCCCCGAGAAGTGCAGCATGGCCCGCTTGAGTGCCGGGTGTGATGCGGCGTAGCGGTCCAGGTCGATGCCGGCCACCGCCGCCGCCCAGCCTTCACGCATGCTGGTCGTGCCGGCGGCAATGCCGTCGGGATGGCCGATGATGCCGCCGCCGGCCAGGTGCATCAGGTCGACGCTGCCCAGCCCCGCGTACACGTGGGGCGCCAGGCCCGCCCACTGGCCGGACGAGAACACCGGCATCAGCGGCTGCAGCCCGGCCCAGGGCGACAGGCAGGCCCGCGCCGAGGCGATGACCGACTCGTCCGGCTCCCAGAACTTGCTGCGGATGCCGTTGCAGTGCAGGTGGTCCACGCCCGCCAGGCGCCACAGCTTCTGGTAGGCCTGGAACGAGAAGCCCAGCACCGCATGACGCGTGAAGGCCCCCCAGCCGTTGCGGTGGCCGTGGATCGGCAGCTGCGCGTGGCGGCGCAGGTGCTCGACGGCCGAGAAGCCGACCCAGTTGACGCTCACCATCACGCAGCTGCCGCCCGCGGCCAGCACGGCGTCGTGACGGCGCAGCATCTCGTCGACCGAGCCGGAGATGTTGATCGCGTACATCGGCATGCGGCCCAGGCGGTCGGCGTGGCGCTGCAGCACCGGCATGACGGCCCGCAGGCGCTCGTCGAAGGGCGCGTAGGGCGGATCGGCGATCAGTTCGTCGTCCTTGATGAAGTCGATGTCGGCCACGCAGAGGCTGTCGACCAGCTCGGCTGTCTGGCCCGGCGTGAGGCCGATGCTCGGCTTGATGATGGTGCCGATCAGCGGCCGGCCGTGCACACCGGCCAGCCGCCGCGTGCCGGGGATGCCGAAGGCCGGGCCGGCGAACCGGGCGGCGTAGTCGGGCGCCAGGTCCAGGTCGAGCAGGCGCAGGCCGGTGACCTCACCCAGCTCGAACAGATTGCCCGCCACGGTCGCCAGCAGGCTGGATAGGTTGGCGCCGACGTTGGCGACCGGAAACGCGATCTCGATCTCGGCACGGTGGAACACGCCGCCGTGCGGGTGACGGTCGACGTAGGCGCTGGGCAGCGTCGCCTGCAAAGCGGGCGCGAGCGGCTCGATGTGTACGACTCGGGCGCGTGAGCGCTCCTTGAGTTCGTCGGTCTCGCCGGGCAGCGCGAGGAAGGTGCCGCTGGATTGCTCGCCGGCGATCACCTGGGCGACCTTTTCCGAGGCGACCTAGCTTTCGACGAAGTAGCGCGCTGTGAACTCGGCGCGGGATGGTTTGTGTTCCATGTGGCTGTGAGCTTCTCTCTTCAGTGACCCGAAGCTTAGTGGCCGATCTGTACGCAAACAAACGACATGATCTCCCTGACATGTGAGGAAAAATCACATGACATCCGGGTTCACCCGAGGTTGCCGAGGGCATCCATGAGCACCCTCCATCGCCTGTCCCTGAACGCATTGCGGGCCTTCGAGGCCACTGCGCGCCTGCGCAGCTTCAGCGCTGCCGCCGACGAGTTGGCCGTCACCCACGGGGCCGTGAGCCGCCACATCCGCACGCTGGAGGACTCGCTGGGTCTGGCCCTGCTGCAGCGCACCGCCCAAGGCGCGCTGCCGACCGCCGAGGGGCAGCGCCTGGCCGAAGGGCTATCGAAGGCCTTCGGGCTGATTCAATCGAGCGTCGAACAGCTCAAGCCCGGCCCGCTGACGCTGGCGTGCTCCGAGTCGATCATGATGTATTGGCTCATTCCCCGGCTGAGCCGCTTCAAGGACGCGAATCCGGAGGTGGAACTGCGCTTCAACATGAGCCACGGGCTGATCGACTTCGCCCGCGACAGTGTCAGCGTGGCCATCCGGCTGTCGTCGATCGAGCCGCCCAGGGATGTCGTGCGCGCCGACGTGGCCCACGAGTGGATCGGCCCGGTCTGCTCGCCCGAATACCTGCGACACCAGCGCATCGGCGCGGTCGAGGACCTTGCCAGGGCCCGCCTGATGGTCTCGCGCACCCGACCAACCGCCTGGGCCGACTGGGCCCGCTGCAGCGGGCTGGCCAATCCGGATCTGCGCGTCGACGAGACCTTCGACCATTTCTACATGCTCATCCAGGGTGCGCGCTGCGGTCTGGGGATGGCCAACGTGCCGCGCATGCTGGTGCGCGACGACCTGACCAGCGGCACGCTGGTGGCGCCGCTGGGCTTTGTGCGCGGTCCCAACCGGTTGTCGATCTGGATTGCACCTCACCTAAGCCTCAGGCCGGATGTCGTCAAGCTGGTCGACTGGCCCCACGACGAACTGCGCGCCACCGAGCCTTAGGCCCGCTCCGGAACGCAGCCCGGGCCGCCAGGGTCAGCCGTTCAACAAACGGCCGCTATCGACGACGATTTCCGTGCCGACTGTCCAGCGGGATGCATCGCTGGCCAGGTACGGCACGGCCGTGGCCACCTCCTTGGGTGTGCCGAAACGGCAGAGCGGGATCGACGCGACGATGTCCTTGTCAACCTGGTCGCGGTAGGCATCGGGGATGCCGAGCTTGTCGTACAGCGGCGTCTAGATCGTGCCGGGTCAACACCTTGCTGCAATCCGCCGCGACACCGCGAGTTCGAGACATCGCGGCGCAGGCCGCCGGGCGGCTGAGGGTGAGCTCGCCCTAACCGACCGCGCCTCTGTGCGCACAGGACTTTGCGTTGCACATGGAACAACATGGCACTTGGCCCAGGCTCTCGAGAACGGCAGCCTGCAATTGCTGCTGACGGCCAGCGCTAGCGGAGGTCGGTATCAGCCCTTCGAGGTACGAGTCGCAGGCATAAGGAGCGCGGTGCACGGCGCAGGCGATCGACCTGAGGCAGCAGGTCAGAGATCGAGGTCGTAGTCCACCGTCAGCGGCGCGTGGTCGCTGAACCACTGGTCCTTGTAGATGCTGGCGCTGCGCGCCAGCGCCGCCACGCCGGGCGTGGCCAGGTGGTAGTCGATGCGCCAGCCGACGTTCTTGGCGCGCGCCTGGCCACGGTTGCTCCACCAGGTGTAGGCCTCCTCGCCGGCTTCGGGGTGCAGGCGGCGGTAGACGTCGACCAGGCCGGCCTCCGCCGCGGAATCGTCGAGCAGCTTCGTCATCCAGGCGCGCTCCTCGGGCAGGAAGCCGCTGTTCTTCTGATTGCCCTTCCAGTTCTTCAGGTCAATCGCCTTGTGCGCGATGTTGATGTCGCCGACCAGGATGAACTCGCGTTCGGCCTTGAGCGCCACCAGATGCGGGTAGACGAGATCGAGGAAGCGGTACTTGGCGGCCTGGCGGTCCTCGCCCGACGAGCCGCTCGGGAAGTAGCAGCTGATGATGGACAGCTTGCGCCCCGGGCGGTCGTAGCGCGCCTCGACATAGCGGCCCTCGGCGTCGAACTCGGCGTTGCAGATGCCCGTGATCAATTCCGTGGGCTCGGTGCGCGTGTACAGCCCGACACCGGAATAGCCCTTTTTCTCGGCATAGTGAAAGTGCCCCTGCAGGCCGGCCAGCCGGTCGAAGCGGTCGACCACCTCGGCCGCCTGGGCCTTGAGTTCCTGCACCCCCATACAATCGATTTGACTGCCTTGGACCCATTCAAGCAGGCCCTTGCTCGCGGCGGACCGTATGCCGTTGAGGTTCAGACTGACCAGACGCACGCAAGCTCTCCGTTCATGACTCAAGTAGATGTCCAGCCCGCCCAGGGTGCCGCACGTGATGCCCTGGCGCAGGAATTCGTGGCCTTTGCCGTGCAGGCCGGCGTGCTGCGGTTCGGAGAGTTCAAGACCAAGGCCGGGCGCCTCTCGCCGTATTTCTTCAACGCCGGGCTGTTCGACGACGGCGCCAAGCTGGGCCGACTCGGCCAATTCTATGCACGCCGCCTGCTCGCCTCGGGCACCGCGCCGGCCTGGGACCTGCTGTTCGGCCCGGCCTACAAGGGCATCACCCTGGCCGCCGCCATCGCCATCGAGCTGGCGCGCCTGGGCCACAACCTGCCGTACGCCTACAACCGCAAGGAGGCCAAGGACCACGGCGAAGGCGGCACCCTGGTCGGCGCACCGGTGCGCGGGCGCGTGCTCATCGTCGACGACGTGATCTCGGCGGGCACCTCGGTGCGCGAATCGGTCGCCATGATCAAGGCCGCCGGCGCCGTGCCTGCCGGCGTGTGCATCGCCCTGGACCGGCAGGAAAAAGCCAGCGAGAACGGCATCGACGCGCCCCACTCCGCCGTGCAGTACGTGCGCAGCGAACTGGGCCTGCAGGTGGAGGCCATCGCCACGCTGGACGACCTGCTGACCTACCTGGGCGAGCAGAGCGACCCGGCGCTGAGCGCCTACCTCGGCCCGGTGCGCGCCTACCGGGAGCGTTACGGGGTCCGGGCGTGACGACTCCGGCGTGCGTGGCCCGCCGTGGCGGCGCAGTGGCGCAGCGCCTGGCCACGCTCGCCCTGCTGCTGGCCGGTGGCCTGCAGGCGCCGTGGGCCGCCGCCCAGCCTGAGCAGAAGATCATCAACGGCATCTACACCTGCGTGGACGCACAGGGTCGGCGCATCACGTCCGACCGGCCCATCCGCGAATGCCTGGATCGCGAGCAGGCCGAGCTCAACAGCGACGGCTCGGTGCGCCGCAGGCTGCCGCCCAGCCTGACGGCCGACGAACGCGCCGCCGCCGAGGAAGCCGCGCGGCGCAAGGCCGCGATCGAATCCACCCGCAACGACGCTGCCCGGCGCGACCGCAACCTGATGGCGCGCTACAAGGACGAGGCCTCGCACCTGAAGGCGCGCGAAAGCGGGCTGGAGCTGGTGCGCCGGCTGGTGAAAAGCTCGCAGCAGCGCCTGATCGACCTCGAGCACGAACGCAAGACGCTGCAGGACGAGGCCGAGTTCTACAAGGGCAAGGATCTGCCGCCGCGCCTGAAGGCGCAGTTCGACGCCAACACGGTGACGACCGATGCGCAGCGCAGCCTGGTCGCCACGCACCAGGCCGAACTCAACCGCCTGACCGTGTTCTACGACGAGGAGCTGGCGCGCCTGCGCAAGCTCTGGGCCGGCGCCACGCCCGGCAGCATGGGCAACCTCGGCAGCGCCGAGGCCGCCGCGAGCACAAGCTCCGGGCGCTGAGCGGCCAGCACCGCGGCGCCCTTGCGGCACCCGGCCGGCGACGCGGCACGCCGGGGCGGAACCCAGGCGATCGATCAGCCCAGCGCCTGCTTCAGCAGCTCGTTGACCTGGGCCGGGTTGGCCTTGCCCTTGCTTGCCTTCATGACCTGACCGACCAGGGCGTTGAAGGCCTTGTCCTTGCCGGCGCGGTATTCCTCGACCGACTTGGCGTTGGCCGCCACCACCTGGGCAATGATGGCTTCGAGCGCGCTGCTGTCGCTCATCTGTCGCAGGCCCAGGCTGTCGATCAGGGCGTCGACCTCGCCGCCGCTGGTCCACAGCGCGTCGAAGACCTGGCGCGCGGCGTTGTTCGAGATCGTGCCGTCGGCGATGCGGCTCACCAGCTTGCCCAGCTGCACGGCGCCGACCGGGCTGGCCTCGATGCCCAGCTCCTGCGCGTTCAGGCGCCTGGCCAGCTCGCCCATCAGCCAGTTGGCCACCGGCTTGGCTGCACCGCCGGCCGCCACCGCGGCCTGGAAGTAGTCGGCCGTGGCGCGGCTGGCGGTCATCATGGCGGCGTCGTAGGCCGGCAAGCCGTAGTCGACCTGCAGGCGCTCGGCCAGCGCGCCGGGCAGCTCGGGCATGGCGGCGCGCACGGCGTCGACCCAGGCCGGCTCGATGAGGAGTGGCGGCAGGTCCGGGTCGGGGAAGTAGCGGTAGTCGTGCGCGTCTTCCTTGCTGCGCATCATGCGGGTCTCGCCGCTGTCGGGGTCGAACAGCACGGTGGCCTGCTGGATGGACTGGCCGTCCTCGATCTGCTCGATCTGCCACAGCACCTCGAAGTCGATCGCCTGCTGCAGGAAGCGGAAGCTGTTGAGGTTCTTGATCTCGCGCCGCGTGCCCAGCGGCCCGCCGGGCTTGCGCACCGACACGTTGGCATCACAGCGGAACGAGCCTTCCTGCATGTTGCCGTCGCAGATGCCCAGCCAGACCACCAGCGTGTGCAGGGCCTTGGCGTATTCGACCGCCTGCCTGCTGCTGCGCAGGTCGGGCTCGGTGACGATCTCGAGCAGCGGCGTGCCGGCGCGGTTGAGGTCGATGCCGCTCATGCCGTGGAAGTCCTCGTGCAGCGACTTGCCGGCGTCCTCCTCGAGGTGGGCACGCGTCAGGCGCACGCGCTGCTTCTCGCCGTCGACGTAGAACTCGACCGCACCACCCTGCACGACCGGGATCTCGTACTGGCTGATCTGGTAGCCCTTGGGCAGATCGGGGTAGAAGTAGTTCTTGCGCGCGAAGATGGACATGGGCGCCACCGTCGCGCCCACCGCCAGGCCGAACTGGATGGCGCGTTCGACCGCGCCGCGGTTCATCACCGGCAGGCTGCCGGGCAAGGCCAGGTCGACCGCGCAGGCCTGGGTGTTGGGCTCGGCACCGAAACGCGTGGACGCGCCGGAAAAGATCTTGGACGAGGTGGAGAGTTGCGCGTGGGTCTCGAAGCCGATGACGACTTCGTAGCCACGCACCAGGGGAAGCTGGGTCATGGTGCGTTCTGCGTTGGTGCCGCGCGGGCCGCTGCGCCGGATCGGCCGGGTGTACCGGACGACATGCCGGACATGCCCGGTCCGCCGCGCCGCGCGGGCAGCCGGGATGCTAAGCGATCGCGCCTGTGGCTCCGGCCCGCCATGCACCCGTCATGACACCAGTGCGCAGCACGGCGGCCAGGCACGTGGCGCACCACACGGTCGGCCTGCCGTCCGCGTGCATGCCCCCATGGCCACGGCAGGTACCGCGCATAAACTCGGAGTCACCCATGTGTGTCAATCCTGTTTCTCAACCAGATGAAGGACGCTGCAGCCGCAGCGCCCCCGCGGCCGGCGGCTCGGCGCATGTTGCACCCCGGGTGGCACGCCAGAGCGCGCCCAGCACGGCACCACGGAGCGCCCGGCCATGAGCGGCAAGCTGGCCAGGGTGCTGCGCGCCGGGCTGGCCGCGACGGTATTGGCGGGCATGGCTGCCCTGGGCGCGGCGCGGCTGATCGAGCGTGAGCAACTCGCCCCGGTGGTCGACTACACCGAGCTCGACGGCAGCCGCCACCGCAGCGACGAGCTGCTCGGCCAGGTCGTGCTGGTGAACTTCTGGGCCACCAGCTGCACGAGCTGCGTGCACGAGATGCCCAAGCTCATGGCGTTGCACGAACGCCTGCACGGGCGTGGCCTGCAGACCCTGGCCGTGGCCATGAGCTACGACCCGCCGGCCTACGTGGTGAACTACGCGCAGTCGCGCCAGCTGCCCTTCACCGTCGTGATCGACAACACCGGCGAGATCGCCCGGCAGTTCGGCAAGGTGCAGCTCACGCCAACCACCGTGCTGATCGACAGGCGCGGGCACATCGTGCGCCGCTACGTCGGCGAGCCCGACTTCACCGAGCTGCAGGGCCTGATCGAGCAGCTGCTGGCCGCCTGACCCGGGCGGCCGCAGCGGCGCACCCGCTGTCAGCCTGCCCGGGCCGGGCAGGCGACCTGCCCGGGCACCTCACTGCACGACGATCTCGACCCGGCGGTTGCGACTGCGGCCCGTGGCGGTCGCGTTCCCGGCCACCGGCTTGAGCTTGCCTTCGCCGCGGATGGTGACATTGCCGGCCGGCAGGCCACGCTCCACCAGGAAGTTGCGCACCGCCTCGGCCCGGCGCACCGACAGGCGCTGGTTGAAGTCGACGCCGCCCATGCTGTCGGTGTGGCCCACGACCAGGATCGCGTGCTTCGTGCCCAGGTCACCCGCCAGGCGATCGAGCATGGCACGCGCATCGGGCTTGATGCTGGACTGGTTGAAGTCGAACAACACGTCGCCCGGCACCGTCACGGTCACCGCGCCGGTGACCGGATTGGTCGTCACCTGTGCGCCTGCCCCAGGCTGCAGATGCAGCATCTCGGGCGCAGGCGGTGGCGGCTCGGCGGGTGCCGGTGCCGGCTGGGCCAGCGCGGCCACCTGCGCTTCGGCAGCGGGCGCCGCGGCTGCCTGCACCGGGGCGGCCACCTCGGACGGCGCAGGCCGCTCGTCTTCGGCCCACAGGATCTGCGCCATCGGCTCGGACCGGTGCACGGTCAGATCGAGCCTCGCCGGCCATGCCGCCGCGGCACGCGGCGCCAGCCCCGCCAGCGCGTCCAGCGCCACCGGCAGCGGCGTGCCGGTGCTGCCCAGGCGCGGCGTGATGCTGGCCTGGCTGCTGCCGCTGGCCACCACGTAGTTGGCCGCGTCGACGCCGCGCAGGTTGTTCGCGACCGTGACACGCTTGTCGGCCCCCACCACATGGTCGGTGAAGCTGCCGGCCTGACTGAGCGCCACCAGATCGCCGGCCAGCACGCCGGTCAGCGCCGCCGTGCTGTCCAGCGCGGCCACCCGGGTGCCGTCATAGACCTTGTCCAGCGCCGTGGTGCTGCCGCTCAGGCCGAGCTGGCGCGGTGTGATGTCGGCCGTGGTGCGCCCGTCGCGCACGGTGTAGTTGCCCACGCCCGTGCCGCTGATGGTGTTGCTGATGGTCACCGGCCGGGCCGAGCCGGCCTGCTTGTCGACGAAGGAGGCGCTCTGGCCGGCCAGCACGACGTTCTCGCCGGCGATCACGCCCGTGAGCGTGCCGGCGCGCGCCAGCGTGGCGCTGGTCGTGCTGTCGTAAACCTTGCCTTGCACCGTGGTGCCCAGCACCTCCAGCACACGCGGCGTGATGCTGGCGCTGGCCTGCGCCGCCGGGTTGGTGAGGGTGTAGTTGCTTGCGTCGATGCCGGAAATCGCGTTGGCGATCGCCACCTGCTTGGCCGTGCCGACATTCCTGTCGGCGAAGCTGGCGCCCTGGCGCAGGCTCACCAGGTCGCCCGCCACCAGGCCGCTCATCACGCCGGGGCCCTTCAGCTGGGCCAGGGTGGTGCCGTCATACGCGCGGTCCAGCGCCAGCGTGCCGGTCACGGTCAGGTCGCGCGGCGTGATGTCGGCACTGCTCTGGCTGGTGCTGGTGCGCAGGCTGTAGTTGGCGGCGTCGGTGCCGGCCAGCGTGCTGTTCACCTGCACCACCCTGGCGGTGCCGACGTTCTTGTCGACGAAGCTGGCGCTCTGGCGCAGCGCCACCTGGTCACCGACCAGGGCCGGTGCGAGCACTGAGCCGGCGGCGATGCGGGCGTCGAGCGTGCCGTCGTAGACCTTGTTCGCCGTGGTCACCGCGCCCGTCACGTCCAGCGTCAGCGGCGTGATGCTGGCCTGGGTGGTCGCGCCCCTGACGACGTAGTTGCCAGCATCCGCCCCCTGCACGGTACTGGTGACCTGCACGGTCTTGCCCACGCCGGCGTTGCGGTCGACGAACACGCCGCTCTGGTCCTTCAGCGCCACCGCGTCGCCGCCGAGCACGCCGGCCAGGCTGCCGCTCCGGGTCAGCGTGGCGGCGGTGCCGGCGTCATAGGTCTTGTCCGCCGCCAGGGTGCCGATCACGTCGAGGGGGCGCGGCGTGATGTCGGCCACAGCGCTGCTGTCGGCCACGCGGTAGTTGCGCGCGTCCACCCCGTCCAGCGTGTTGGCGATGGCCACCAGCTTGGCGCTGCCGACGTTCTTGTCGGCAAAGCGGGCGGTCTGGCCCAGCGTCACCACGTCACCGCTGATCACGCCGCCCAGCGTGCCGGGCGTGCTCAGGCCGGCCGCCGCGCCGGCGTCGTAGACCTTGCTCTCGGCCACGCTGCCGCTCACGCCGAGAGTGCGCGGCGTGATGTCCGCCTGGCTGCTGCCGGCAGCCACGCTGTAGTTGGCCGCGTCGCGCCCGCCCAGGGTGTTGGCGATGCTGACCGCCTTGCCAGTGCCGACATTCCTGTCGGCAAAGCTGGCGCTCTGGCCGAGCGTCACCACGTCGCCGGCGAGCACGCCGACCAGGGTGCCGGGCGTGACCAGGCTGGCCGCGGTGCTGGCGTCGTAGACCTTGTCGGCTGCCTGGGCCGGGCTGGCCGTCAGGGCGCGCGGGGTGATGTCGGCCACGGCACGGCCGGCAGCAACGCTGTAGTTGAGCGCATCGGCGCCGCTCAGGCGGTTGTCGATGCTCACCGGCTTGGCGGTGCCGACGTTCCTGTCGGCAAAGCTGGCGCTCTGGTCGAGCCGCACCTGGTCACCGGCGATGAGGCCGACCAGGGCGCCCGGCGCGGCCAGGGTCGCGGCGGTGCTGGCGTCATAGACCTTGCTGTTCACCTGCGCCGGGCTGGTGTCCAGGGCGCGCGGCGTGATGTCGGCCTCGCTCAGGCTGCTGGCTGCGCTGTAGTTGGCGCCGTCGCGCCCGCCCAGGTGGTTGGCGATGGCCACCGGCTTGGCCGTGCCGACGTTCTTGTCGGCAAAACTCGCGCTCTGGTCCAGGGTCACCTGGTCGCCGCCGATCACGCCGACCAGGGTGCCCGGCGTGCGCAGGCCGGCCGCCGTGCCGCCGTCGTAGACCTTGCTCCCGGCCACGCTGCCGGCCACGCTGATCGGGCGCGGCGTGATGTCGGCCGTGCTGCTGCCGGCGGCCACGCTGTAGTTGGCGCTGTCCGGCCCGCTCAGGCGGTTGTCGATGTTCACCGGCTTGGCCGTGCCGACATTCCTGTCGGCAAAGCTGGCGCTCTGGCCCAGGCTCACCACGTCGCCCGCCAGCACGCCGCTGAGCACACCCGACGTGAGCAGGGCGGCCGCGGTGCCGCCGTCGTACACCTTGCCGGCCGCCACGGCCGGGCTGACGCCCAGCGCCAGCGGCGTGATGTCGGCCGCGCTGCTGCCGGGGTCGACACGGTAGTTGGCGGCATCCGGGCCCGTCAGGCTGTTGACGATGCCGACCGGCTTGGCCGTGCCGACATTCCTGTCCGCGAAGCTCGCGCTCTGGCTGAGCTGCACCTGGTCCGCACCGACCAGGCCGACCAGGCGGCCCGGCGTGGCCAGGCGGGCGGTGGTGCCGCCGTCGTACACCTTGCTGGCCGCCACGCTGCCGCGCACGTCCAGCAGGGCCTGCAGGATGGTGCCGGTGCCGGCCGCGCTCACCGCCGGGGTGGCCAGGCGATAGCCGTACACCGGCGCGCTGCCGTTGCTGGCGCTCAGGGTCAGGCCGCCGGCCGTCACGGCGATGCCGGTGCCGGCGTTGGGGCTGGCGTAGTTCGCAGCCGCGGCGGCGAGCTTCACGCTGTCGCCGTCGATGGCGCCGCTGGCGCCCAGCACCAGCCGGTCCTGCGGCGCCGTGGTGTTGCCGTCGTAGACCTTGGTGGCCGTGCCGCCCAGCTGCGGCGTGATCAGCGGGGCGACCTTGTACAGCAGGCCCTTGCCGCTGCCCAGCACCGTGGTGGCGCCATAGGTGGCGTCGAACTGCTTGAAGTCGTAGACCAGCCCGCCACGCACATCGGCCGCCGGGTCAACCGACCAGACCTGCCAGTCGCCAGCCGGGGTGAGCAGCGCACCGGCACCCGCATGGTTGACGAAGCTGTCGCCGCTGCTCATCACCAGCGCGGCCGGGCCGGCGGCGCGGGCGCTCACCGGCGCATCGAGCGTGATGCGGTGGCCGGCGTCGAACACCAGGGCGCCGTCCACCGCAGCCGCCGCGGCCACCGTGATGTCGTGGCCGGCCTGCACGGTCAGCGTCGTGCCGGTGGGCGCCAGGGCGTCGATGCGGGTGCCGCTGCGGCCGTCGGCGACGCTGGCCAGCAGCACCGAGCCGGCCTTCACCTTGCCGGCCGTGGTGGCATCCGGGCTGGCGATGACGTAGCTGCCATCCGTCAGCGCGGTGATGCCGCCCGAGCCCAGCCGGTCGTTGGTGGTCGCACCGAGCTGCGAATTGGCGCTGGCCACGCTGCCGCTGCTGCCGCCGGCGCCCTGGCCGGCCGTGACCGCGCCGGCCGCCACCAGCGTGCCGTTGTTGAAGCCCGGGCTGGCGACCACGTAGTCGCCATGGGCCAGCGCCGTCACGCCGCCCGAGCCGACGCGGTCGTTCACCGTGCTGCCGGTGAGCGCATCCGCCGCACGCAGCACGCCGCCGCGGCCGCTGCTGCCGTCGCTCCAGGTCACCGCGCCGGCGTTGACCACCGCGCCGTCCCACTGCGGACTGGCGACGACGTAGTTCCCGTTCGTCAGCGCGGTCACGCCGCCCGAGCCGACATGGTCGTCCGGCGCCGTGCCCACCAGCGAGTTGGCAACGCCGACCACCGCCGCGCCGCCCGTGCTGCCGTTGCGCCAGGTCACCGCGCCCTGGCCGGCCGACCAGTCCGGGCTGGCGACGACGTAGTGGCCGTTGCTCAGCGCCGTCACACCGCCCGAGCCCACGCCGTCGTTCGTGCTGCTGCCGGTGAGCGAGTTGCCGGCACCCACCGCGCCGGCAAAGGCCGCGCCACCGGCCACCCAGGTGGCGGCGCCGACATTGACCGCCGCGCCGTCCCACAGCGGGCTGGCGACGACGTAGTTCCCGTTGCCCAGGGCCGTGACGCCGCCCGAGCCGATGCTGTCGTTGGCCGTGCTGCCGGTGAGCGAGTTGGCCGTGCCGACCACGCCGCGGCTGCCGCCGCTGCCATTGCCCCAGCTGACCGCGCCGACGTTGACCGCCGCGCCGTCCCAGCCCGGGCTGCTCACCACATAGTGGCCATTGGCCAGGGCGGTGATGCCGCCCGAGCCGACCTGGTCCAGCGCCGTGCGCCCGACCAGGGAATTGCCGGCGTCCA
>JBJOKY010000121.1:0-11281 GCA_046045865.1 Pseudomonadota bacterium | reverse complement strand
GGGCTGGCAGCATGTGTAACTGCCCCGGGGGCGGCCCGTGCCATCGCGTGCGGGGGCGTGCTGCGCCGGGCGGCGCAGGTGTGCGCCGGGGCAGGACTGCGAAGGTGCCATGTGAATACCCAGAACCTCAGGATTTCCACCCGGCTGCTGCTGGGTTTCGCGGCCATGGGGCTGCTGACCGTCGTGCTGGGCGTGGTGGCGCTGCTGAAGGTGCAGGTCATCGGCGCCGAGTTCGACCGGGTGATGGACGACCGCTACGTCAAGATCGGCCAGGCGACCACCATCAAGGGCGAGCTCAGCGACGCCGCGCGCGCGCTGCGCAACCTGCTGCTGATGACCGATGCGGCCGAGCTGAAGGCGCAGCACGACGAGCTGGCGGCATCCACCCGCATCGTCACCGAGCTGCTGGGCCAGCTCGAGAAATCGGTCACCAGCGCGGCCGGCAAGGCCGCCCTGGCCGAGGTGAATGTGGCGCGTGCGGTCTACCGCCAGTCGCGCGAGCGCATGCTGGAGCAGTACCGCGAGGGCCGCACCGAGGAAGCCAAGGCGACGCTGCTGAAGGACAACCGGCCCGACCAGCTGGCCTACATGGCCAAGCTGGACGCCCTGATCAAGCTGCAGCAGGACCTGCTCGGGCAAAGCCGCACCGAGGTCGAGGCGGCAGTGTCGTCCACCCAGCTGGCCGTGATGGTGCTGCTGGGCGCGGCGGTGCTGCTGGGCAGCCTGCTGGCGCTGGGCATCATGCGTGCCGTGACGGGGCCGCTCAACGTGGGCGTGCAGGTGGCGCGCCAGGTGGCGCAGGGTGACCTGGCGCAGGACTTCCAGGCTGGCGGCAGCAACGAGACCGGCCAGCTGCTGAGCGCGCTGCACGAGATGAAGACGCGCCTGGCCGGCATCGTGGGCGGCGTGCGCTCCAACGCCGAGGGCGTGGCCACCGCCGCGGCGCAGATCGCCCAGGGCAACAACGACCTGAGCCAGCGCACCGAGGAGCAGGCCAGCGCGCTGGAGCAGACGGCGGCGTCGATGGAGGAGCTGTCCGGCACCGTCAAGCTCAACGCCGACAACGCCCGCCAGGCCAACCAGCTCGCGCTGGGTGCCTCGGGCGTGGCGCTCAAGGGCGGCGAGGTGGTGGCCCAGGTCGTGACGACGATGAAGGGCATCGACGCCAGCTCCAAGAAGATCGCCGACATCATCGGCGTGATCGACGGCATCGCCTTCCAGACCAACATCCTGGCCCTGAATGCGGCGGTCGAGGCCGCGCGGGCGGGCGAGCAGGGGCGCGGCTTCGCGGTGGTCGCCAGCGAGGTGCGCAGCCTGGCGCAGCGCAGCGCCGACGCGGCCAAGGAGATCAAGACCCTCATCACCCACAGCGTCGAGCAGGTCGAGCAGGGCTGCGAGCTGGTCGACCAGGCCGGGCGCACCATGGCCGACGTGGTGGGCGCCATCAAGCGTGTGAGCGACATCGTGGCCGAGATCAGCGCGGCCAGCACCGAGCAGAGCTCGGGCGTGGCGCAGATCGGTCAGGCCGTGGCGCAGATGGATCAGGCGACGCAGCAGAACGCGGCCCTGGTGGAACAGAGCGCCGCGGCGGCCGAGAGCCTGCGCCACCAGGCGCAGCAACTGGTGGACGCAGTGGCGGTGTTCCGCCTGGCCGGCACGGGCGCCAGCCGCACGGTGGCCGGGCCGGACCTGGCCGCGCAGGGTGGCTACGCCGGCCCCGAGCGGCGCGGGCCGGACCGTGCCACCAACGTCACCCGGCCGGCGTTCGGCGCCCGGTCGGCGGGCCAGGCCGGTCAGCCGGCTGCCGTGGCCACCGGCGCCGCCGCGGCGCACCCGCCGGCAGTGCTGCCGGCCTCCCCCGCGGCGGCGCCGGCCGGCCGTACCGGGACGGACGACTGGGAGTCGTTCTGATCGTTGCGACTTTTTGCATCTGACCGCCCGGCCCGCAGCCGGCTGGCCGCGCGGTGGCGTGTGTGGCGCCGCCTGCGGCCCGTGATGCCGCGCTGAGAGCGCAAATGCCGGGCAGGCGGGCTTTTTGCCGCCACCGCGATCTCGTGGCCGCCCCTCCCCTTGTTCGGGTGGGGTGGCGCACTGCCTTGCAGCTGCCCCAGGGGCTATCTTCCGGTCGACCCGCATGAGCGGACGGAACGCTGCGGCCCGAGGCTGCGAGGAGCAGGGCAGATGGCCCGGAGGAATACGGAGAGCTGCCGCTGGTGCCCCTGGGTCGCCGCGGCCGCGGTGAGCCTGGTGGGCTGGTTCGGCTTCGTGCGTGGCGATGCCCGCCCCGACCTGCTGCGCCAGCGCACCGAGGCGGTGGCCAACCACGACCTGGCAGGCGCGGGCTACCCCTGGGCGCGCCTGCGCATCGATGGCGACAGCGCGCGCCTGATCGGCAAGGCACCCAGCAACGAGGCGCGAGCCAGCGCCCTGGCAATCGCGCCACAGCTGCTGGCGCGTTTCATGGGCATGCCGGGCGTGTTCGAGCAGCTGGTGCCCGAGATCGAGGTCGCCAGCGCGGCCGAGCAGCGCGCCTTGCGCGAGGCACGCATGGCCTTGCTGCGCAGCGGTGCCGAGATCGACCTGCCGCCCACCTCGGCGGGCTGGGTGGTCGGCGCATCGGCCTCGGCCGCCGGCGGATCGCCGGCCGAGGCCGCGTCACCTGCTGCCGGCACCGGTGCCGCGCCACCCGCCGCGCCAGGTGCGGCGCAGGCCCGGATCGCCACGGCGGCACCGTTGCCACCCGTGCCCGACGCGGCGGCCCAGGTGCGCCCCGACCCGGCCTGCCAGCGCGAGCTGATCACCTTGCAGCGCAAGCACGTGCTGCGTTTCATGCCCGCTGCCGCGACGCTCGATGTCGGCCAGGAGGACACCCTGGATGCCCTGGCTGCCCTGCTGCGCCGTTGCCCGACCGGGCGCGTGCTGGTGCACGGCCTGCGCGAGCCGCTGCACGCACCGGCTGCGGCGGCCAGCGCCCATGCGGACGACACGGTGCCCGGCGGCGGCAGCCTGCTGCTGGCGCAGCGTCGCGCGCAGGCCGTGCTGGCCGAACTCGTCGCCCGCGGCGTGGCGCGTCAGCGCCTGCAGCTGGGCGCCGGTGCGCGCGAGGTGCCCGGCGACGCGCCCGCCCGCGTCGACCTCACGCTCGCGCCGTTGGAGCGCGCATGAGCGCGCCCGCCTGCCCGGCCTGCCCCGCCGGCCACGCCACGGCTGCCGCCGCCACGGCGCTGCCGGCCACGTCCGGCGTGTGCCTGCCCGACCCGCTGTCCCTGCATGTGCTGCAGCGCCTGACGCGCCTGCAGCAGGAGATGTCACCATGTTCCTGATTGCCCAGCTGTGGCTGTACCTGCTGTGTTCCTGCCTGCTCGGCGTGCTGATCGGGCTGACGGCGCGGCGCTTCTACCGTGCCGTGCAGATCCAGCACACGCTGGAGGCGGTCGAGTTCCGCCACACCGAGCAGCTGGCCGGCGTGAGTGCCGAGCACGAGGCGGCGCTGATGGCGCTCGAACAGCTGCGCCACGAATACCAGCGCGTGCAGGAGCAGGGCGGCCCCACGCACGACCTGCAGACCCGCATCGACCTGCGCGAGCAGCAGCTCAAGGAGCTGGGCAGCCAGCTGCGCCGCGTCAACCAGGAGCTCAAGCGCAACCAGGTCAACCAGCAGCAGTACGCGCTCGAGCGCAAGCAGGCTGCCACCGAGATCGAGACGCTGCGTGCCCAGGTGGCCGCCAGCCGCGCCCGCCTGGCGCAGGTGGTGAATGCGCACGAGGAGGAGAAATCCGCCCTGGTGCGCCAGCTGGTCGCGCTCATGCCGTCGGCCGGCCGGCCGGCGGGTGCCAACCTCGCCAGCCTGGCGCCGCCGTCCACGCCGCGCGACCCCGCCGCGCCGGTGGCTGGCGGGCCGGGCACCTTCAGTGCCGCTGCCGCGCTGGCCGGTGTCAGCCTGGCGCCGGCGGTGGCGCAGGCTGGCCAGCGGCCGGCCGAGCCGGTGGCGTGCGCCGAGGCTGGCGAGGAGCCGCAGGCCGTCGTGCCGGCGGAGCCGGCCGGCACGCAGGCGCAGGCGCAGTCGCAGTCGCCTGCCGACGACGGGTCGGCCGCTGCGGCCGGCAGCGGCGAACCTGCCGAGCCGGCATCGGCACCGGCATCGGCATCGGCATCGGCGCTGCCTGCCCCCGCCACCGATGCTGCTGCGATGGCCGAGGCCGTGCCCGGCGCGGTGCCGGCGCAGGCGAGTGCTGCAGCGGCAGGCGCCGCGGTCACGATCGACCGGCTGCTGGCCCCGGTGTCAGGCAGCGTGGCCGGCCCGGACCGGGCCGCCTTCGCGGCCGAGCCCGACCTGCAGACCGCCGTGCAGGCCGGCATCGCCGCGGCCATGTCGGCCATGGGCCAGCCGGGCGCCGGCGCCGCACCGTTGCATCACTGATCCCTGTCACTGGTCACCGGGCCGCACGCCCGGTCCGGCAGCGGCCCTGGGGTGCCGGCCGGCGCCGGACCGGCGGCCTGGTCAGCTGCGGTAGTCGGCGTTGATGCTGACGTAGTCGTGCGACAGGTCGCAGGTCCACACCGTGGTGCTGGCCGTGCCGCGGTGCAGGTGCACACGCACGGTGATCTCGCTCTGCTTCATCACGCGCTGGCCGTCGGCCTCCTGGTAGGCCGTGTGGCGCCCGCCCTGGGTGACGACGTGCACGTCGTCCAGCCACAGGTCGATCAGGCTCTGGTCGAGGTCGGTGATGCCGGCATAGCCCACCGCGGCCAGGATGCGGCCGAGGTTGGGGTCGCTGGCGAAGAAGGCGGTCTTCACGAGCGGTGAATGGGCGATGGCGTAGGCCGCCAGGCGGCATTCGTCCTCGCTGCGCCCGCCGTCGATCTGCACGGCGATGAACCTGGTCGCACCTTCACCGTCACGCACGATGGCCTGGGCCAGCTCGACGGACACGGCGGTCACCGCGGCGGCCAGGGCGGCGCCGTCGGCGCTCGTCAGGCTGTCGATGCGGGTGTTGCCGGCCTGATGGGTGGCGATCAGCATGAAGCTGTCGTTGGTCGAGGTGTCGCCGTCGATGGTGATGCGGTTGAAGCTGGCGTCGGCCGCCTGCTTCACGAGCGGCTGCAGCAGGGCGGGGTCGATGGCCGCGTCGGTGGCCACATAACCCAGCATGGTCGCCATGTTGGGCCGGATCATGCCGGCACCCTTGCTGATGCCGGTGATGTGCACCGGTTTGCCGCCGATCTCGATGCGGCGCGAGGCAGCCTTGGGCAGGGTGTCCGTCGTCATGATGCCTTCGGCGGCCGTGCCCCAGGCGTCGGCTCGCGCGGCCTCCAGTGCGGCGGGCAGGCCGGCGATGATGCGCTCGCTCGGCAGCGTCTCCATGATCACGCCGGTGGAATAGGGCAGCACCTGCTCGACCTGCACGCCCAGCAGGCCGGCCAGGGCGGCCGACACGGCGGCGGCGCGTGCCAGGCCGTCGGCCCCGGTGCCGGCGTTGGCATTGCCGGTGTTGATGACCAGGGCGCGCACGTCCTGCCCGCCCGTGGCAGCCAGGTGCTGGCGGCACAGCTGCACCGGCGCGGCGCAGAAGCGGTTGCTGGTGAACACGCCGGCCACGCTGCTGCCGGGCGCCAGGCGGATTACGGTGAGGTCGCGCCGGTTGGCCTTGCGCACGCCGGCCATGGTGATGCCGAGGGTGACGCCGGCCACCGGGTGCAGGGCGGCGGGATCGGGGGCTTGCAGGTTGACGGGCATGGCGGGCCTATGGGCTGGTGAGGGTGGGTTGATGCGGGGCGAGGCTGGGCGCGCGATTGTAGGAAGCCGGGCGGCCGGGCCGCGTCAGGTCCGGGTGATGTTGCGCTGCACAATGTTGCACTGCAACTTGGCAGAATCGGGGTTGCGCACGGCTGGTTCGAGCGTGCACCGTCTCGCCCTGTCTTCCTCCCATTGCTGCTCCAGAAGGATTCCGCCATGCGCCGTGTCGTGTTCAACCAGAAGGGTGGCGTCGGCAAGTCGACCATCACCAGCAACCTGGCGGCCATCAGCGCCGCGCAGGGCCTCAGGACGCTGCTGGTCGACCTGGACGCCCAGGGCAATTCGACGCAATACCTGCTGGGCCACCCGGCCGGCGAGGACGAGCCCGGCGCGGCCGGCTTCTTCGACCAGACCCTGCGCTTCACGGTGCACACGAAGTCGGCCGAGGAATTCACCGTCGCCACGCCCTTCGACAAGCTGCGCCTGATGCCCAGCACGCCGCTGCTGGACGAGCTGCACGGCAAGCTCGAGTCGCGCTACAAGATCTACAAGCTGCGCGACGCGCTGGTCGAGCTGGGCCACAGCTACGAGCGCATCTACATCGACACGCCGCCGGCGCTGAACTTCTACACCCGCTCGGCGCTGATCGCGGCGCAGAGCTGCCTGATCCCGATCGACTGCGACGACTTCGCGCGCAAGGCCCTGTACACGCTGCTGACCAACGTGGGCGAGATCCAGGCCGACCACAACCGCGAGCTGAAGGTGGAAGGCATCGTGGTGAACCAGTTCCAGCCGCGCGCCAGCCTGCCGGTGAAGATGGTGAACGAGCTGATCGGCGAAGGCCTGCCGGTGCTGCAGCCCTATCTGAGCGCCTCGGTGAAGATCAAGGAAAGCCACGAGCGTGCGCTGCCCATGATCCACCTGGACGCGCGCCACAAGCTCACGCAGGAATACCTCGCCCTGCACGCCGCGCTGCCCGGCTGATCCCGGCCGGCCGCGCGGGGAGCGGTTTTTACAATGCCGGTCGCTGGTCGGCCGGCATGGCTGCGTCCCAGCCTGCCGTCGCTGCGCCGACGTCCTCTCTTCGTCCTCCTTTCCCCACCCAGCCCAGGCCGCCTCGTGTCACTGTTCAGCTTCTTCCGCCGCAAGACGGCGCCTGCCCCAGCCCCTGCACAGCCCGAGGTCATGGCCGAGACGTCGGCGGCCCGGACGCCGGACACCACACCACAGGCCCCCGCTCCGCTGGCGGCCGCGCCGTCGGTGGCGCCGGCCCCGATGCCGCCCGTGGTGGTCGTCCCGTCAGCCGAGCCCGAACCGCCGCGCAGCAGCTGGCTCAGCCGGCTCAAGGCCGGCCTGAAGCGCACCGGCTCCAGCCTGGCCCAGGTCTTCACCGGCACACGCATCGACGACGCGCTGTACGAGGAGCTGGAAGCCGCCCTGCTCATGGCAGACACCGGCGTGGCCGCCACCGAGTTCCTGCTCGCCGACCTGAAGAAGCGTGTCAAGGCGGCCCAGGCCACCGATCCGGCCGCCGTCAAGGCCCTGCTGGCCGATGCGCTCACCGAGCTGCTCGCGCCGCTGCAGGGCGAGCTGGTGATCGGCAAGGTCGCCACGCCCACCGTGATGATGGTGGCCGGCGTGAACGGTGCGGGCAAGACCACCAGCATCGGCAAGCTCACCCGCCACCTGGCGGGCGGCGGCGCCAAGGTGCTGCTGGCCGCGGCCGACACCTTCCGCGCCGCGGCGCGCGAGCAGCTGGCGGTGTGGGCCGACCGCAACCAGGTCGAGATCGTCAGCCAGGCCGGCGGCGATCCGGCGGCGGTGTGTTTCGACGCCGTGAGCGCCGGCAAGGCGCGCGGCTGCGATGTGGTGATCGCCGACACCGCCGGCCGGCTGGCGACGCAGAACCACCTGATGGAGGAGCTGCGCAAGATCCGCCGCAGCGTCGGCCGCGCCATGGACGGTGCGCCGCACGAGGTGCTGCTGGTGGTGGACGGCAACACCGGCCAGAACGCGCTGGCGCAGGTGAAGGCCTTCGACGCCGTGCTGGGCCTGACCGGTCTGGTGGTGACCAAGCTCGACGGCACGGCCAAGGGCGGCGTGCTGGCCGCCATCGCGCTGTGGGGCCGCGAACGCGTGGCCGCGGGCGGCGCGGTGGTGCCGGTCTACTTCATCGGCGTGGGCGAGGCGCTGGAGGACCTGGAAACCTTCGACGCGCGCGAGTTCTCGCAGGCCCTGCTGAACTGAGGCTCGGCGCTCAGGCCTCGATGGCCCAGTCGGCCGGCGCGTAGATGCGCAGCCAGTTGCTCAGGGCGCGCGCCAGCGGCGCGGCGGCGCCGGGGTACATCAGGAAGGCGGCCGCGCCGCTGCCGGCGCTGGCGCCGCTGCTGGTGGCGCCGCGGGCGCCCGCGGCGGTGGCGGCCGCGCTGATGGCGGCCTGGGCCGCGCGCACGGCATAACCTGCGCCTGCCAGGGCGCCGAGCCAGCTGTCCAGCAGTTCGGGTGCGCGTGCGCCGCGGCTGAGCGGCTCGCCAGGTGTGCCGGCGGCCGGGTCGTAGTCCAGCGCGATGCTGCCGTCGGCCAGGCGCTGGGGGCCCTTGTGCTCGCCGGTGCTGCCGGCACGTCCGCCACGCGGCGCCGTGCCGGTCGAGGCGGATCCGGTGGTGTCGTGCGTGCCGCCCAGGGCGAGCCAGCGGCCGTCGTCCTGCAGCATTGCGCAGGGCAGCTGCCATTGCCGTGCCACCTCGCCCAGCAGGTGGCCGGGTTCACTGACCACGGCCAGCGCGCCACGCAGCAGGCTGAACTGGTCAGGCAGCGAGGTGACCTGGCAGCTCAGCAGCGAGGCGCCGGACAGGCGGCGCCGGTAGGCCGCGTCATCGCGCGACAGCGAGGCGTCGACGACGAACAGCTTGTCGGCCAGCGCCGGGCTGGCCTGGGCCTGCCACTGACGCAGCGCGGTCTCGGTGCCGGCGTCGGCCAGCCACAGCAGCTTGGGCACGCTGGTGCAGCCCAGCAGGCGCTCGATGCGTTCGGCATTGGCCGCGGCCTGGGCCTGCGCGACCGGGTCGGCAGCGTCGGCCGGGTCGAGGTCGACATCGGCCGGCTGCAGCGTGAGCGCGACCACGGCGTAGGGCGTGCCCTGGACTTCGCTGGACCAGTCCGGCCCGAGGTAGATGGACAGGTTGTTGCGCAGGCACGCGCCGGTGGGGGTGGTGATGCCGGCCTCCACCGCGCTGCACACGTCGGCCAGCAGCGATCCTTCGATGGCCTGGATGCCCAGGCGCGCGTCGCCCAGCTGGCGGCTGCCGCGCGCGGCCAGGCTGCCGGGGGCGACGCAGTCGTAGCGGCGCTGCGCCACCTGGTCGATGAGCTGGCCGTTGATGCGCAGCGCGTCGGCCGCCTCGCTGTCGCCGACGTCCAGCCGGGCCAGCGGCAGGCCGCGCTTGTGCGCCAGCAGCGCACCGGCCAGCAGGCTGTCGCTGGCGCCGGCGACCAGCACGGCGGTGGGCGCGAATTCGCCCAGCACCTGGCCGAAACGCTCGAACAGGAGCGGCATGAGCTGCTCGAAGCCGGCCTGCGGCAGGCCCAGGTGCAGCGCCAGGGTCGGGCGCGGCAGCAGGCGTTCCATGTCGTCCCAGGGCCAGACGTCGCGGCTCACGCCGGGGTTGACCAGCAGCAGGGCGGGGGCTTCGGGCAGTTCGGCCAGGGCGCGGCCCAGGGCGGCGAGCTTCAGGGCGGTGGCGGCGTCGTCGGCCAGCGCCAGCAGGTAGGTCTGCGGCGCGCTGCCCGCCAGGTTGTCGATGCGTTCGATCTCGTCCAGCGGCTCCAGCGCGTCGGGCACGTCGAGCTCGCCCAGGTCGGCGTAGCTCAGGTCGTTGCTGGCGCTGGCTGCGGCCACGGGGGCCGGCGTGGGCTGGTCGTCGTTCGCCGAGACGATGCTGGCGGGCGGGCGCGTGGCGCTGGCGTTGCCGGCCGGCGGCCTGGGCGGTGCGGCCGCCTCGGCAGCGGCGCCCTGCGGTTGCAGGCTGGCGTCGAACACCGTGGCGTCGAAGTCCGGCGTGACGGGCGCCGATGGTGCGGCGGGGGCGGGCTGGACGGCTGTCGTGGGCGGTGCCACGGGCGCGGCGGCCGGCGGCTGTGTGGCCGGCGCTGCCACACGCGCCAGGACCAGGGCCGGTTCCTCGCCGGTCTCGCCGATCTCGTCGCGCAGCTCGCGCGCGGTCGCCTCGACCAGGGCGGCGTCGATCTGCTGGCGGTTTTCCAGGAAGGTGGCCAGCATGACGCGGTTGGCCAGGCGGTTGATGCGCCGCGGCACGCCGCCGCTCCAGCGGTAGAGCTCGTCGAAGGCGCCGGTGCTGAAGTCGGGGCGGCGCTGCCAGCCCACGCGCAGCAGGCGGTGCTCGACGTAGGAGCGGGTCTCGTCGGGGTCGAGCGGGCCGAGGTGGCACGAGGCGCTGACGCGCTGGCGCAGCTGCTCCATGTCGGGCGCTTCCAGGATGCGGCGCAGCTCGGGCTGGCCGACCAGGTAGCTCTGCAGCAGCGAGTGGTTGCCGAGCTGGAAGTTGGACAGCATGCGCAGTTCCTCGACCGCGCCGGGGTTGAGGTTCTGCGCCTCGTCGACGATGAGCAGGGCGCGCCGGCCCTGTGCGGCCAGGGTGGTGAGGAAGGCTTCCAGCGTGGCGATCAGGTAGGCCTTGGACACGCCGTGCGCCGGGATGCCGAAGGCGGTGATGATGGCCTGCAGCAGCTCGCCCGATTCGAGCTGGGTCGACACGATCTGCGCGGCCACGACCTGCTGGCGGTCGAGCTCGCCCAGCAGGGTGCGCACCAGGGTGGTCTTGCCCGCACCGATGTCGCCGGTGACGACGATGAAGCCTTCGCCCTGCGCCACGCCGTAGCGCAGGTAGGCCAGCGCATGACCGTGGCCGCGGCTGTTGAAGTAGAACGCCGGGTCGGGGTTGAGCTGAAAGGGCGGGCCGCTCAGGCCGAAGTGGGCTTCGTACATGTCTGGGCCTGGTTGGGCTGTCGGAGACGGGGCGGTGGGTTCAGAAACGGTGCAGCGCACCCGCGTAGACGGCGGTCTCGCCGGCGTCGTCCAGCACGGTGGCCTTGAGCAGCACGCGGCGCGCGCCGATGTTCACGACGGTGCGCGCGCTGAGCTCGTGGGTGGCGCCGATGCGCAGCGTGGTGGTGCGGCTTTCGCGCCCGGCATTGCTGCCCAGGCCGACGTCGCGGCTGCGCGCCAGGCCGACCTCGGCGCTGCTGTGCGGGTCGAGCTTGCGGTTGAGGTCGAGGTTCCAGCCGCTCTGGCGCGCGTCGCCCGAGATCGCGTCGGCCAGCAGCTGCTCGCCGGGCAGATCCTGGGTGTGCAGCGAGAACATGCGCAGCGTGAGCACGTGGCGCACGCCCAGCAGGCCCAGGGTGACCGCGCCGCTGGTGCGCAGCTCGGCGCGGGTGGAGAACAGCTCGGTCGGCCGCGCCATGGTGGTGGGCAGGCCGCGGCGGATCATCAGGTCCTGCACCGCTGCGGCACGCTGGGCCGGG
>JBJOKY010000465.1:0-3390 GCA_046045865.1 Pseudomonadota bacterium | reverse complement strand
CCCAGCTCCGCCCCGCACTCCCTCGACCAGGAAAGCACGCCCTGCCATGAAGACCACCCCGCCCGAGGCCACCGCGCCCATCGACAACTTCTCGCAATGCCACGTCGGCATCGTCGCGCAGCTCCAGCAGCTCGACCGCCTGCCGGCCCTGCTCGAACCGGCCGCCCAGGCGCGCGAGGTCGCGGCACGCGCGCTGGATTTCTTTCGCTCGGCCGTTTTCGAGCACCACGGCGAGGAGGAGCGCGAGCTCTTCCCGGCCGTGCTGGCCAGCGCCAGCCCCGGCGAGGAGCACGGCAAGGTCGCCGACGTGATCGACCAGCTCGTGCACGAGCACCGCCAGATCGAGTCCACCTGGGCCCGCCTCGAGCCGGCCCTCAAGGCCATCGCCAGGGGCCAGCACAGCCGCATGCCGGCTGACGAGGTGGCCGCCATGGTGACCGGCCTGGTGACCGACTACCGCGGCCACGCGCACTTCGAGGAGGTCTACTTCCTGCCCCTGGCGCAGACCATCCTGGGCCGCAACAGCGACCACCTGGCCGCCCTGGGCCTGGCGCTGCACACCCGCCACACCATGGCCGACCCGGCGGCGCTGGGCGGGTTCCACGTGTAGGTGCACCCCGCGGCGGGCGGCATCGCGCCCACCGCATCGCGCGCCAGGGTGCCCGGATCAGGGTGTCACGTTCAGGGCTTTGTTGCACAACCCGTTCAAGGCCGAGTTACCCCTGACGCCAGACGGAGTTACGCCACGGCACGCGTCACCGGGGTGCCCAGGTGGGTGTAGCGGTTGAGCATGGACGCGCGCACCTGCAGCTCCACCACCTGGCGCTCGAAGGTGCGTGCCATCACCCGTTCGCCCAGCAACTGGAAGCAGCGCATCTTGGTCTCCACCAGCGAGCGGCGGTGATAGCCGCTCCAGCGCTTCCAGACCGCGCGGCCCCAGGGCGTTTGGCCTCCCAGGGCTGTGCGTTCTTGCGCGTGGGGATCACGGCCTGGGCACCGCGCAGGGCGATGGCGTCGTGGCAGGCCTGGGTGTCGTAGGCGCCGTCGCCGCTGACCGACAGCACCGGCTCGTCGGGCGGGATCTGCCCGAGCAGTTCGGGCAGCATCGGCGCATCACCCACGTGGTGGTCGGTGACCTCGATGGCGCGGATCTCCAGCGTCTGCGCGTCGATGCCAAGGTGCACCTTGCGCCACTGGCGCCGGCTGATCGTGCTGTAGTCCGGGGCCTGCCAGTCCAGCCCCGACAGCTTGAGCAGGCTGTGCATGAAGCCCTGCGTCTGACGCAGCGGCAACCCGAACAGCACCTTCATCGTCAGGCAGCACTGCACCGCCGCGTCGCTGTACGCCACCGGGCGACCCGGCTTGCCGCTGGCCGGCGCGGTCCACTGCATCTGCCGGTCCAGCCATACCGTGAGCGAACCACGCGCCCTGAGCGCCTGGGTGTAGACCTTCCAGTTCGTCGTCTGGTACTTCTGGGTGGGGTGGCTTGCTCATCCACTCAGTGTGGCCTCGCTTGGCTGCGCGGGGCTGACGGGGGGGTGTGCAACAAAGCCCTGCTGTTGTCCCAGCGCCAGAAAGGGACATGGTCGCCGCTGTTCACGATCACGCGTGGGGTATCGAGGTGATCGGCATAGATGTAGTCCACCCGTGTGGCCACGTTGAGCGTGGTGCCACTGCCGGTGCGCGTTTGCTTGATCACGGCCAGCGGCAGATCGCCCAGCCAGATCACGTCACGGAACGGCCCGACGCGGCCGGAGCAGTAATTGGCGGTGCGATGTGTCAGGGCCGGCTTCATGGCTGCTGCGCACTCACGATCCACCCCTCCAGCGGATCCACATCCCCCGGCAGCCCCCAGCCCGGGCGCAGGCTGGCCCAGCCGGCCTGCAGCAGGCACAGGGTGGCGTCGAGCAGGTCACCCTGCGGTTCGTCGACCAGTTCGTCGCGCTGCGTGGTGGAGAGCACCAGCCGCAGGCCCAGGCGGGTACGGCCGGCCTGCAGGGCGTCGACCAGGTCGGCGCGGGCGGTGCGGCGTCCGGCGTCCTGCCGGGCCGGCGTGTCGCTCTTGTAGGGGCGCCGGCCGAGCACCTCGCGCGCCAGCAGGCCGGGGTAGGCCTCGAGCGCGACGCGGGCCGGGTCGCCGGCATGCAGGCCGGGCAGTTCGCAGCCGGCGTCGATGAGTGGCGGCACGCCGGCGTGCAGCATCCAGGCCACCGGCGGGTTGACCCATTTCATCGACGGTGAGGAGCCGGCCGGGCCGTCGCAGGCGCGGTGGGCGAACTTGCGGCCCGCCGGGCGAGCGTTGCAGAAGGCGGCGAACTGAGCGCGGATCTGCGCGCGGTCGAGCTGGCGGTAGTGCTGCATCAGCGCCAGCCAGCCGGTCGGCCAGCCCAGCGTTTCGACCAGTTCGCGTGGCAGGCCGAAGGGCAGGTCGAAGGCGCCGACCCAGGGGCCGGGTTCGGCGAGCGTGGCGGCGTAGTCGGCCAGGCTGGGCAGGCGGCGCAGGCTGTGCAGCCGCACAGTGGCCGGGGGCACGGGCCGGCTGGCGTCGGTGCCGGTGCCGGTGTCGGTGTCGGTGTCGGTGTCGGCCGTGTCGGGGTCGGTGGTGACGGGAGTGGCGCCGGCGGGCTGGGCCTGGCCGGGGCCGCGGCCGGGTGCCGGCAGCAACTCGCCCTCGGCCAGCACGACGGGCTTGCGCCGCGTGGGTGCGCTGCTGAAGTCCACGCCGCGCAGCTGGCGGCAGGGCGCGGCTGCGCTGGTGTCAGCCGCCACGCCCGACGATGGACGCGGTGGCGATCAGCTCGTCCAGCAGCGCCATGCTGACCTTGCCGGAGACGGCGAAGGGGTCGAGCTCGGGCTTGGCGCTGTACTTGAGCAGCAGCGAGGGGTTGATGCGCGCCAGGTTCACCTGCCCCATGGTCCAGCCGGCGAAGCGGCGCTCGGTGATTTCCTCGTAGTGCAGCATCGTCACCTGGGTGTGGCGGGTGTCGCGGGCGATGGCGTTGTACAGCTCGTTGACCGGCTCGCGCCCGCCTTCGAGCACCTGCATGAACACGTCGCCGCCGTGGCACAGCAGGCCGGTGATGCCCTGGCGCGGGTTGTGCTCGCGCGAGCGCCGCAGGATGGATTCGATCATGTCGGGGCCCAGCGCCTCGCAGCGGCTGGCATAGAGCAGGCGGACCATCATGGTGGGTTCATCCCTTCTTGCGGTCGTTGACCAGGGCGAGGAATTCGCGCCTGAGGTTGGCGTCCTTCAGGAAGGAGCCGCGCATGACGGAATTGATCATGCGCGAATCCATGTCGCGCACGCCGCGCCAGCTCATGCAGAAGTGTTCGGCCTCCATCACCACGGCCAGGCCGTCGGGCTGCATCTTGGTCTGCAGCAGGTCGGCC
>JBJOKY010000464.1:0-3417 GCA_046045865.1 Pseudomonadota bacterium | reverse complement strand
CGACGCGATGAAGTCGATCGCCAAGAAGATCTCCATCGTCGATGACATCGCCTACCAGACCAACCTGCTGGCCCTGAACGCGGCCATCGAGGCGGCGCGCGCCGGCGAGCATGGCAAGGGCTTCGCGGTGGTGGCGGCCGAGGTGCGCAAGCTCGCCGAGCGCAGCCAGGAAGCCGCCAAGGAGATCGGCGACCTGGCCGGCAACAGCGTGTCGACGGCGGAGCGTGCCGGCAAGCTGCTCGACGAGATCGTGCCCTCGATCAAGAAGACCTCCGACCTGGTGCAGGAGATCTCGGCAGCGTCGGAGGAACAGAGCTCGGCCGTGACCCAGATCGGCAGCGCCATGGGCCAGCTCAGCAAGGCCACGCAGCAGAACGCCTCGGCCTCGGAAGAACTCGCCGCCACCAGCGAGGAGCTGACCGGCCAGGCCGGCCAGCTGCAGGACGCCATCGGCTTCTTCAGCACCGCCGAGGGCAAGCCCGCCGCCGCCCTGCGCCGCGGCCTGCCCGAGGTCGAGCAGCCGGTGCGGCGCGGCCGCGCCGGCGCGGCGGCGAACAGCACGCTGAACGGCGGCCCGTCCGGCGCCAGCCAGCGTGCCGCAGGCGGCAGCGCGGCCCTGGCGCGCTACAGCGAAGCCAACTTCCGCCCCTACTGAGCAGCGCCCACCGGGAGCCCCCTGATGAATGCCGTGTCATCCGCCGAGACCCGGGCCGTGGCGGCCGGACGCGCCGAGCCCGGCCCGGCCACCACCGGCCAGTACCTCACCTTCACGCTGGAAGACGGTGTGTTCGCGGTCGGCATCGAGTCGGTGCGCGAGATCATCCAGTACGGCCAGATGACGCTGGTGCCGCTCATGCCCGCCTTCGTGCGCGGCGTCATCAACCTGCGCGGCGCGGTGGTGCCGGTCATCGACCTGCAGGCCCGCCTGGGCCGTCCGCCGGCCGGCGTGGGCGAGCGCACCAGCATCGTCATCTTCGAGTCGCAGCGTGACGGCGAGCGCCTGGAGCTGGGCATGATGGTCGACGCGGTGAGCGAGGTGATCGAGATCGCCGACGCGCGCATCGAGCCGCCGCCGCAGTTCGGCGGCGCGGTGCCGCGCGGCTTCATCCGCGGCATGGCCAAGGTGGGCGGACGTTTCCTCGTCGTGCTCTCGCCCGAAGCCACGCTGGACATCGAGGACATGGCCGCCCAGTGCGACCACGCTCAACGCAGGGCCGCCTGATCATGACCACCGCATTGACCACCGAACGCGCCAGCGTGCTGAGCGACCGCACCTTCGCGCGCATCTGCCAGATCATGTACGACAGTGTGGGCATGGCGCTCAACGCGTCGAAGAAGTCGCTCGTGGCCTCGCGCCTGGGGCCGCGCATCAGCAAGCTCGGCCTGGACCGCTACGAGGACTATCTCGCCTTGCTCGAGGACGAGAACGAGGCGGCCGAGTTCCAGATGGCGGTGGACCTGCTCACCACCAACGAGACCTACTTCTTCCGCGAGCCGCGCCACTACGAGGTGCTGGAGGCCGAACTCGCCGCCCGGCGCAGCCGCGGCGCACTGGCGGTGTGGAGCGCGGCGGCCTCCTTCGGCGACGAGGCCTACAGCACCGCCATGCTGCTGGCCGACATGCAGCAGACCGGGCGCGTGGGGCCGGGCTGGAACATCCTGGCCACCGACATCAGCCACCGCGTGCTGCTGGCGGCCAGGCAGGCCGTCTACCCCGAGGACAGGCTGCGCAACGTCTCGCCCGAGCGGCTGCGCCGCCACTGCCTCAGGGGCGAAGGCCCGGCCGAGGGCCAGGTGATGCTGCGCCCCAGGCTGCGCGAACACGTGCGCTTCGGCCAGCTCAACCTGTGCAAGCCCTTCGAGGGCATCGGGCCCTTCGACGTCATCTTCCTGCGCAACGTGCTCATCTACTTCGACGCAGAGACCAAGCGCCAGGTGGTGCAGCGCGTGGTCGAGCAGCTGCTGCCGGGCGGGCTGTTCTTCATCGGCACGGCCGAGGGACGGGTGCAGGAGGACCTCAAGCTCGAACCCATCGTGCCCGGCGCCTACCGCAAGCCGCTCAAGGCCTGATGCTGGACGCCGGCGGCGCACGGCCGTACCCTGGCCACCGGCCCAGCCGCCACGCGCCCCCAGCCGGCCCCCTGATGCCCCGCGATGAGTGAACACCACGTCCTGCAGCCGGGCGACATCGCCATCGGCACCCGCGGCGACCGCATGGACACCCTGCTGGGCTCGTGCGTGGCGGTGGTGCTGACCGACCCGCGCCACACCGTGGGCGCCATGTGCCACGTCGTGCATGCCGGCGAACCGGGCGCGCACGGGCCGTTCGACACCCGCCACGCCGGCAACGCCCTGCAGGCGCTGTGCACCGGGCTGCGCCGCCTGGGCATCACGCCGCAGCTGTGCGAGGCCCATGTCTACGGCGGCGGCAACATGTTCCCCGCGCTCTACACCCACCAGCACGTCGGCCAGGTCAATGTCGAGCGCTGCCTGGACTGGCTGGCCGAGGCCGGGATCGCGGTGCACACGCACAACGTCGGCGGCACCGTCTATCGAAAACTCAGCTGGGTGGTCGGACCCGACGAGCCGCAGTGCGTGCTGGTCGACGTGCTGCCCACCTGCCCCTGACCTCCTCTACCCTTTCCACACCCCACCGGTAACCGCCATGCCTGCCATCAAGGTCTACGTGGTCGACGACTCCGCCGTGGTACGCCAGACCGTGGCGCATCTGCTGGCCGACGTCGCCGACATCGAGCTCATCGGCGCCGCGCCCAACCCGCTCATCGCCATCGAGGCGCTCAAGAAGCAGCGCCCCGACGTGCTGCTGCTCGACATCGAGATGCCGGGCATGGACGGCCTGACCTTCCTGCGCCAGGTGATGAGCAGCGACCCGATCCCCACGGTGATCTGCTCGACCCTGGGCATCGAAGGCAGTCGCGTGGCGCTGGACGCCCTGGCCATCGGCGCCGTGGCCGTGCTGGCCAAGCCCAGGCTGGGGCTCAAGCAGCACCTCGAGGAGTCGCGCCAGGAACTGATCCAGACCCTGCGGGCGGCGGCCCGCTCGCGGCCACGGACCCGCAGCACCACCCCACCGCAGGGGCTCGCCACGGCGACCGGCGCAGCGAAGCCCTCGACCGCCTATCCGTCTGCGGGCGGACAGCGGGTCCATGCGCTGGCGGTGAACAAGCCGGTCGTGATCGGCAGTTCGACCGGCGGCACCCAGGCGATCGAACTGGTGCTCACCAGTCTGCCGGCCGACGCGCCGGGCATCGCCATCACCCAGCACATGCCAGAGAAGTTCACCGCCCTGTACGCCGCCCGGCTCGACGGCCTGTGTGCCATGAACGTGCGCGAGGCGCGCGACGGCGACCGGCTCGAACGCGGCGTGGCGCTCATCGCCCCCGGCGGGCGCCACAT
>JBJOKY010000120.1:0-17573 GCA_046045865.1 Pseudomonadota bacterium | reverse complement strand
GCCCCTGGGCGACGCGCTCCACCCACGCCTGCCGCGCCAAAGGCATGAGCTGCGCGTAAGGCACCAGCACCACGGCCTCGCCGGGCAGCATTGCGCGCTGGGTGAGCCACTGGTGCGTTCGTTCGGCCAGATCGCACAGATCGGCATGAACAGCAGTTACAGGCCTCCCCAACCAGGTTGCGGATGCGGCTTTTTCAATCCCGCCCATAGGGAAAACCTTGTCCGGCATGAGATGAATGGCTCTTGGTTTCTGTCACAATGCCCCCAACTTTACCGACATTGCCGCACTGACTGCGGCTCGCCATTGAAAAAGGAGTCAGACATGGCCAGCGATCTCATCAAGCACACCTCCGATGCCACCTTTGAAGCCGACGTGCTCAAGTCCGCCACCCCCGTGCTGGTGGATTACTGGGCCGAATGGTGCGGTCCTTGCAAGATGATCGCCCCCGTGCTCGACGAAGTGGCTGCCGCCTACCAGGGCAAGCTGCAAATCGTGAAGATGAACGTGGACGAAAACCGCACCGTGCCCGGCCAGTTCGGCATTCGCGGCATCCCCACCCTGATGGTCTTCAAGAACGGCCAACTCGCCGCCACCAAGGTGGGTGCCATGAGCAAAACCCAGCTCACCGCGTTTGTCGATCAGCAACTCGCCTGAGCCATCTGTTGCGCCGCGCCAGCCCCTCAGGCCGCAGCGCCAAGCAACTGCCCGCCCCGCAAGGCGGGCTTTTTTTCGCCCGTTTTCTGCCATAATCTGCCCATGCGTCCGGTGATCCCGGCGCAGTATCCCCAGGTTTCGGAACCCGCCCCGCGCGAATCCAGAGACACCGGCTCTTGAATGCCGGACGCAACAGGCCTCCGACCTCCCCCCGTTTCACCACCCCCGCCAGATTCGTCTGGCCCATTGCAGGTTGAACTCCATGCATCTGAATGAACTCAAGGCACTGCACGTGTCTGAAGTCCTGAAACAGGCCGAAGATCTCGAAATCGAAAACACAGGCCGCATGCGCAAACAGGAGCTGATGTTTGCCATCATCAAGAAGCGCGCCCGCGCTGGCGAAATGATCTTTGCCGACGGCGTACTCGAAGTGCTGCCCGATGGCTTCGGTTTTTTGCGCAGCCCCGACACCAGCTACACCGCCAGCACCGACGACATCTACATCTCACCCAGCCAGATTCGCCGCTTCAACCTGCACACGGGCGACATGATTGAAGGTGAAGTGCGCACGCCCAAGGACGGTGAGCGCTACTTTGCGCTCAACAAGCTCGACAAAGTCAACGGCGGCCCTCCCGAGAGCAACAAGCACAAGGTGATGTTCGAAAACCTCACGCCCCTGTTCCCCAAAGAACAGATGCGCCTGGAACGCGACATCAAGAGCGAAGAAAACCTCACAGGCCGCATCATCGACCTGATCGCGCCCATCGGCAAAGGCCAGCGTGCCCTCATCGTCGCCCCGCCCAAGAGCGGCAAGACGGTGATGATGCAGCACATCGCCCACGCCATCACGGCCAACTTCCCCGACAGCCACATGATGGTGCTGCTGGTGGACGAGCGCCCCGAGGAAGTGACCGAAATGCAGCGCAGCGTGCGCGGCGAAGTCATCGCCTCCACCTTCGACGAACCCGCCGCCCGCCACGTGCAGGTGGCCGAGATGGTGATCGAGCGCGCCAAGCGCCTGGTCGAGTTGAAGAAGGACGTCGTCATCCTGCTCGACTCCATCACGCGCCTGGCCCGCGCCTACAACAACGTGCTGCCCTCGTCGGGCAAGGTGCTGACCGGCGGTGTGGACGCCAACGCGCTGCAGCGCCCCAAGCGCTTCTTCGGCGCGGCGCGCAACATCGAGGAAGGCGGCTCGCTCACCATCATCGGCACCGCCCTGATCGACACTGGCAGCCGCATGGACGAGGTGATCTACGAAGAGTTCAAGGGCACCGGCAACTGCGAGATCTACCTCGACCGCCGCATGTCCGAGAAGCGCGTCTACCCCGCCATCCAGCTCAACAAGAGCGGCACGCGGCGCGAGGAGCTGCTGCTCAAGCCCGAAATCCTGCAAAAGACCTGGATCCTGCGCAAGCTGCTCTACAACATGGACGAGATCGAGGCGATGGAGTTCATCCTCGACAAGATGAAGGCCAGCAAGACCAACATCGACTTCTTCGACATGATGAGGCGCGGCGGCTGATCCTTCGGCCACCGTATAATCCCAGGTTTTCCTTTTCGGCAAGTGCAGTGCACAGGGCATTGTGGCTGCCGGCTCAACAGCGCAAGGCATCCCATGAAAGACGGCATTCACCCCAACTACCGCGACGTCTGCTTCGTCGACCTGTCCAACGGCTTCAAGTTCGTGACGCGCTCGTGCGCTCCGAGCAAGGAAAGCATCAAGCTCGACGACGGCCGCGAAGTGCCGCTGTTCAAGCTGGAAACCACCAGCGAGTCGCACCCCTTCTACACCGGCACGCAAAAGAGCATCGACAGCCTGGGCGGCCGCGTCGAGAAGTTCCGCAACAAGTTTGCCCGCGTCGGCACCCCCGCCAAGAAGTGATGCCAGCGGGGCGGTTCCCATCCTGACCCGTCCCGTGCTCATGCGGAACAAAAGGCAGCCCGGGCTGCCTTTTTTCATGTGAACTCACCCAACCCCGCCCTCGTCTCGCAACGTGCGGTGCAGCGCCTGCCGCGCCTGGCGCTGCTGCTGCTGTGCGCCGCCTATGTGCTGCCTGGCGTGTTCGGACGCGACGCCTGGAAAAACGCCGACATCATCGCCGTGGGCTACATGCGCAGCCTGGCGCAGGGCGAGGCCTCGTGGTTCAGTCCGGCCATCGCCGGCGTGGTGAGCGACAACGGCCTGCTGCCCTACTGGCTGGGTGCACTGAGCATGCGGGCCCTGCCCTGGCTCGATCTGAGCATCGCCGCCCGCCTGCCCTTCGCCCTGCTGCTGGCCGGCCTGCTGGCCCTGCTGTGGTATGCGGCCTACCACCTGGCGCGCACCGAGGCCGCCCAGCCCCTGGCCTTCGCCTTCGGCGGCGAGGCCCAGCCGACCGACTACGCCCGCGCCATCGCCGACGCCGCCCTGCTGGCCCTCATCGCCAACCTGGGGCTGCTGCAGCTCGGCCACGAGACCACGCCCGAGCTGGTGCAGCTCGCCGCCTGCACGCTCTTCCTCTACGCCCTGGCGGTCAGCCCCTTCCGGCGCCTGAAGAGCCGGCTGGCCATGCTGGCCGCCCTGCCCGTGCTTGCCGCCAGCGGCGCGGCCAGCACGGCGCTGCTGCTGGGCCTGGGCGGCGTGGTGATCTGCCTGCGCTCGCGCTTCGACGGCGCACGCAACCTGGCGAAGTGGATCGCCGCCTCGGCCGTGCTGGCCGTGCTCGTCGCCACTGCCCTGAACGCCTGGGCCTGGCGCATCGACACGCCCGAGAAGGCCCTGGGCCTGCTGCGCCTGCTCATCTGGTTCCCCTGGCCCACCCTGCCGCTGGCGGCCTGGACGGTCTGGCGCTGGCGCCACCACCTGCTCGACCGCCACCTGGCCATTCCGCTCACCAGCGGCGGCGTGGCCCTGGGCATCAGCCTGGCCATGGGCGGCTCGGACCGAGCCCTCATGCTCGCCCTGCCCGGCCTGGCGGTGCTGGCGGCCTTCGCCCTGCCCACGCTCAAGCGCAGCGTGAGCGCGGCCATCGACTGGTTCTCGGTCTTCTTCTTCAGCGTGTGCGCGCTGGCCATCTGGGTCATCTACCTGGCCATGCAGACCGGCGTGCCGCCCAAGATCGCCTTCAACGTCACCAAGCTGGCACCGGGCTTCGTGCCGCAGTTCGGCGTGATCGAATTCTTCGCCGCAGCGCTGGGCAGCGTCGCCTGGCTGTGGCTGGTGCGCTGGCGCACCGGCCGGCACCGCCAGGCGCTGTGGAAGAGCATGGTGCTGCCGGCGGCCGGCGTGGCGCTGAACTGGCTGCTGCTCATGAGCCTGTGGCTGCCGCTGCTGGACTACGCGCGCAGCTACCGCCCGCTCATCGCCCGCCTGAGCACGCACCTGCCGGCGGGCGCCTGCCTGTACGCGCCCGAGCTGGCGCGCAGCCAGATCGCCGCGCTGGAGGTGATGGGCGGCTGGCGCGTCGAGCTGCGCGACAGCGGCCGCTGCGCCTGGCAGGTTGCCAGCATTCCCCTGGGCACACCGGCCGCCAGCCTGCCCGGCTGGAGCCTGATCGTGCGCGAACGCCGCCCGGCCGACCGCATCGAGACCCTGGCGGTCTACCGGCGCTCCTGAACCGCCCGCCGCCCGTGCCGCGGCATCACCAGCGGCGCCCGGTGCGTCAGGCCAGTCGCAGGCTCACACCGCCATGCCCAGCTCGGCGGCCTCGGCTTGACGCACCCGCGCCGCGGGCAGCAGCATGGTGAAGGTCGAACCCCGCCCGGGTTCGCTGCTGATCTGCAGCTCGCCGCCATGGCGCTGCACCACGTGCTTGACGATGGCCAGGCCCAGGCCGGTGCCGCCGGTGGCGCGCGAGCGGCTGCCGTCCACGCGGTAGAAACGCTCGGTCAGGCGTGGCAGGTGTTCGGCGGCGATGCCGATGCCGCTGTCGCTCACGCTCAGCTGCAGCCGGCCGTCGCGGCGCAGCTGCAGCTCGCAGCGGATGCTGCCGCCCTCGGGCGTGTAGCGCACCGCGTTGCTGAGCAGATTGGTCCAGGCCGAGCGCAGCTCGCCCTCGTTGCCGGCCAGTTCCAGGCCGGCCGGCATGCTGGCACCCCAGCCCAGGGCATGGCGGCCGCGCGACAGCCCCTCGGCCTCGATCCGCACCTGGGCCTGCAGCTCGGCCAGGTCGACCCAGCGGTCCGGCGACGGCGGGGCGCTGCCCTCGATGCGCGCCAGCGTGAGCAGGTCGTCCACCAGCATCTGCATGCGCTGCGACTGCTGGCGCAGCAGGCTGATGACACGCGCGCGTTCGGCCTCGCCCAGCGGCAGCTCGGCCAGGGTGTCGATGAAACCCACCATCACCGTGAGCGGCGTGCGGATCTCGTGCGACACGTTGGCGACGAAATCACGCCGCATGGCCTCGTTGCGCAGGCTGTCGGTCACGTCCTGGGACACCACCAAGCGCAGATCGGCGCCGTAGCGCACCGCCAGCACGGACAGGTTCAGGTTGCGTGCCGGTGACGGCATGAGCACCGGTTCGCGCGGTTCGGTCGGCGCCAAGGCGACAGATGCGGCCGGGTTCGGGCCCGGGTGCAGGCTTTGCAGATGGGCGACAAAACCCGGCGCGCGCACGAGGTTGGTGATGCGCTGGCCGATGTCGCGCTGCGGGTCGAGCGCGAAATGCCCGGCCGCCACCCGGCTGCACCACAGGATGTGGTCACCCGGGTCGAGCAGCAGCACGCCGTTGGGCGAGGCCTCGATGGCCGAGAGGAACTGCGCCAGGCGCTGGCCCTCCTGGTCGACCCGGCGCTCGCGCTCGCGCAGCGCCGATTCGAAGCGATAGGCCAGCTCGCGCCAGAAGCCGGGCAGGCGCGGTGCCTCGGGCGCACGCACGTCGGCCTTGGCCAGGTGCAGCCAGGATTCGAGCCGGCGGGTGGCCCAGACATCGCGCAGCGACTGCACGGCCAGGCCCAGCACGGCCCCCGACCACGCGCCCGTCAGCGGCAGGCCCAGGCGCAGGCCCAGGGCGTAACCCAGGGCAGCGCCCAGGGTGGTTTCAAGCACATGGCGCAAGAGGCGCAGCAGGGCGGCGGACATGGGGCGGGCCCGGTCGGTGTGTCAGTCGGCGGTCGATGGACGGACGGCTCAGCCCAGCACACCCGCCGACAGCCGGTAGCCGGCACCACGCACGGTCTCGATCAGCGCGCCGCAGTGCGCCGGCGCCAGGGCCTCGCGCAGGCGCTTGACGTGCACGTCCACCGTGCGCTCCTCGATGTAGACATGGTCGCCCCACACCTTGTCGAGCAGCCGGCTGCGGCTGTGCACCCGCTCCGGGTGGGCCATGAGGAAGTGCAGCAGGCGGAACTCGGTCGGCCCGAGCTTGAGCTCGACGCCGCCGCGCGACACACGGTGCGTGGCCGGGTCGAGCCGCAGCCCGGCGATCTCGAGGGCCGCGTCCAGCGCCTCGGGCAGCTTGCGGCGCAGCACGGCGCGGATGCGCGCCATCAGCTCGTTGGTCGAGAAGGGCTTGGTGAGGTAGTCGTCCGCCCCGGCATCCAGGCCGGCGATCTTGTCGGTCTCCTCGGCCCGCGCCGTGAGCATGATGACGGGCAGCGCCTGGGTGCGCGGCGCGGCGCGCCAGCGCCTGGCCAGCACGATGCCGCTCTGGTCGGGCAGCATCCAGTCCAGCAGCACCAGATCGGGCAGTTCGCCGTCCACGGCGCGCTGGGCCTCGTCGCCATTGGCCGCCAGCAGCACCTCGTGGCCGCCGTGGCGCAGGTTCATCGCGATCAGCTCGGCGATCGCCGATTCGTCTTCCACCACCAGGATGCGGCTCATGTGATCCAGGCTCCGGTACTGCGAGCGGGTTGCGGCAGGGCGGGCCGGCTCAACGCACCACCACCGACTCGACCTTGCCGAGCGGGTTGTGGCGCACATCCGTGCCCTTGACGATGTAGATCACCTGCTCGGCCAGGTTCTTGGCGTGGTCACCCACGCGCTCGATGGCCTTGGCCACGAACACCAGGTCGATGGACAGGCTGATGGTGCGCGGGTCTTCCATCATGAAGGTGATGAGCTTGCGCATCAGGCCGTCGAACTCCTGGTCGATGGCGTTGTCCTCCTTGATGACCTGCAGCGCCACCTGGGCGTCCAGGCGGGCAAAGGCGTCCAGGGCGCGGCGCAGCGAGGCCGTGGCCAGCTGGGCCTCGAAGGCCAGGTCGGTGAAGGGCAGGCGGCCGGGCGCCATCACACCAGCCGTGAGCAGCTTGTGCACGGTGCGGGCGATGCGCGCCGCCTCGTCGCCCACGCGTTCGAGGTTGCCGATGGTCTTCGAGACCGCGATGAGCAGCCGCAGGTCGCGCGCCGTGGGCTGGCGCCGGGCGATGATGCTGGACAGGTCGCGGTCGATCTCGACCTCCATGGTGTTCACCCGCTCCTCGGCGCGGATGACCTCGTCGGCGCCGTCGCCGTCCAGGCGGGTCAGGGCGGCGACGGCGCGCGCCACCTGCGATTCGACCAGGCCGCCCATTTCGAGCACGCGGGTGGAGATGGCGCCGAGTTCGCTGTCGAACTGGCTGGAAAGATGCTTGTCGCTCATGGGTCTGTCCTTGATCCGGGCCGTGATCAGCCGAACCGGCCGGTGATGTAGTCCTCGGTCTCCTTCTTGCGCGGCTGCATGAAGAGCTGCTCGGTCGGGCCGAACTCGATCAGGTCGCCCAGGTACATATAGGCCGTGTAGTCGCTCGAACGCGCCGCCTGCTGCATGTTGTGGGTGACGATGACGACGGTGTAGTCGCCCTTGAGCTCGGCGATCAGCTCCTCGATCTTGCCGGTCGAGATCGGGTCGAGCGCCGAGCAGGGCTCGTCCAGCAGCAGCACCTCGGGCTTGATGGCGATGCCGCGCGCGATGCACAGGCGCTGCTGCTGCCCGCCCGACAACCCCGCACCGCTCTGGTCGAGCTTGTCCTTCACCTCGTTCCACAGCGCGGCCTTCTTGAGCGCCCACTCGACGCGCTCGTCCATGTCGGTGCGACTCAGGCGCTCGAACAGCTTCACGCCGAAGGCGATGTTGTCGTGGATCGACATCGGAAAGGGCGTGGGCTTCTGGAACACCATGCCGACCTTGGCGCGCAGCAGGGCCACGTCCAGATGCGGCTGCAGGATGTCCACGCCGTCCAGCAGCACCTGGCCTTCGGCGCGCTGCTCGGGATACAGCTCGAACATGCGGTTGAAGGTGCGCAGCAGCGTGGACTTGCCGCAGCCCGACGGGCCGATGAAGGCGGTGACCTTCTTTTCCGGAATGTCCAGGTTGATGCCCTTCAAGGCACGGAACTGGCCGTAGAAGAAATCGAGCTCGCGCACCGCAAGCTTGGTGGCGGCGGCCGACGGGGAAGACTTGGCGTCCATGGATGTCGCGTGTGGTTGAAGCAGCGCGGAGTTGCCGCTCACCGCTTGCTGCCCGACAGGAAGGTGCGCGCCACGATGTTGAGCAGCAGCACCCCCAGGGTGATGAGGAAGACGCCCGCCCAGGCGAGCTTTTGCCAGTTCTCGTAGGGGCTCATGGCGAACTTGAAGATGGTCACCGGCAGGCTGGCCATGGGTTCGCCCAGGTTGCTGGTGAAGAACTGGTTGGACAGCGCCGTGAACAGCAGCGGCGCCGTCTCGCCCGAGATGCGCGCCACCGCCAGCAGCACGCCGGTCAGCACGCCGGCGCGCGCGGCCTTGAGCGTGATGGCCAGGATCACCTTCCACTTGGGCGTGCCCAGGGCGTAGGCCGCCTCGCGCAGCGCGTCGGGCACCAGGGCCAGCATGTTCTCGGTCGTGCGGATGACCACCGGAATCACCAGCAACACCAGCGCCAGCACGCCGGCAAAGCCCGAGAAGCTCTTGAAGCGCGTCACCCACACCGTGTAGATGAACAGGCCGATGACGATGGACGGCGCCGACAGCAGGATGTCGTTGATGAAACGCGTGACACGGCCCAGCCAGGTGCTGCGGCCGTATTCCGCCAGGTAGACGCCGGCCATCACGCCGATCGGCGTGCCGATGACCGTGGCCAGGCCGACCATGAGCAGCGAGCCGACGATGGCGTTGGCCAGACCGCCGCCGTCGGCCTGGGGCGGTGGCGTCATCTGGGTGAACAGGGCCAGGTTCAGGCCGCCCAGGCCCAGGCGGGTGGTCTCGACCAGGATCCACACCAGCCAGACCAGGCCGAAGGCCATCGCGGCCAGCGACAGCGCCAGCGCCACGGCGTTGACGCGCTTGCGCCGACGGTGCAGGGCCAGCCGGGCGGGGTCGAAGTGCAGAGGCGAAGTCATGTGCGCCCCTCGCCTTTCTTGAGCTGGGCCAGCAGCAGCTTGGAACAGCTCAGCACCACGAAGGTGATGAAGAACAGCACCAGGCCCAGGTAGATGAGCGAGGCCTGGTGCAGGCCCTCGCCGGCCTCGGCGAACTCGTTGGCCAGCGCCGAGGTGATGGAGTTGGCCGCCTCGAACACCGAGATGGAATTGAGCTGGTTCATGTTGCCGATGACGAAGGTGACCGCCATGGTCTCGCCCAGGGCGCGGCCCAGGCCCAGCATCACGCCGCCCACCACGCCGCGCTTGGTGTAGGGCAGCACCACGCGCCAGACCACCTCCCACGTCGTCGAGCCCAGGGCATAGGCCGATTCACGCAGCATGGGCGGCGTGACCTCGAACACGTCGCGCATCACCGAGGCGATGAAGGGAATGATCATGATCGCCAGGATGATGCCGGCCGACAGGATGCCGATGCCCACCGGCGGCCCCGCCACCAGCGCGCCCAGCACCGGCACGCCGGCCAAGGCGGCCTGCAGCGGCTGCTGGACGAACTGCGCCAGGATGGGCCCGAACACCAGCAGGCCCCACATGCCGTAGACGATGGAGGGCACGGCCGCCAGCAGCTCCACCGCGATGCCCAGCGGGCGCTTGAGCCAGGCCGGCGACAACTCGGTCAGGAACAGGGCGATGCCGAAGCTCACCGGCACGGCGATCAGCAGCGCGATGAAGGAGGTCATCAGCGTGCCGTAGATCATCACCAGGCCGCCGAATTTCTCCTGCACCGGGTCCCACTCGCTGCGCCAGAGAAAGCTCAGGCCGTATTCGCGCAGCGCCGGCATGGCCCCCACGACCAGCGAGCCCAGGATGGCCAGCAGCAGGCCGAGCGTGAGCAGCGCGGCCGAACGCGCCGCCAGGGCGAACAAGGTGTCGCCCAGCGAGGAGCGCTGGCGCGAGGACAACAAGGCGGGTGGCAGGGCAGCGCGGCGCTCGGCGGACGTGGGCGTAGCAGGCAAGGTGACAGCCATGGGTGGGCAGCAAGGTGTGAGATCCGGCACGCACAGGCCGTGGCCTGCACCTGCTCATCATGCCGCGAAGCCGGCGCCATGCGCCGACCCGGGGCCGGACGGATCCGCGCTTACTTGTACGCCACCGGCTTGCCGGCGGCGTCCTTCACCTCGCCCCAGAGCTTGCGCACCTGGGCCTTGAGTGCGTCGGGCAGGGCGACGTATTCCAGCTCGTTGGCCATGGCGTCGCCGTTGGCGTAGGCCCAGTCGAAGAACTTCAGGCTGCTCGCGCCCTGGGCCGGCTTGTCCTGCTGCTTGTGCATCAGGATGAAGGTGGCACCGGTGAGCGGCCAGGCGTCCTTGCCGGGCTGCTCGGTCAGCACCTGGTAATAGCTCTTGCTCCAGTCGGCGCCGGCCGCGGCGGCCTTGAAGTTGGCGTCGTCGGGCGCGACATAGTTGCCGGCGGCGTTCCTGAGCTGCACATAGCTCATCTTGTTCTGCTTGGCGTAGGCGTATTCGACATAGCCGATCGAGTTGGGCAGCCGGCCGACGAAGGCCGACACGCCCTCGTTGCCCTTGCCGCCCGCGCCGGTGGGCCAGTTCACCGCCGCGCCTTCACCGACCTTGCCCTTCCACTCGGCGTTCACCTTGCTGAGGTAGTTGGTGAAGATGAAGCTGGTGCCCGAGCCGTCGGCGCGGCGCACGACGGCGATGGCCGAATCCGGCAGCGCCACGCCGGGGTTCAGGGCGGTGACGGCGGCATCGTTCCACTTCGTCACCTTGCCCAGGTAGATGTCACCCAGCACGGCACCGGTGAGCTTGATCTGGCCCGGGGCGATGCCCTTGATGTTGACCACCGGCACCACGCCACCGATCACGGTGGGGAACTGGATGAGGCCCTGCTTGGCCAGCTCCTCGTCCTTGAGCGGCATGTCGGTGGCACCGAAATCGACCGTCTTGGCGCCGATCTGCTTGATGCCGGCGCCCGAGCCGACCGACTGGTAGTTCACCTTGGCGCCGCTGGCCTTGTGATAGGCATCGGCCCACTTGGCATAGATGGGCGCCGGGAAGCTGGCACCGGCGCCGGTCACGTCCTCGGCATGGGCCAGACCGGCGGCGGCCAGGCCGAAGCTGGTGGCGCTGACCAGCAGCAAGGCCTTGATCGTGTGGGCAAGCGTCGTCGTGGTCGTGGTCATCGGGATCCTGGTGGGTGCGTTGTTGCTCATGTGCCGCCATGCTAGGCATGCTCTGTGACACTTTGATGGCAACCGCGGGCCAGGCGCCCTCGGACGGATCAGCGGGCCGGCCAGGCGCCGGCCCGCGTGCAAGGCGGGATCAGCCCTGCACGGCCGCCGCCAGGCGCTCGGCACAGGCCCTGGCCTGGGCGGCGCGCCTCGACCATCACGCGCAGCAGCGGTTCGGTGCCCGAGGCGCGGATCAGGATGCGGCCGTTGCGGCCCAGCTCGGCGTTCACGCGCTCCTGCTCGGCGACCAGGGTGGTGCTGGTCTTCCAGTCCTGGCCGGCCTTCAGGCGCACGTTGATGAGGGTCTGGGGGAAGAGTTCGACGCCGTCGAGCAGTTCGCTGAGCGACTTGCCGCAGCGCTGCTGGGCCTGCAGCACCTGCAGGGCGCTGATGATGCCGTCGCCGGTGGTGTGGCGGTCCAGCGCCAGCAGGTGGCCCGAGCCTTCGCCGCCGAGCTGCCAGCCGCGCTTCTGCAGCTCTTCCAGGATGTAGCGGTCGCCCACCTTGGCGCGCACGAAGCCCAGGCCGCGGTCGGCGAGGGCCTGCTCGATGGCCATGTTGGTCATGAGCGTGCCCACGGCGCCAGGCACGGGTTCGCCCTGGGCGATGCGGTCCAGCACCATGACATAGAGCAGCTCGTCGCCGTTGAACAGGCGCCCGGCACGGTCGACCAGCTGCAGGCGGTCGGCGTCGCCGTCCAGCGCGATGCCGTAGTCGGCGTTGTGCTCGCGCACCGCCGCCACCAGGGCCCCAGGCGAGGTGGCGCCATGGCCGTCGTTGATGTTGAAGCCGTCCGGCGCGCAGCCGATGCGGATGACGTCGGCGCCCAGTTCGTGGAACACCGCCGGGGCCACCTGGTAGGCCGCGCCGTGGGCAGCGTCGACGACGATCTTCAGGCCCTTGAGCGACAGCTCGTTGGAGAAGGTCGACTTGCAGAACTCGATGTAGCGGCCCGAGGCGTCGTCGAGCCGGCGGGTGCGGCCGACCGAACGGCTGTCCACCCACTGCGGCGCGGCAGCGATGCCGGCCTCGACCTCCAGCTCCCAGGCGTCCGGCAGCTTCTCGCCGCGGGCGGAGAAGAACTTGATGCCGTTGTCGTGGAAGGGGTTGTGCGACGCGCTGATCACCACGCCCAGGCTCAGGCGCAGCGCGCGGGTGAGGTAGGCCACGCCGGGCGTGGGCAGCGGGCCGGTGAGCAGCACGTCGGCGCCGGCGGAATTGAGGCCGGCCTCCAGCGCCGATTCGAGCATGTAGCCCGACACACGTGTGTCCTTGCCGATCAGCACCAGCGGGCGCTCGTGCGTGCCGCGCAGCACCCGGCCCACGGCGTGGCCCAGGCGCAACACGAAATCCGGTGTGATGGGCGCTGCGCCCACGGTGCCACGGATGCCGTCGGTGCCAAAGTACTGTCTGCTCATGATGGATGTGCTGCTGTGGCGCCCAGGGCGGGCACCGTGAAGGGGGTCAGGATGGCGCCACGCGCCGGACTGGGCTGACGCCGGGCCACCCGCAGGGTGGACGATCCGCCGCGATTGTGCAATGCACCGTCACGGGGCAGGAGAACGACGGGCCGCGCACTTGCGCCGGCTCACGGCAGTAGCGCACGCGCGCCGGCATGGAAGCATCTGGTCACGCGCCCCCAGGAGGAAGGGCGCCCCGGGCCGGCGTGCTGGCCATCGGTCCAGGCAGACCGGCAGCGGCCCAGACCTTCAGGGCATCGACCGTGGCGGCCACGTCGTGCACCCGCACGACACGTGCACCGTATTGCACGGCAGCCAGGGCCGCCGCCACGCTGCCGACGAGGCGCTCGCCCACCGGCCTGCCGGTGACGGCGCCGATCGACGACTTGCGCGACCAGCCCGCCAGCACCTCGTAGCCCAGGTCGAGCAGCGCCTGCTGGCCGGCCAGCAGCGCGTAGTTGTGCGCCACGGTCTTGCCGAAACCGATGCCGGGGTCCAGCGTGATGCGCTCGCCCGCCACGCCGCGCGCACGCAGCAGGCGGGCACGTGCATCCAGGAAGGCGGCCACCTCGGCGACGACGTCGGTGTAGACCGGCTCCTTCTGCATGGACCGCGGCTCGCCGCGCATGTGCATCAGGCATACACCACAGCGCGGGTGAGCAGCCACCAGCTCCAGCGCACCGGTCGCCTGCAGCGCCTGGATGTCGTTGACGATGTCCACGCCCAGGTCGAGTGCCGCCTGCATGACCTCGGTCTTGCAGGTGTCGACGCTCACAGGCACGCCCAGCCTGAGTGCAACACGCAGCACGGGCAGCACGCGCTCCAGTTCATGTGCGACATCGACGCCCGCCGCGCCGGGGCGGCTGGACTCGCCGCCGATGTCCAGGATGTCGGCACCCTCGGCCAGCAGCTTTTCGCAGTGCGCCAGGGCGGCACCGGCATCGCGCCCACCGTCCGAGAAGGAGTCGGGCGTGACATTGACGATGCCCATCACCCGCACACGGGTCAGGTCGATGTCGTGGCGGCTGGTGCGCCACAGGCGCAGTGGTGCCGACGTGGGCGGCGAGAACCCCGGCGAGCCGGGCGGGGACAGGTTCATGGCGCAGCAGACCAATGAAAAAGGCCCTCATTGTGAGGGCCTGCGACACCTGGCGTCAGCCACGGGGGCTGGCACCAGGCAAGCGCCGATCGGCGCGATCAGCGCTGCGCGAGGGGCTGGACGTCGCGCGTGGCTGCGCCGACGAAGAGCTGGCGCGGACGGCCGATCTTGTACTCCGGGTCGCCGATCATCTCGTTGAGCTGGGCGATCCAGCCCACGGTGCGGGCCAGCGCGAAGATCGCGGTGAACAGGCTGACCGGGATGCCGATGGCGCGCTGCACGATGCCGGAGTAGCGGGTCGTCGTGCAGGCCCAGGGCGCCCAGCACCTCGTGGCAGGTCTCGCGCATCAGCTTGGCGCGCGGGTCGTAGTTCTTGTACACGCGGTGACCGAAGCCCATCAGCTTGACGCCGCTGTTCTTGTCCTTCACCTGGCGGATGAACTCGCCGATCTTCTCGACGCCGCCCATCTGCTGGATCTCGCCCAGCATGTTCAGGCAGGCCTCGTTGGCGCCGCCGTGCGACGGGCCCCACAGGCAGGCCACGCCGGCGGCGATGGCGGCGAACGGGTTGGTGCCCGACGACCCGCACAGGCGCACGGTCGAGGTGGACGCGTTCTGCTCGTGGTCGGCGTGCAGGATGAAGATGCGGTCCAGCGCGCGCTCGATGACCGGGTTCACCTCGTAGTCCTCGCACGGCGTGGCGAACATCATGTGCATGAAGTTGCCGGCGTACGAGAGCTTGTTCTTCGGGTACATGTAGGGCTGGCCAGCCGAATACTTGTACGCCATCGCCACCAGCGTGGGCATCTTGGCGATCAGGCGGATCGCGGCGATGTCGCGGTGCTGCGGATTGTTGATGTCCGTGCTGTCGTGATAGAAGGCCGACAGGGCGCCCACCAGGCCGGTCATGACCGCCATCGGGTGCGCGTCACGGCGGAAGCCGCGCAGGAAGAACTGCATCTGCTCGTTGACCATGGTGTGGTTGGTCACGCGGGCGGTGAAGTCGGACTTCTGCGTCTCGTTGGGCAGATCGCCGTACAGCAGCAGGTAGCAGGTCTCGAGGAAGTCGCAGTTCACCGCGAGCTGCTCGATGGGGTAGCCGCGGTACAGCAGTTCGCCCTTGTCGCCGTCGATGTAGGTGATGGTCGAGTTGCACGACGCCGTGCTCAGGAAGCCCGGGTCGTAGGTGAACTTGCCGGTCTGCGCGTACAGCTTGCGGATATCGATGACATCCGGGCCCACGGTGCCCTTGTAGAGGGGCAGATCCATGGCAGGGCTGCCGTCTGAAAAGGAGAGCGTGGCCTTCACGTCTGAGGGAGTCATCATGGCGTTTTCCTCGGGTGTCAAATCAGGACTGCAAAAACTTCAGCAGGGGCTCTTCAGCAGCTTCAGGCTGCAGGCGGTTCGCGCATCAGGGCCAGCAGCGCATGGACTTCAGGGCGATCGAGTTCGGCCTCGGGTGTCTTGCGTGCCAGCAGCAGATCGAGCAGGTCGTTGTCGGCCAGCTCCATCAACGCCGTCAGCGTGTCGGCCTGCCGCGCGGTCAGCGTGGCCTCGTGGCGCTGGAAGAACCGCTCGATGAAGAGGTCGTTTTCCAGCAAGCCGCGGCGGCAGCGCCACTTGAGCTTGCTCAACGTACGGACGTCGACCGGAGTGTCCATGAAGCGACTTTCGAGCGGCTGACCAGAAGGCACCGAGACAAGGCAGTCGCCGCGCACCAGACCGGTGTGCGGCACGTGCATCCTGCACTCAGACGGCGCGACGGACCATCAATTCCTTGATCTTGCCGATGGCCTTGGTCGGGTTCAGACCCTTGGGGCACACATCGACGCAATTCATGATCGTATGGCAACGGAACAGGCGATAGGGATCCTCGAGGTTGTCCAGACGCCCGGCGGTATCCTGGTCGCGGCTGTCGGCGATGAAGCGGTAGGCCTGCAGCAGGCCGGCCGGGCCGACGAACTTGTCCGGGTTCCACCAGAAGCTCGGGCAGCTCGTCGAGCAGCTCGCGCACAGGATGCACTCGTACAGGCCGTTGAGCTCGTCGCGCTCCTCGGGGCTCTGCAGGCGCTCCTTCTCGGGCGGCGTCTCGTCGTTGACCAGGTACGGCTTGATGGAGTTGTACTGCTTGAAGAACTGGGTCATGTCCACGATCAGGTCGCGGATGACCGGCAGGCCCGGCAGCGGCTTGAGCACGATCACGCCCGGCAGGTCGCGCATGTTGGTCAGGCAGGCCAGACCGTTCTTGCCGTTGATGTTCATGGCGTCCGAGCCGCACACGCCTTCGCGGCAGGAACGGCGGAAGCTCAGCGTGGGGTCGACCGCCTTGAGCTTGATCAGGGCGTCCAGCAGCATGCGCTCGTGGCCATCGAGTTCCACGTCGATGGATTGCATGTAGGGCTTGGCGTCGGTGTCGGGGTCGTAGCGGTAGATCTGGAAGGTACGCGTGGCCATGTTCTATTCCTGGGCAATCAGAAGGTACGGACCTTGGGCGGCACCGAGGCCACCGTGAGCGGCTGCAGGTTCACCGGCTTGTACGACAGGCCGTTGGTGGCGCTGTCCCACAGGGTGTGCTTCATCCACTCCTTGTCGTTGCGGCCGAGCGGGAACTCGGCGTCGTCGGCAGCCCGTTCGTAGTCGTTCACCGTGTGGGCACCGCGGCACTCGGTGCGCGCGGCGGCCGAGGTCATGGTGGCCTGCGCGGCCTCGATCAGGTTGTCGACCTCGAGCGCCTCGATGCGCGCGGTGTTGAACACCTTGGACTTGTCCTTGAGCGTGATCGCCTTGACGCGCTCGCGCATGGCGTTGATCTTGACCACGCCTTCGTCCATGGACTTCTGGGTGCGGAACACGCCGGCATGCAGCTGCATGGTGGCACGCAGGTCATTGGCCACGTCCTGCGCGTATTCACCGCTGCTGCTGCCGTCCAGGCGGGCCAGGCGGGCCAGCGAGAAATCGGCCGCGTCCTTGGGCAGTTCCTTGTGCGCCTTGGGCTCGCGCGCCAGGGCATCGACGATGTGGTTGCCGGCCGCGCGGCCGAACACCAGCAGGTCGAGCAGCGAGTTGGTGCCCAGGCGGTTGGCGCCGTGCACCGACACGCAGGAGCATTCACCCACCGCATACAGGCCGTTCACCACGCTCTTGTAGTCGCCGCCCTTGGGCACGACGACCTGGCCGTTGATGTTGGTCGGGATGCCGCCCATCTGGTAATGGATGGTCGGCACGACAGGAATCGCTTCCTTGGTGATGTCGACGTTGGCGAAGTTGTGGCCGATCTCGAACACCGAAGGCAGGCGCTTGAGGATGGTGTCGCCGCCCAGGTGGGTCATGTCGAGGTTGATGTAGTCCTTGTTCGGACCACAACCACGGCCTTCCTTGATCTCCTGGTCCATGCAGCGGCTGACGAAGTCGCGCGGTGCCAGATCCTTCAGCGTGGGCGCATAACGCTCCATGAAGCGCTCGCCGTTGACGTTGCGCAGGATGGCGCCTTCGCCGCGGCAGCCTTCGGTCAGCAGCACGCCGGCGTTGTGCACGCCCGTGGGGTGGAACTGCCAGAACTCCATGTCCTGCAGCGGGATGTTGGCGCGCGCTGCCATGCCCAGGCCGTCACCGGTGTTGATGAAGGCGTTGGTGCTGGCCGCGAAGATGCGGCCGGCGCCGCCGGTGGCGAACAGCGTGGTCTTGGCCTCGAGGATGTAGACCTCGCCGGTCTCCATCTCCAGCGCGGTGACGCCGAGCACGTCGCCCGAGCTGTCGCGGATGAGGTCCAGCGCCATCCATTCGACGAAGAACTGGGTGCGTGCCTTCACGTTCTGCTGGTACAGCGTGTGCAGCATGGCGTGACCG
>JBJOKY010000463.1:0-3428 GCA_046045865.1 Pseudomonadota bacterium | reverse complement strand
CGTGCTGGTGGACCGCGGCGGCCGCGAGCTGCCCATCGAACCGGCCTATGCCGCCGTGCGCGTGGCCCTGCCCGCCGGCCAGCGCCTGCGCCTGTCGCGCGACGACGCGGCCGGCACCTTCAGCTTCAAGGTCAGGGAGTCCGACTGATGCTTGCGCGTCGCAATCCCCAGCTCAACGCCCATGGCGAGCTGATCCACCTGCTCAGCATCGAGGGCCTGCCGAGGGCCGTGGTCACGCAGATCCTCGACACCGCCGGCACCTTTCTCTCGGTCAATGACCGCGAGGTGAAGAAGGTGCCGCTGCTGCGCGGCAAGAGCGTGTTCAACCTCTTCTTCGAGAACAGCACGCGCACCCGCACCACCTTCGAGATCGCGGCCAAGCGGCTCTCGGCCGATGTCATCAACCTGGACATCGCCAAGAGCAGCGCCGCCAAGGGCGAGAGCCTGCTGGACACCATCGCCAACCTCAGCGCCATGCATGCCGACATGTTCGTCGTGCGGCACAGCGAAAGTGGTGCGCCCTACCTCATCGCCCAGCACTGCGCGCCGCATGTGCATGTGGTGAACGCAGGCGACGGCCGGCATGCCCACCCCACCCAGGGCCTGCTGGACATGTACACCATCCGCCACTTCAAGAAGGACTTCACCCAGCTGAGCGTGGCCATCGTGGGCGACATCGTGCATTCGCGCGTGGCGCGTTCGGACATCCACGCCCTCACCACGCTGGGCGTGCCCGACATCCGCGCCGTCGGCCCCAAGACCCTGGTGCCGGGTGACCTGCGCGAGATGGGCGTGCGGGTCTGCAACGACATGGCCGAGGGCATACGCGGTGCCGACGTCATCATCATGCTGCGCCTGCAGAACGAGCGCATGAGCGGCGCCCTGCTGCCCAGCGCGGGCGAATATTTCAAGTGCTGGGGCCTGACGCCCGAGAAGCTGGCCCTGGCCAAGCCCGACGCCATCGTCATGCACCCGGGCCCCATCAACCGCGGCGTGGAGATCGCCTCCGACGTGGCCGACGGCAGCCACAGCGTCATCCTGCCCCAGGTGACCTTCGGCATCGCGGTGCGCATGGCCGTCATGTCCATCATCGCGGGGAACGCAGCATGAAGATCCTCATCAGCAAGGGGCGGGTGGTCGATCCGGCCACCGGCCGCGACGAGCCCGCCGACCTGGCCATCGCCGGCGGACGCATCCTCGCCATCGGCCAGGTGCCGGCCGACTTCGCGCCAAACCGCCGCATCGATGCCAGCGGCTGCATCGTGGCACCCGGCCTGGTCGACCTGGCCGCCCGCCTGCGCGAGCCCGGCCATGAACACGAGGGCATGCTGGAGAGCGAGCTCAACGCGGCAGCGGCCGGTGGCGTCACCAGCCTGGTCTGCCCGCCCGACACCGACCCCACGCTGGACGAGCCCGGCCTGGTCGAGATGCTCAAGTTCCGCGCCCGCAAGCTCAGCCTGTGCCGGCTCTTCCCCCTGGGCGCGCTGACCAAGGGACTGGCCGGCAAGTCGCTGACCGAGATGGCCGAGCTGACCGAGGCCGGCTGCGTCGGCTTCTCCCAGGCCGACACGCCCATCCAGGACACCCAGGTGCTGCAACGCGCCCTGCAATACGCTGCCACCCACGGCTACACCGTCTGGCTGCGGCCCGAGGATGCCTTCCTGGGCAAGGGTGTGGCGGCCAGCGGCGCGGTCGCCACCCGTCTGGGCCTCTCCGGCGTGCCGGTGGCGGCCGAGACCGTGGCCCTGCACACCCTGTTCGAGCTGATGCGCATCACAGGCGCGCGGGTGCACCTCATGCGCCTGTCCAGCGCCGCGGGCGTGGCCCTGCTGCGCCAGGTCAAGTCCGAAGGCCTGCCGGTGACGGCCGACGTGAGCATCAACTCGCTCTACCTCACCGACGTCGACATCGGCTACTTCAATCCGGCCATGCGCCTGACCCCGCCGCTGCGCCAGGGCCGCGACCGCGACGCCCTGCGCGCCGCCCTGCTCGACGGCACGCTGGACGCCCTGGTCTCCGACCACACGCCGGTGGAGGGAGATGCCAAGCAGCTGCCCTTCGGCGAGGCCGAGCCCGGCGCCACCGGCCTGGAACTGCTGCTTTCGCTGGCGCTGAAGTGGGGCGCGGAGAGCGGCCTCTCCACCGCCCAGGCCCTGGCCCGCGTCACCAGCGAGCCGGTGCGGGTGTTGGGGGATGCCATCGGCTCGCTCTCGCACAGCGCCGGCCGGCTGGTGGAAGGCGGCGTGGCCGATCTGTGCGTCTACGACCCCGAACAGGTCTGGAAGGTCGAGCCCGGCGTGCTGCGCAGCCAGGGCAAACACACGCCCTTCGCCTTTGAGGACACCGGCATGATGCTGCCCGGCCGGGTGCGTGCCACCCTGGTGGCCGGCAGCGTGGCCTACGAGGCGGCCGCCCGTTGACCATGGCCGCCAGCCCAACCCGCATGCACCGTGGCGGATGCCTGAGCCTGTCAGGACGGGGCCGCTGATGCCCGCCGCACTGCGTGCTGCCTGGCGCCTGCTCGGGGTGACGGCCCACCTCCTGCACGGCCTGGCCATCGTGCTGCTGCGCTTTCCGGGGCTGGACAGCGCGGCCCGCCAGGCGCGCGTGCAGTGGTGGTCACAGAAGATGCTGTGCCGCATCGGCGTCAGCCTCCGGGTGCATGGCCAGTTCCGTCCGGGCGCCAAGCTCATCGTCGCCAACCACATCAGCTGGCTGGACATCATGGCCATCCATGCCGTCTGCCCCCAGGCCCGCTTCGTCTCCAAGGCTGACGTGCAGGCCTGGCCCCTGATCGGCCGGCTGGTCGATGCCGGCGGCACGCTTTACCTGCAGCGCGAGCGCAAGCGCGACGCCCTGCGCGTGGTCCACCTGATGGCCGAGGCGCTCACCCGCGGCGAGACCGTCGCCGTCTTTCCCGAAGGCACGACGGCCGATGGCCATGCCCTGCTACCCTTCCACGCCAACCTGCTGCAAGCGGCCATCGCCACCGCCACGGTGGTGCAGCCGGTGGCCATCCGCTTTTCCGAGCCCGGTCTGCCCGTGAGCGTGGCGGCCCAGTTCGTCGGCGAGACGACCCTGGTGCAAAGTCTCTGGCGCATCGCCGCGGCGCGCGGCCTGGCCGTGGACCTGCACGTGCTTGCGCCCGAGGTGACGGCCCATGCCGACCGTCGCCGCCTGGCGGATCATCTCGCCGACACCATCCAGGCCGTGCTGCGGTCTGGCGACGCCCAGGCGGGCGGGCCAGTCCGGGCCATCCCGGCGGCGCCGACGCCCGCCTGACTTCTCCACGCCAGCCCTGCCCACCATGCTTTACAAATTCAACTCCCGCGCCACCGGCGACCTCATCATGACCGAGCCGGTGGGGGATCGCGTGCTGCGCGCCGCCGGCCGCGAACCGGCGCCGCAAGGCATCTTCGAGGTGGCCG
>JBJOKY010000119.1:0-11984 GCA_046045865.1 Pseudomonadota bacterium | reverse complement strand
GTCCAATATTTTCGAATATGGTGTTTGCTTCGATAAACCTTTCGCAGGCGGGTTTGTATTCGCCCAATATCATTGCGGCATAGCCAATATTGTTTAATGTGCCGCCTTCATTGGTGCGGTCGCCTATTTGGCGATGAATTGACAAGGCTTGCAAGTAGAATTCTATTGCAATGCCGCTGTCGCCGTCTTCGTCGGCTTGAATGCCTATGTCATTCAATACGATGCCTTCAATTCTCTTGGCATTTGCCGCCCTCGCAACTTCAAGGGCATCTCTTGCCGCAATCTGGGCAGCATTGCGGTGTCCGAGTCGCGACAAGCATTGTGCTTGCCGGGCATGGGCCTCGGCGGTTAGTGCTGATATTTGGTTTGGCAGGCAACTAACTGCTAGTTTTGAATTTTCAAGTGCGGCAAGTTCGTCACCGCCATCTGAATGGAAGCGTGACTGCAGTATGAAAAACTCTGTGCTGCGTCGAGCGTCTCCATTTGTATTCGCAAGCTGCCGCAATTCATCGAGAGCACGCTCTCTCTGCACCCGATCCGCCAATCGATGCGCCGTTCCAGATCGTCTTCGGGTGCCAGCGCCAGCGCGCGCTCCACGTGCTTGAGCGCCTGGGCGTTGGCATAGCTGCTGGCAGCGGCCTCGGCGGCGCGGTGCCAGTAGTCCAGCGCCAGCGCCGGCTGGCCGCCGCGTTCGTAGTGCTGGGCGACGAGTTCCAGCGGCGGCGTGCCCGGCAGGCTGAGCAGCCAGTCGGCCACGCGCGCGTGCAGGTGGCGGCGGGTGCGGCGCAGCACGCTATCGTAGGCCACCTCGTGCAGGCTCTGGTGCTTGAAGGTGTATTCGCGCAGCCCCGCCAGGCTGGCGGGTTGCTGCTCGGTGGCGAGTTCGCGGCTGAGCAGGCCGTCCAGGTGGTCCAGCGCTGGTGCGTCCAGCGCCGCCAGGCTGGCGTCCCAGAAGCGGTAGCCGACCACCGAGGCCAGCTGCGCCATGCGCCGCTCGTCCTGCGGCAGCGCGTCCAGGCGCGCGCGCAGCACGCCGGCCAGCGTGGGCGGCACCTTCAGCGCATGCAGCCGCTCGGCGTGCAGCTGCCAGGCGCTGTGGATGCCGTCGTCGCCGATCAGCGCGTCGGCGTCGCCGGTGGTGATCACGCCCTGGTCGATCAGCAGGTTGACCAGCTCCTCCAGGTGGAAGGGGTTGCCCTCGGCATGGTCGAGCAGCAGGGCTTCGAGCTCGCGCGCCGCGCTGCCCAGGTTGGCCAGCAGCTCGCCCGCCAGCTCGGCCGCACTGGCGCGCGCCAGCGGGCCGAGCTCGATGCGCTGCGCCGGGGTCAGGCCGGCCAGCCACGCCGGACGGCGCTCGGCCAGCGTCGGGCGGCTCAGGGTGAGCAGCAGCAGCGGCAGGTCGGCGTGTGCGCTGCCCAGGTGGTCGATGAAGTCCAGCGTGCCGTCGTCGGCCCAGTGCAGGTCGTCCAGCACCGCCACCAGCGGGCGGCCGCGCCCGGCCCAGGCACGCAGCAGCTGGCTAGCGTGGAAGAAGGCGCGGTCGCGCAGCTGGCGCGGCTCGCCCAGCAGGCCGCGCAGCTCCTCGTGGGCGCTGAAGTCCAGCCCCAGCAGGTGGCCGAGCACGGCCGCGGCGGCCTCGCCCAGGTCGGGGGCGGTGGCCTGCAGCCACTTGCGGCGTGCCTCGGCCGCGGTGTCGCTGTCGAGCAGGCCGGTCACGCCGGTGAGCAGGCTGCGCAGCGCCGCATAGGGCTGGTTCATGCGCTGTTCGGTGGCGCTGGCCAGCAGCCAGGCCGGTGCGCGGCCCGAGGCCAGCGCCGGGCCGGCTCCGCGCGCCGGCGCTGCAGCGGGGCCGCCGTCCGGGCCATCGCCCAGGCCGTCCAGCAGGCCGCCACCCAGGCCGTCCATGCGCGTGTCCAGCCAGCTGGCGATCTGCATGTCGGCCCACAGGCGGAACTCGCCCAGCAGGCGCGACTTGCCCAGGCCGGCGTCGCCCACCACGCACAGCAACTGCAGCGTGGCCGGGCCGTCGTCGTCGTCGGCGGCCGCGCCGGCCAGCGCCAGGTAGGCCTGCTGCAGGCGCGCCAGCTGGGCCGAGCGCCCGACCATGCGGGTGGCGATGCCTTCCACGCCGCGCGTGGCCGCGCGCTCGACGCTGCCCAGCTCGCCCAGCACCAGGTAGGTGACCATGGGTTCGTCGCAGCCCTTGACCAGCAGCGGCGGCTGGGCGCGCAGCTCGAAGCGCCCGCGCACCAGGCGGTAGGTGTCCTGGCTGATGCGCAGGCCGCCGGGCGGGGCGGTCTGCTCCATGCGCGCGGCGATGTTGGGGGTCAGGCCGCGCACGCTGTTGGCGCCTTCCACGCCGCCGCCCATCAGCACGTCGCCGCTGTGGATGCCCACGCGCACGTTGAAGCCGGCCTGGCCGTGGCGCGCCTGCACCTCGGCACCCAGGGCCGGGCCCAGCGCGGCGATGGCCAGGCCGGCGCGCACGGCGCGTTCGGCGTCGTCCTCGCGCACGGTGGGGGTGCCGAACACGGCCAGCACGTTGTCGCCGGCGTACTGCATGACCTGGCCGCCGTGCGCCTGCACGATGGCGGTGTAGCGCAGCAGCGCGCCGTCGACCACGGCGCTGACGTCCTCGGGGTCGAGGTGGCGGCTCAGCACGGTGGAGCCGACCACGTCGGCGAACAGCACGCTGACCAGGCGCAGCTGCTGCTCCTGGCCGGCCTGCTGCAGGGCGGCGATCTTGTCGCGCAGCGCCGCCACGGCGGCGTCGACGGCCGCGTCGCCCAGCACGGCGCGGTGGCCCTGCAGGCTGGCGATCGAGGCCTCAAGCTGCGCGATGTGGGTGGTCGGTATCGGGTCTTGCACGGTCGGTACTGCCGGGGCTGATGCGGTTGCTGCCGTTGCTGCTGCGCGTGTCCAGTTCTCGCGCCAGGGTGGCGGCGCACAGGTCGACGGCGCTGCGTGCCTCGTCCAGCACGCGGCCCATGGTGATGAAGCCGTGGATCTGGCGTTCGTAGCAGACGTGGGTGCAGCGCACGCCGGCCGCGCTCAGGCGGTCGGCGTACAACAGGCCCTCGTCGCGCAGCGGGTCGAAGCCGGCGGTCAGCACCAGGGCGGGCGGCAGCCCGGCCAGATCGAGGTGCAGCAGGGGCGAGGCGCGCGGGTCGTCGAGCTGCCCTGCCCCGGCCGGCCCGGGCGGGATGTAGTGGCCGCAGAAATAGTCCATGGTCTCGCGCGTGAGCAGGTAGCCCTGGCCGTTGCTGGTGTGCGAGGGCGCGCCGCGGCGCATGTCGGTGGCCGGGTAGATGAGCAGCTGCAGGGCGATGGGCAGGGCGGGTGCGCTGCCGCTGCGTGTCGCGTCGCGCGCCAGCTGGCAGACCACCGCGGCCAGGTTGCCGCCGGCGCTGTCGCCGCCCACCGCCAGGCGGCTGGCGTCGAGCTGCAGGGTCGCGGCCTGCCGGGCGACCCAGCGCGTGGCGGCCAGGGCGTCGTCCACCGCGGCCGGAAAACGGTGCTCGGGCGCGAGCCGGTAGTCGACCGCCACCACGGCGCAGCCGCTTGCGTTGGCGAGCTCGCGGCACAGGGTGTCGTGGGTGTCCAGGTCGCCGATGACCCAGCCGCCGCCGTGGAAGTAGACCAGCACGGGCAGCAGCTCGGCCGCCGCGCTGCCCAGCGGCCGGTACAGCCGCAGCGCGATGGCGCCGTGCGGGCCGTCGTCAGCCACCAGTTCGCGCACCTGCGCCACGGCGGGCGCGTCGGGCTGGGTGAAGAAGCGGCGTTCGCGGTAGAAGTCGCGCGCCTGCGCGGGGCTCAGCGTGTGGGTGGGCGGCACGCCGCGTTCGATCATCAGGTCGAGCAGGGCGCGGGCTTGGGGGTGCAGCATGGGCGGTGGTCCTGGAGGGTTCTGGTCCGGGCTGGAATGTGCGGGCAGGGGCGGTGAGGGCGTCGCAGGGGCGGGTCATCCGGCCTGGACCCGTCCGCGGCGCGGCACCCGTGGCAGGGTGGCGCAGCAGGCTGGCTGCCTCAGCCGCCGCTGTTCTTGCGCGGGCGGCCGACCTTGCGCTTGACGGCGCCGGCCGGCGCCTTGCCGGCGCGCCGGGTGCCGGGCTTGGGGCCGCGCCGCCGGGGAGGTTCGAGTTCGGCACCGCTGATGGCAAAGCTGTGCATCAGCTCGCGGATGCGCAGCAGGGCGGCCGCCTTGGCCTGGGCCTGCTGCTGCGCGATCTGGCGTTCGAGTTCCGCCTGCTGCCGGGCAAGCTTCTGGCGCTGGATCAGGAGGGGGTTGTAGGTTGCCATGCCGGTGCCGGGGTCGCGGTGAGTCGAATGTTGCAGGGCGCGGTCGTGCCGAACGCGGCATCTTAGGCGGCTTTGGCACCCGGAGACGCCGGCAGCCCGGCCTGGGCACCTGCAGCGCCACCGTGGCCGGGCTGGCGGGCCGCCGGTGGCTGGTGCAGCCTCAGCCCGGCAGGGCGTCGATGCGCGGCCTCACCAGCATGGGCAGGTAGCGCGCCAGGTACAGGGCGTAGGCCAGCGTCCAGCAGGTGGACGAGACGTGGACCGCTGCCAGCAGCCAGGCCGGCTCGACCAGCGGCGGCAGCACGCGCGTCAGCGCGGCGGCCTGGATGGCCAGGAAGGCGGCGGTCTCCACCGCGCTGGCGCGCAGCGGCCGGCCGGTGTGGCCCAGCGCGGTGCGCGTGATCATGCCCAGGGTGATGGTGGCGATCACGCCCAGGGTGAGCGCGTGCACCGCCGGGCCGGGCGCGATCCAGCCCAGCTCGGCCGCGGCGCGCAGGCCCAGGTGTACCGGCAGCCAGGCATAGGCCGCGTGCAGCACCCACACCAGCGGCGTGCCCAGGGTCTTCCACGGCTGCCACAGCGCCAGCCGGGTGGCGTGCAGCAGCAGCAGCACCACCAGCAGCGCGGCCAGGCCGGCGCCCTGCCACTGCAGCACGTCGGCCGCCAGCAGCGCCAGCACGCCGCCCAGCGCGGCCTGCTCCAGGCGCGGTTGGCGCGTGGCCGTCATGCCGGGCACGCCGTTGTTGGAAAAGCCCGGGATCACCCGCCCGCCCATCACCGCGACCATGAAGACCACCACGTCCAGCCCCACCGTGATGGCGGTGCGCCCGGGCAGGGGCAGGCCCTGCACGCCCAACTGCGCCAGGTGGAACACGGCCGCGGCCAGCGCCAGCAGCACCAGCAGGGCGACGAAGAAATGGTTGCGCCGGTTGCCACCGCGCCGCAGCGCGCGCCACAGCCCCCAGGCGGCGGCGAACGGAAAGGCCACGTTGGCCAGCGCCGCCGCCACGCCCCAGGGGGTGAGCACCAGCACGCGCGCGGCCAGCCACAGCGCGGCCAGCGCCGCCAGCGCCGCACCGCGCGGCGTGGCCTGGCCCGACCAGTTGCGCCCGGCGGTGTAGAGAAAGCCCACCACCACCGCCAGCGTGTAGCCGAACAGCATCTCGTGGGCATGCCACAGCGGCCCGCGCAGCCAGGCGTGCTGCAGCCAGCCGCCGAACTGCAGTGCCCACAGCGGCACCGACAGCAGCGCCAGCAGCGCGGCCAGCAGGTAGAAGGGCCGGAAGCCCAGCTCCCACAGGGCGAAACGCGGCGGATGGCCCGGGCGCCGGCGTGGCTCGGCGGGCTGGAGGATGAGGGTGCTCATGTGTCTTGAAGGTGTAAATTATATGAATCTATTGTCATGACCGATCCCGGCAAAAGCAATATCTAGAATGAAGCTTCACCCAGCTGCCGGCCCGCCCCCATGCGCGACACCCGCTCCGAGCCCCTCACCGCCCCGGCGCCGGCCGGCGTGCCGCCGGCGGACCACGCGCACCGGCTCGCCGCACTGCGGCGCTGGTGTGCGGCCTGGCGCCCGGCGCGTCTGGCCATCGACCGCCACGAGCGCCTGCGGGTGGCCGGCACCGCGGCGCTGGGCATCGCGCTGGTCGTGCTGCTCAGCCGTGGGTGGGCCGACCTGGCCGGGGTGCCCGGCCTGCCCTGGCTGGTGGCGCCGGTGGGTGCCAGTGCCGTGCTGGTCTACGCCCTGCCGGCCAGCCCGCTGGCCCAGCCCTGGGCGGTGGTGGGCGGCAACACCGTGTCGGCGCTGGCCGGACTGGCCTGCGTGCACCTGCTGCCGGCCCAGCCCTGGGTGCTGGGCGTGGCCGTGGGGCTGGCGATCGGCGCCATGTTCACGGCGCGCTGCTTGCACCCGCCGGGCGGCGCGGTGGCGCTGCTCACGGCCTACACCGCCACCAGCGACTGGCGCTATGCACTCGCGCCGGTGGCGCTCAACTCGGCCCTGCTGGTGGGCACGGCGCTGCTGCTCAACCCGCTGGGCGGACGGCGCTATCCGCACCCGCAGGACAGCGGCGCGGCGCGCGCGCCGGCCGTGCCGCCCGTCGGCGCCATGCCCGGCCTGACCGGTGGCGGCACGCGCTTCAGCGCGGCCGACCTGGACGCGGTGCTGGCGCGCTACAACCAGGTGCTGGACCTGCCGCGCGACGATCTGGTCGCGCTGCTGGAGGCGGCCGAGCTGGAGTCGCACCGGCGCCGCCTGGGCACGCTGCGCTGCCAGGACGTGATGTCGACCGATCCGCTCACGGTCGAGTTCGGCACGCCGCTGGCCGAGGCCTGGCAGCGCCTGCGCAGCCACCACGTCAAGGCGCTGCCGGTGGTGGACCGCTACGGCCATGTCGTGGGCATCCTGACCCGGGCCGACTTCCTGCGCGGCCTGGACCTGGAGCTGCCCGACGCCGGCCTGGGCGCACGCCTGCGCCGCCTGCTGGCGCCTACGCCGGGCATGCATGCGGACAAGCCCGAGGTGGTCGGCCAGATCATGTGCCGCCAGGTGCGCGTGGTGAGTGCCGAACGTCCGCTGGCCGAACTGGTGCCGCTGTTCGCCTCCACCGGCCACCACCATATCCCGGTCATCACCGAGCGCAACCGGCTGGTGGGCATCATCACCCAGGCGGACCTGGTGGCCGCGCTGGTGCGGCCTGCCTGAGCCAGGCCAGGCCCCGGTAGCACGCAGCGCGCCGGTCGGGTGCGCGTCTGTGCCAGGAAACCCGCCGGCCGGCGGGCTGGCGCTTCCGTGACGAAATCCCGTGCATTCTGTTGAAGCCCTTTGGTGACGGGGTGTTTCGAGTTGTCCCGACGGCTTTCCACAGCCTAGTTCACAGTTGCTGGGGATAACCCGAAGTCTGGGGACAAGCCGTGGACAGGTGTGGTTGACAAGCCGGCCGCGGGCCGTGTTTCCCCGGGGCGCGCGGTGGCCGAGGAGGTTGTGCACAGGCCCCGTGCGGTGGGAGACGTGCGGCTGCCGCGGGGGGCGGTGCGTCAGGCGTTGCGCACCGGAGGCTGGATCTTCAGCACCCGCGCGATGGCACTGCGGTTGTGCACCAGGTCGGCCAGGGTGTAGCCGTCCAGCACCTCGTGGAAGGCCTCGACCGCCTCGGCCAGCACACGCTTCAACCTGCAGATGCGCGCGATCGAGCAGTTGTCCGGCTCGGCGCCGAAACACTCGGCCGGCAGGTCGGCACCTTCGGTGGCGCGCACCACCTGGCCGATCACGATGGTCTCGGCCGCCATGCCCAGCTGCATGCCGCCGCCCTTGCCGCGCACATTGGCCAGCCATCCCTGCTTGCCCAGGAAGTGCACCACCTTGGTCAGATGGTTCTCCGAGATGTCGAAGGCCGTGGCCACCTCGGCGATGGTGGCGCGCCGGCCGGGCTCGGCGGCCAGGTAGATGAGCACGCGCAGGCTGTAGTCGGTGAAGGTATTGAGCTTCATGGTGGTGTAGGCGGACGTCCCTGATGGATGGTGCAGGATCGACGTGGCGGGCTGGAGCGGCGCATCCGGACCTGCGCCTGCATGATGCCCGAGTGCCCCTGTGCGGGCGAGCACAAGGCGTACCCGCGCCGCCGGCGCCTGGCCCCCCGGTGCCCGTGACCGGTCAGCCGAGACGGCTGCAAAACCTGCCGGTGTTCCGCGCCTTTGGCCGCGGCGTTCCGCTTTCCAATGCGCGCATCGCATGAAAGCCACGCCCATGACCCGATTCATCAACAACCTCAAGCTGGCGCACAAGTTCATCCTGCTGGGTCTGATCGCCGCCGTCATGCTGGCCGTGCCCGGCGTGCTGGTGGTGCGTGACGGCCTGGCGGGGCTGCGCGCCGCGCGCAGCCAGCAGGCCGGTGTGCAGCCGGCCGGTGACGCGCTCGCCCTGATCCGCCTGACGCAGCAGCACCGCGGCCTGTCGGCCGGTGTGCTGGCGGGCAACCAGGCCATGGACACCCAGCGCCAGGCCAAGCAGTCCGAGGTGGCGCAGGCGCTGGCCCGCCTGCAGGCTGCGGTGGTGGCGCTGGGCGAACCGCAGCTGGTCAGCCTGGGCAGGAAGATAGGCGACGACTGGCAGGCGCTGCAGGGCGCGGTGGCCGGGCGCAGCGTGGCCGGGCCGGCCAGCTTTGCGAGCCACACGGCGCTGATCGCGGCCCAGATGGCGCTGCTGCAGGACATCAGCCACAGCACCGGCATCGTGCTGGGCGACGACGCGGCCAGCTACTACCTGCAGGCCGCCGTGCTGGTCGAGTTGCCCAAGGTGACCGAGGATCTGGGCCAGATGCGCGCGCGCGGCTCGGCCCTGCTGAGCAAGGGCACGGCCGCGCCCGAGGACAAGGCGCGTTTCGACGACATGGCCCAGCGCCTGCAGGCGCACGAACACGACGCCCGCAAGCTGCTGGACCTGGTCGGCCACCACGAACCGGCGCTGCAGCAGGCGCTGGCCGCGCCGCTGGATGCGGCCACCCGGGCGGTGGCGCAGGCGCGCACGCTGGTGGACGACAGGATCCTCAAGGCCGAGAAGCTCGACTTTCCGGCGGCCGACTACTTCGCCGCCACGACGCGGGTGATCGACGACCAGTTCAAGCTCATCGACGCCGGCTTCAAGGCGCTGGACCAGCGCCTGGCCGCCACGGCCGCAGCCGCCCGCAACGGCCTGCTCGCGCTGCTGGGCGGCCTGGCGCTGCTGGGCACGCTGGCGGTGTGGGTGATGTGGCGCGTGACGCACACCACCACCGCGGCGCTGGCCTCGGCCCTGCGCATGGCAGAGGCCGTGGCCTCGGGCGACCTGGGCAGCCGCGCGCACGTGCAGGGCCATGACGAGATCGGCCAGCTGCTGCATGCGCTGGACGTGATGAACCTGAGCCTGGTGCAGGTGGTGGCCGGCGTGCGCGGCAATGCCGAAGGCGTGGCCACCGCCAGCGCGCAGATCGCGCAGGGCAACCAGGACCTGTCCAACCGCACCGAACAGCAGGCCGCCGCGCTGCAGCAGACCGCGGCCACCATGGACGAGCTCGGCTCCACCGTGCGTAATAACGCCGACAGCGCGCGCCAGGCCAACCAGCTCGCGCAAGGCGCCAGCGAGGTGGCGCAGCGCGGCAGCGCCGCCGTGGGCCAGGTGGTCGAGACCATGAAGGGCATCAGCGACAGCGCGCGCCAGATCGGCCAGATCATCGGCACCATCGACGCGATCGCCTTCCAGACCAACATCCTGGCCCTGAACGCGGCGGTCGAGGCCGCGCGTGCCGGCGAGCAGGGCCGCGGCTTTGCCGTCGTTGCCAGCGAGGTGCGCATGCTGGCCCAGCGCTCGGCCGACGCGGCGCGCGAGATCAAGCGCCTCATCACCGCCAGCGCCGAGAGCGTCGAGCAGGGCAGCCGCCAGGTCGACGCCGCCGGCGCCACCATGGCCGAGGTGGTGGCGGCGATCGGACGCGTCACCGCCATCGTGGGCGAGATCAGCAGCGCCAGCGTCGAGCAGAGCAACGGCGTGGGCCAGGTCAGCGAGGCCGTCAGCCAGATGGACCAGGCCACGCAGCAGAACGCCGCGCTGGTGGAGGAAAGTGCCGCCGCCGCCGAGAGCCTGCGCCACCAGGCCGAGGAACTGGTGCACATGGTGGCGGTGTTCAAGCTCGACGGTGCGCGGGCGGCAGCCTGAGAGGTCGACCCGCTGGCGCGCCGGCTGCGACCGGGGGATCCGGATCTAGAAGATCTGCGCGCCCAGCTGCCTGACCATGGCGGCCGGGTCGACGTCGGGCACCTCGAACTGCACGTCGTCGAGCGAGACGTCGAAGGGCTGGCCGTCCTCGTAGTGGATCGGGAAACGCAGGCCCAGGCGCAGGTTGGAGCCCAGCTCGTAGGCCGCCAGCTCCCAGCGCTCGTCGTAGACCGAGAAGCCGAGCGCGCGCACGCTCACATAGCCCGATACGTCGAAGCGGAAGCGCGGCTCGGCGTGCAGGTAACCCTCGGCGTCCACCACCAGGCCGCTGGCAGGCGTCCAGTCGATGTGCACGCCGGCCTCGGCCGCGCCGGCCACGCCCAGGCTGCCGCCCAGCTCGATGCCCCCCGTGGCGCTGGCGCCCGTGATGCCCAGGCCGATGCCAGCGCGTGCGCCCAGGCGCACGCCGGCGTCGGCCGGCACGTTCAGGTGCGCGTCGCCGGTGACGTGGGTGGCGTCCTCGTGCGCCGGGTTGTAGTCGATGTGGATGGCCAGCCGGTCGAGCGCGCCGGGGCCGATGCCGGCCGAGGCACTCAGGTTGCCGCCCACCTCGGCCACGATGCCCGGAAACACCGGGATCTGCGTGGCCATGTCGAACAGCGGCTTGTGCAGCTCGTGGCGGCCGAAGATCTGCAGCGAGCCCGGCAGGCCGATCTCGCCCGACACCGTGACCTCGCCGTCCGGCGCGAAGCGGATGCCCGCCGTGCCCTGCAGCCAGGGCGCGATCTGCAGCGTGGCCGAGCCGGCGCCGTAGACGATGAGCGGCGCACCGGGCTCGGGCGCACCGGTGGGCTGGCCGGCCTCGTCCACGCTGCGGTTGGTCACGCCGACCTCGGCCGTTCCGGCCAGCATGCCGCGCTGGAACGCGCCGCTGAACCGCGCGTCGAAGGCGCCGTCGTCGTAGGCGACGCTCAGCTGCGACTCGACGCCCGGGATGGCCGGCTGGGCCGTGCCCGTGGCCGCCACCCGCCAGGCCTCGCCCAGCTTGTTGACCGTGACGTCGATGCTGCCCGAGCGGATCGCCGGGTTGGCCGCCAGCTGCAGCGCGCCGCCGATGGTCAGGCCGGCGGCCTCGGTGTAGCTCACGCGCAGCGCGGCCTGCTGCACGCCGGGGATGTCGGGCTCGACAGTGCCGCTGGCCGAGAAGACTCCTTCCTCAAACGACGCCGAGATGGCTGCAGAACGGATGCCGCGTATCTTGTCCGGGTTGGTGATTGCAAGCTCCCCGCTCGCCCCGAAATGTTCGTCTCGATACCATGCCTCGATATGTGATCGATCAAACAGACGCGAGTCGAAATCGAACCCGCCGCTGAGTGCGAATCCGCCGTCGGTGCTTGCGCTGCCTTCCAGATAACCGGTTCCGAGATTGTCTACAGCCAGTTCGGCCCGCCCGCTCATGCCTATGCCCTGGCGTGTTGAATAAAACAGCGTCAATGCTGATTGCGTGACGTTGATGGGCCCGGGAAAGGAGAGATCCGGCCCTTGCAGAACGCTGAAGATCGACAGGTCGTCGCCATCGACCCGGTATTGCAGGCGAGCGTTGCTGATCAGGGGGATGCTCGGCAGTACCTCGCCCTGCATCAGCAGCCCGGAATCCCCGGGGATCTCGATATCGGAGACGGTGAGCGGGCTCAACTGCTTCTTTTCCAGTCTTTCGGCGGAGCGTTGCACGGACTGTTTCTGGAGGGTCCCGGCTTGATCCGTGCCGGGGAGCCGCTCGATGTAGACCGTGCTCTGCATCGGTTTGAAACGGGTGTCGGTCGAGGGTATTTCGATGTCCAGCTCGCCCAGCCAGAGGTTTCCCTGTTCTCCAGTGAAGAATCGCTTGGCCGTGATGGTGAATGGCTTCAGCCAGGTATGTTCCGAGTTGCCCTGACTCGGTGCGTTGCTTGAGCCGTCCCAGACAAAACTCTTCGATACGCCCCCGGAGCGG
>JBJOKY010000118.1:0-11439 GCA_046045865.1 Pseudomonadota bacterium | reverse complement strand
GGGTGGCGTCTGCGGCCGGCGGGTGCTGGCGGCCGGGTGGGGTGGTGTCTTGTCTAGACAGGCACGGCGCGGCGGCCGGCGCGGGCGCGCGCGATGATGGTCTTCATGATCTGCGCCGTGCCGTCGCCGATCTGGAAGCCCAGCACATCGCGCAGGCGCTGCTCCATCGGGCCGCGGTCGTAGCCACCGTGGCCGTGCATCAGCAGGCACTGGTGGATGACGTCGTAGGCCAGCTTGGGCGCCCACCACTTGCACATGGCCGCCTCGGCACTGTGCGGCGCACCCTGGTCCTTGAGCCACAGGGCCTGCAGGCACAGCAGGCGCGCAGCCTCGACCTGGGTGTCGAAGTCGGCCAGCGGGTGTGACACGCCCTGGAAGGCGGAGAGCGGCTTGCCGAAGGCCTCGCGCTGCGCCACGTAGTCCCAGGTCTCCTCCAGCGCCACACGTGCCACAGCCAGCACCTGCAGGCCGATGAGCGCGCGGCTGAAGTCGAAGCCCTGCATGACCTGCACGAAGCCCTTGTTCTCGTCGCCCAGGCGGTGGCTGACGGGCACCTTGACGTTCTCGAAGAACAGCGAGCCGCGGCCGATGGCACGTTGGCCGTGGCAGTCGAAGCGGTTGCGCGTCAGGCCCGGCACGTCGGTGGGCACGAACAGCGCGGTCACGCCATGCGCGGCCGATTCCACCGTGCCCGTGCGGCCGAAGACGATGACCGCATCGGCCTGGTCGGCCGCCGAGATCGAGGTCTTCTCGCCGTTGATGATGTAGTCGTCGCCCACGCGCTCGACGCGCAGGCGCAGGTTGGCGGCATCGGACCCCCCACGCGGCTCGGTCAGCGCGATGGCCAGCAGCGCCTCGCCCGCCACCGTGCGTTGCAGCCAGGGTGCCACCACGTCCGGCCGGCCATGCTCCGACAGGATCTGGCAGTTCAGCGATGCCAGCAGGTTGATGTAGCTGATGCTGAGGTCGGCACGCGCGATCTCCTCATGGATCACGCCCGCGGCCAGCACCGACAGGCCCTGGCCGCCGAAACGCTCGGGCAGCTCGGGCGCGATGAAGCCGAGCGCGCCCATCTCGCGCATCAGGGTGCGGTCGAGCACACGGGACTGGTCGCGCTCCTGGAGGCCGGGCGCCACGCGCTCGGTCGCGAAGCGCCTGACATGGTCGCCCAGCGTCACCAGGTCGTCGTCGAGATAGGGGTTCATCAGCTGCGCTCCTGCGGATTCAGCCTGGGCTCACTTGGCGTACTTCTTGAAGTCCGGCTTGCGCTTTTCCTTCAACGCCGCCACGCCTTCACGCGACTCCTCGGTGTCGTAGTAGAGCTTCAGCGCATACATGCCCATGCCTGCGATGCCGGCCTGGTGCGCGGTGTCCATGTTGAAGCTGCGCTTGGCGATGGCGATGGCGGTGGGGCTGCGCTCGCAGATGGTCTCGGCCCATTCCTGCACCGTGGCGTCGAGCTGCTCGGGCGGCACGCAGACATTGGCCAGGCCCATGGCCACGGCTTCCGCACCGGTGTAGCGCTTGTTGAGGTACCAGATCTCGCGCGCCTTCTTCTCGCCCACCACGCGGGCCAGGAAGGCCGTGCCGTAGCCCGGGTCGACCGAGCCCATCTTGGGACCGACCTGGCCGAACACGGCCTTCTCGGAGCAGATGGTCAGGTCGCAGATCGTGGCCAGCACATTGCCGCCGCCGATGGCAAAGCCCTGCACCCGCGCGATCACCGGCTTGGGCACGTCGCGGATGGCGGTGTGCAGCTCTTCCATGGGCAGGCCGATGGTGCCGCGGCCGTCGTAGTTGCCGTCGTGCGCCGACTGGTCGCCGCCGGTGCAGAAGGCCCGGTCGCCCGCGCCGGCCAGCACGATGCAGCCCACCTCGCGGTCGTAGCCGGCCTTGTTGAGCGCCTTGATCAGCTCGTCGCAGGTCGTGCCGCGGAAGGCGTTCATCTTGTCCGGGCGGTTGATGGTGATCCAGGCCACGCCGTTGCGGATCTCGTAGAGGATGTCTTCGAAGCTCATGCCGTGTGTCTCCTGTTGAGGGGTGCCGTGCTCAGCCTGCCATCGTGAGACCGCCGCTCACGCTCAGCACCTGGCCGGTGATGTAGCCGGCGTCGTCGCTGGCGAAGAAGAGGATGGCGCCGGGCAGGTCGTCCGGCTGGCCGATGCGGCCGAGCGGGATGGAGCGGGTGAAGGCCTCCATCAGCTTCTCGGGGTTGCCGGCGCCTTGCCTGTAGTCGGCGAACAGGGCCGTGTCGGTCGGCCCGGGGCAGACGACGTTGACCGTGATGCCGTGGCGGGCGTGTTCACGCGCAATGGTTTTCGAGAAGGCCACCAGCCCGCCCTTGCACGCGGCATAGACCGCTTCGCCCGACGAGCCCACCCGCGCTGCATCCGAGGCGATGTTGACGATGCGCCCGGCCTTGCGCGCCGCCATGCCCGGCAGCACGGCGTGGTGCATGTGCAGCGCGCCGGTGAGGTTGATGGCGATGAGCTTGTCCCACTGCGCCGGCTCGGTCTTGGTGAAGGGCTTGAACACGTCCCAGCCGGCGTTGTTGACCAGCACGTCGACCGGGCCGAGATCGGCCTCGACGGCAGCCACGGCGGCGTCGACGCTGGCGCGGTCGGTGATGTCGCAGGCAAAGGCGCTGGCCTGGCCACCGGCGGCACGGATGGCCTCGGCCACGCCTTCGGCGGCATTCAGGTTCAGGTCGAGCACCGCGACCTTGGCGCCTTCGGCACCGAAACGCCTGCAGGTGGCACCGCCGATGCCGCCACCGCCCCCGGTCACGGCCACGGTCTTGTTCAGGAAACGGGTCATCATGCGTCCTTTGTGATTCGGTTCCGTCACCCTGTTGTCCAGGGCCAGCACGGAGCTATTACGTCAACATGTTGCTTATCATAGGCAGCAGCACAGCACGCCGCAAGCAACACCACAGGCCTGGTCATCATGGTTATCCCTGAAAGCACTGCAGCAAATTCGAGCGTCGCGAAGATGGAGCTGGCGAACCGACTCTTCTTCCGCCTGTATCAATGTGCAAACATGTTGCATAAAACAGGCAGCCGGGCGGTCGAGGCCGAGGGCCTGACGACGCAGCAGTGGGCGGTGCTGGGCGCGCTGTCGCGCCCGGTGGCCGAGGCCGGCATGAGCGTGGGCGACCTGGCGCGCTACCTGATGGTGAGCCGGCAGAACCTCTCCGGGCTCATCGGCCGCATGGAGCGCGACGGCCATGTGTGCGTGGCGCCGCACGGCCAGGACCGGCGCTCGCGCGTCATCACCATGACCGAGACCGGCCAGCACGTGTGGCAGGTGCTGGCCCAGCCCAAGATCCGCGCCTATTACGAGCAGATCCTGGGCGACTTCTCGATCAACGACGTCACCCACACCCTGCACTACCTGCTCAAGATGCTGGACAACATGCAGCGCCTGGACAGGGAGCGCGGCGATGGCGCGGCCGGCCCGGCCGGTGGGCAAGCCGCCGACGCCGGGCCACACGGCACCTGACTAGATCGGCTGTGCCTCGGCGCGCGCGCGGTATTCGCTGGGCGCCAGGCCGGTGTGGCGCCTGAAGAAGCGGCAGAAGTAGGCCGGGTCGTCGAAGCCCAGCTCGATCGCCAGCCTGGAGATGGGCGCAGCCACGTGCACGATGCGCCGGCAGGCCTCGCGCGCCAGCCGGGCGTGCAGCAGGGCCTGCAGCAGGGCCTGGGCGTTCAGTCCGGTCTCGGCGCGCACCAGGCGGTTCAGGCGTTCGGTCGACAGGCCCAGGTGGTCGGCGTAACGCGACACCGGCCAGTGCGCCAGGTAGTGCGCCTCCAGCAGCACCTGCCAGCGCGTGTAGAGCGTGCGCCGGCCGGCCCGCGCCGCGGCGGGCGCGCCCTTGGTCGACACGCCGGCCGCGTGCTGCACCAGCCGCGCCAGGCGCCAGATCAGCGCACGCGCCAGCCAGCGTGCCACCGGGCCGCCCAGGTGGGCGTCGGCGGCACCGGCCTCGTCCTGCAGGGCCTCGAACAGGCGCTGCAGGCGGATCAGGTCGGGCCGGGCGATGTCGGGCATGGCCGCGTGGGGCACGCCGGCGACCGGCACTGCGCTACCCAACACGAGCATGCGCGGTGCGGCGAACAGGCTCTGCAGCGCCGGGCCGGCCTCGTCCACCTCGCCGTCGGCCAGCAGCAGGCCGGCATGGAGCGTGAGCACGTGACCATCACTGGCTGGCGAGAAACGGAAGGCGTGCGCCACGCCAGGCGGAATGACGACGACCGCCGGCGCCACCGCCGAACTGCGTGTTTCGTCCAACGTCGCCTCGACCGACCCGGCGCGCAGCCAGATGATCTGGTGCAAACCCTGATGGACGTGGGCGTCGATCTCCCAGTCGTACAAGCGGCTGCGCGACTGGATGGGCTCGATATGCAGCAGCTCGGCCGCCGGGGCATGCGCCTCTCCGTACAGGGCGAAAGCAGGCAGCGTGGCCGGCCGGCGGCGCCCGGCCGGCGGGCGGCGGGTGGCCGGGGCGGTGTCGCCAGCGGTGGCGGTGGGTGGCACTGAGGATGGCATGGCAGCAGACCGGCATCCTGCGCGCGGCGAACGGCATGTCAGTCGATCCGCATCAAAAGTGCAAGTGATAGCGGGCCTGCGTCCACTGTGCAGACCGGACGGTCTGCACAGAATGCCGACACCCGCAGCACGCCTCGAATGCTGCCCCGACCGGCCCGCCCAGGAGACCAGCCATGAACTTCCGCTTCGACCCCTATTCACCGGCGGTGGACGCCGATCCCTTCCCCTACTACCGCCGGCTGCGCGACGAGCAGCCCTGCTTCTGGAGCGAGGAGGCGCAGATGTGGGTGTTGTCGCGCTACGCCGACATCGTCAGCGCGGGGCAGGACTGGCAGACCTATTCCTCGGCCAGCGGCAACCTCATGACCGAGCTGCCGGGCCGGGCCGGCGCCACGCTCGGCAGCTCCGACCCGCCGCGTCACGACCGCCTGCGCGGCCTGATCCAGCACGCCTTCATGAAGCGCAACCTGCTGGCGCTCGAAGAGCCCATCCGCGCCGTGGCGCAGCAGGTCTTCGGCCAGCTGGCCGGGGCGCGCGAGTTCGACTTCAAGCATGTGTCCTCGCAGTTCACCGTCAAGGTGCTGATGGCCGCGCTGGGCCTGCCCATGGGCGACGAGGCCATCGTCGACGAGCAGACCGTGCGCGACAACGCCGTGCTGATGGTGCAGAGCGACGCACGCACCCGCGCCAAGGGCCCCGAGCACATCGCCGCCTACACCTGGATGCAGGACTACGCCGCCAAGGTCATCGCGATGCGCCGCGCCGAGCCGCGCAACGACCTGATCAGCCACTTCGCCCTGGCCGAGATCGACGGCGACCGGCTCGACGAGCGCGAGGTGCTGCTCACCACCACCACGCTCATCATGGCCGGCGTGGAGTCGCTCGGCGGCTTCATGATGATGTTCGCGTACAACCTGGCGAGCGTCGACGAGGCGCGCCGTGCGGTGGTGGCCAACCCCGCCCTGCTGCCCGAAGCGATCGAGGAAAGCCTGCGCTACAACACCTCGGCCCAGCGCTTCCGCCGCCGCCTGACGAAGGACGTGACGCTGCACGGCCAGACCATGCAGCAGGGCGACTTCGTCTGCCTGGCCTACGGCTCGGGCAACCGCGACGAGCGCCAGTACCCCGACCCGGACCGCTACGACATCACCCGCAAGCCGCGTGGCCACCTGGGCTTCGGCGGCGGCGTGCACGCCTGCCTGGGCACGGCCATCGCGCGCCTGGCGGTGAAGATCGCGTTCGAGGAATTCCACCGCGTCGTGCCAGACTACCGCCGCGTGGCCGACCAGCTGGCCTGGATGCCCTCCTCCACCTTCCGCAGCCCGCTGGTGCTGGATCTCGCCGTGCAGTGACCGGACCGGTGCGGACCGCGCCGTGCCCGGCATCCACGCACCGATGTACGTCCTGCCGCTCCTCCCGATCGACTCCCCCGGACCCGACCCATGCCCCAGATCACCTATATAGAAGACAACGGCCAGGCCACCACGGTCAACGTGCCCGAAGGCTGGAACCTCATGCAGGCCGCCACCGCCAACGGCGTGGACGGCATCATCGGCGAGTGCGGCGGCTCGTGTGCCTGCGCCACCTGCCACTGCTACGTCGACGAACTGCTGGCCGCCGTGCTGCCGCCCCCCGCGGCCGGCGAACTCGCCATGCTCGACAACGTCGCCGCAGAACGCCGCCCGACCAGCCGCCTGGCCTGCCAGCTCAAGGCCAGCGCGGCGATGGACGGCGCCAGCCTGCGCCTGCCGGCGCACCAGGAATGAGCAGCATCACGCCCACGCCCACGCCCGACGCGCCGGGCGCCGCCTCACCTGCCGCCCCGGGCGAGGCGACCGGCAGCGACGGCCACATCGTCATCGTCGGCGCCGGGCAGGCCGGCACCATGACGGCCGAGGCCCTGCGCAGCGGCGGCTACACCGGCGCCATCACCCTGCTGGGCGACGAGGCGCACGGGCCCTACCACCGCCCGCCGCTGTCCAAGGCCTGGCTGGCCGGCGAGATCGGCGAGGCCCAGCTCGCCCTGCGCGCGCCCGAGATGCTGGCACGCAGGCAGATCACTCTGCGCACCGGCTGCAGCGTGAACGCCATCGACCGCGCCACGCGCACCGTGCATCTGGCCGGCGGCGAGCAGCTCTGCTACACCGGCCTGGTGCTGGCCACCGGCGCCACGCCGCGCCGCCTGGCGCTGCCGGGCGCCGACGCACCCAATGTGCTGGTGCTGCGCAGCCGCGACGACGCCAGCGCCATCGCCGCCGCCCTGGCACGCTGCGCCGCGCAGCAGTTGCCGGTGGTGGTGATCGGCGGCGGCTTCATCGGCCTGGAGGTCGCAGCCACGGCGCGCAGGAAGGGCCTGGCCGTCACGGTGCTCGAAGCCGCGCCGCGCCTGCTCGGGCGCGTGCTCGCGCCGGCACTGTCCGACTGGTACGCCGCGCTGCACCGCCACCACGGCGTGCAGCTGGTGCTGGATGCGCGCATCGAGGCGATCGAAGCAGGCGCAGACGGCCTTGCGCGCGCTGTGCTGCTGGCCGACGGCAGCCGCCACGCCTGCGGCCTGGTCGTGCTGGGCGTGGGCGTGAGCGCCAACGACGCCCTGGCCAGCGCCGCCGGCCTGGCCTGCGACCGCGGCATCGTCGTCGACGCCTGCGCCCGCACGGCCGACCCGCGGGTCGTCGCGGCGGGCGACTGCACGGCGCGCCGCATCGATGACGCCACGGCAGGCAGCGCCAGCCTGCTGCGGCTCGAATCGGTGCACAACGCCACCGAACAGGCGCGCAGCGCCGCGGCCGCCTTGCTCGGCCAGGTGCGGCCCTTCACCGCCACGCCCTGGTTCTGGTCCGACCAGTACGACTGCAAGCTGCAGATGGCCGGCCTGTCGGCCGGTGCGGACAGCTGGGCCGTGCGCGGCGTGATGGCGGCCGCGGCCGCGCCGACCACCGCTTCGGCGAATGGCCCGGCCACGAGCCCGGTCACTTTCTCGGTCTACCACTACCGCGCCGGGCACCTCGTCGCGGTCGACTCGGTCAATGCTGCCAAGGACCACCTGCAGGCACGCAAGCTGCTGGACGCGGGCGTGTCGCCCACGCCGCAGCAGGCGGCCAACCCCAGCGTCGATCTGGCCGGCCTGCTGACGGCAGGTTGAAGCTCTGCCCGCCGGCGCGGGCCACCCCGCGCCGCGCCTGCCCGCGCCCGCTGGCCGGAAAACCCCGCCAGTGCAATAGACCTGCCGCAATATCCCGGACATTCTTCGGGTGACTTTGGTCATTTTGCTGACACCCTATTACACCTAACAATGGACAACTCCTGAGAACGGCGTTGCAAACACCCCGCGCCACTCCTAGACTTGGCGGCAAAATTTCATATCCACCTGCCCGCTGAAATCTGGCCGACACTCGCCACCAGATGATTCCGGCATGTCGTTCGACATATTCAAGATAATCTGCCGCGACTCTTTGCATCATTGATCCATGGCATCCCATCTGGCCATCAACGGTATCCTGCATGCCCTCAAGGACGCACTCGACCTTCGCATGAGCCGGCTGCCGGGCAAGGCCTACAAATGTGTGCTGCTGGGTTTCAAGGAATTGACGCAGCAACCCAATGCGGAATCCCTGGGCATCTATCTGCACCGCATCGCGATCGACCCGTATGCGCGCAACCGGTATCTGCGCCCGGCTGACGGCCAGCGCACGCCGCGGCCCGAACTGCCGGTCAACCTGCACCTGCTGCTGGTGGGCTGGAGCAATACCACCGAAGGCGAGATGTCGGCGCTGGCCGCCGGCATGCAGGTGATCGGCGGCTCGTTCACGCTCGACGCGTCGCGCATGGCCCTGCTCGATTCCGCCTGGGACGACCAGGAAGCCGTGCAGGTCATGCCCGAGGACATGAGCACCGAAGACCTGATGCGGCTGTGGGACAGCCTGCCGGGCGACTACCGCCTGTCCAGCCCCTACCTGGTCAAGACCGTGCGCCTGGCGCCTGACCAGGTGGCCGAGGAAGGCCCGCTGGTGCGCACCGTCGTGCTGCCCACCGGCGTGCGCGGCCCCGGCGACGGCGACGACACGGATCCCGTCGGGGCAACACCATGATCGTGCTCGAGACCCTGGTGCGCCACGGCAGCGACCTGATCGACTGGGTCGAGGGCTCGGGGCGCAGCAACGCACCGGCGCGCGCCGTCGCCGCCGCCGGCCTGCAGCTGCAGCTCACCCAGGCGCCGCGCGACCTGCAGCTGGTGCACCGGCGCAGCAGCACGGTGCTGAGCCGAAGCCTGCCCGGCAGCCTGACGCAGACCCTGGACGGCCGTGCCGGCGTGGCCGCGCTGGCACGCCCCGCCATCACGCCCTACGGCGTGGCCGGCGTCGTCGCCGATACCCGCGGCCTGTACCAGCCGCGACGGTTTTCGCTGCAGTTCGGTGCCGCCACCGGGCAGGTCATCAAACTCTACCGGTCCTGTGCCGGCACGGTATATGGCCAGGGCGGCGGCCTGTACGGCAGCCTGTCCTTCGGCGCCGGCCGGCCGGCCGGCTGGGCCCGCGTGCAATTGACCGTGATCCCCCCGCTGGGTGGCAACCAGGTATTTGTCGCGCAGGCCGACGTGAATGGCGAATTCGCCCTGGCTGTGGATCGCCTGCCCCTGCCCACGCTGGATACCGCCGCCACCTACCAGGCCCGCCTGCGGGTATTTGCGGTCGACCCGCTGGCGGCCGGCGCCGTGCCGACCGACCCCGCCACCGGACAGCTGCAGATACCTGCGCTGAATATCGACGAGCTGCCCGCGGCCCGTGTCGCCACCGGCCGCGACGGCCAGCAGCGCAGCCGTTTCGGCGCCGAGCTGGCATTTCGCATCACCCCTGGTCTGGTGCGGCGCATCACCAGCCCCGAACACGCCGACCTGCTGCTGGCGCCCGGCACCCCTTGAAGGAGATCGACCATGCCTGAATATCTCGCCCCAGGTGTTTTCATCGAGGAAACCAGCTTTCGCCAGAAGTCCATCGAAGGCGTGGGCACCAGCGTGGCGGCCCTGGTCGGCCCGACCCGCAGCGGCCCGCTGCGCGGCACGCCCGAGCCGGTGACGAGCTACGCCGAGTTCGAACGCATCTACGGCGACGCCGGCGACCTGACCCTGGCCGGCACGCCGGTGCTGAACTACAGCGCCCACGCCGCCCGCGCCTTCTTCGACAACGGCGGCAAGCAGCTCTACGTGGCCCGTGTGGTGCAGGGCGTGAACGCGGCCGACACGTCCGGCGGCGGCACCTCGGCGGTGGCGGCCAGCCGCAGCGACGGCGCCGGCAACGTCACGTTCAAGGCGCGCTTCCCGGGCGCGCAGGGCAGCTACGTGCTCGAACTGGTCTGGCGCAACGGCGAGAACCTGCTCAAGACCGAGTCACCCCAGGCCGCTGCGGCCGACCGGCTCTACTTCCTGCAGGCCACGGGCGTGCAGGCGGCGGCCAGGGTTGCCGGTGCAGTCGCCGACGACCAGTTCCCGCTCGACGTGAAGGCCGTCGTCAGGCTCAGCGGCGCCAACCTCCTGATCGATGCGGCGCGTACCGAACTGCAGTCGCGCGCCAACCCCGACCCCGAGGCGCCACCCGTCACCATCGCGCCCGACCAGCTCACCTCGCTCGACCCGGCCCGGCTGCCGCCGGGCACGACGCTGACGCGCTACTACGCCCGCCCGCCCGCCTCGGGTGCGCTGGTCGCGGGCACGGCGGCAGTGCTCACGCTCAAGCAGGCGGTCGACCTGTCGGCCTACACCAAGGGCGCGCACTGGGGCGACGACCGCCGCGTGCTGCGCGGCACGCTCGACGCCGCCGGCGAGGTGCTGACCGTCAAGGCCGACGCCGTGCTCAACCCCGGCCTGGCCGCCGACCTGACCCTGCCGCTGGCCGCCCTGGCGGCGCGCCCGGCCGCCGCGGGCAGCGTGGTCGCGCTGCGCAGCTTCGACATCGAGGTACGCTCGGGCGGCGCCGACGGCGAGATCGTCTACATCTACCCCAACGTCGACACCACGCCCACCGGCCCGCGCAGCCTGGCCAGCGTGCTGGCCGCCGCGCCGCAGAAGAAGCAGGACGCCCTGGCCTCGCCCGTGGCCGCCACGCTCAAGGCCGGCATCACCGGCGCCGACGTGCTGGCCGCGCTCTACCAGCTCTTCGACGGCACGGCGCTGGCGCCTGGCGCCAACAGCCTGGCCGAGCCGCGCTACCTCATCCGCCTGGGTGCCGGCACACCCGGCGGCGATGGCGGCGAGCCCGCCGCGGGCGACTACGCCGGCGAGACCGACGAGCTCAAGGGCAGCACCGGCCTGGCCGCACTGGAGGGCGTCGAAGACATCTCCATCGTCATGGTGCCGGCCGCGGCCGCGCATGCCGACACCCATGCCGCGGTGCTGATGGAGATGCAGAAGCACTGCCGCCGGATGCGCTACCGCGTCGGCATCGTCGACAGCCGCGCGGGCATGAGCCTGGGCGAGGTGCGCAGCTTGCGCAACGACTTCGACGATTCGCGCCTGGCGCTGTACCACCCCTGGGTCGTCGCTGCCGACCCGACCGGGCAACGCACCGAGATCACGCTGCCGCCCTCGGGCTTCATCGCCGGCGTGTACGCGCGCACCGACGTCGACCGCGGCGTGCACAAGGCGCCGGCCAACGAGGTCGTGCTGGGCGCGCTGCGCTTCGAGCAGGACATCAACCAGTTCCAGCAGGAGCTGCTCAACCCGAACGGCATCAACTGCCTGCGCTCCTTCGCCGGGCGCGGTCACCGCGTCTGGGGCGGTCGCACCTTGTCCAGCGACCCGGAATGGAAATACGTCAACGTGCGGCGCTACTTCCTGTACCTGGAGCGCTCGATCGAGAAATCCACCCAGTGGGCCGTGTTCGAGCCCAACGGCGAGGC
>JBJOKY010000462.1:0-6646 GCA_046045865.1 Pseudomonadota bacterium | reverse complement strand
AACAGCGAAGGCGCCAGCGCCATCAGGTTGAGCAGCAGGCTGGCCGCACCGGCCAGCAGCACGAAGCGGCGCAGTGCGCGGGTGTAGAGCCAGGTCATGCGGCTAGCCTATCCATAGTGAAGTGTTGGGCGGGGTCGGGCGACGTCGGATTCGTTGTGCGGCGGCAATGCGCTCAAGGCTCGCGCAGCGCCCTGGCCTGGAAGCTGTCCAGCGGCCCGAGCAGATAGCTGGCCAATGAACGTGCCGGCGTGGCCACGTACACCTCGGCCGGCATGCCGGTCTGCAGCTTGATGTCGGGCTGCTTGTCCAGATCGGCCGGCGCGATGCTGAGCTGGGCGACGAACCACGATGCACCGCTCTGGCTGTCGACCATCCGGTCGGCCGAGACGAAGTCGACCCGGGCCGGCAGCCGGGGCGTGCGGCGGTATTCGTAGGCCGTCAGGCGCAGCTCGGCCTGGGCGCCGACCTGCACATGGGCGATGTCCTCGAGCCTGACCTTGGCCTCGACGACCAGGCGCTCGTCGGCCGGCACGATTTCCATCAGCGGCTCGCGCGGGCCGACGTTCAGGCCCGGCGCGGCGATGCGCAGGCCCATCACCGTGCCGGCCACCGGCGCGCGCACGGCCTGGCGATTCGCCAGGTCCTCGGAGGCTCGCAGGCGTTCCTCGATCTCGCGCGAGCGCACCGTGGCGTCCTTGAGTTCGTCGGCGGCCTGCTGCTGGTAGGTGTTGCGCGCCTGCGCGGCACGCAGGTGCAGATCCTGGATCTTCTGCTGCGCCGCAGCGATCTCGCTCCTCATCTGGCCCAGCCGGCTGTCGTATTCGACGACGGTGCGTTCCAGCGTCAGCAGGCGGGTCTTCTGCACATAGCCCTGGCTGGCGAGTTCCTCGTTGAGCTTCAACTCGTCGCGCGAGAGCTTCAGGCCGTTCTCGGTCGCGCCCTGCTGCGAGCGCAGGCCGGCGATCTGGGCCTGGACGTCACCGACCTGCGAGGTCAGCGAGCTGACCTGCTCGTCCAGGTTGCGCCGGCGCGCGTCGAACAGCCGCTGCTCGCGCCCGACCAGGTCGGCGTCGGCCTTGGCCAGCTTGCCGAAGGCGGCGGCGTTGAAGACGGTCGCGAGCTCGACCTCGGCCTCCAGGCGCTTCTTGCGCAGCAGCTCGGCGGCATGTTGCGAGCGCAGCACGTCGCGGCCCACGTCGCTGCGCACGTCGCTGATGTAGGTGAGGATCTGGCCGGCGACGACCTGCTGGCCGTCGCGCACCAGGATCTCGCTGACGATGCCGCCCTCCTGGTGCTGGATGACCTTGCGGTTGAGTTCACTCTTGACCACGCCCTGCACGATCACCGCGCCAGCCAGAGGGGCGCTCCTCATCCACCAGGCGAACAGGGCCAGGGCGATGGTCAGCACCAGCAAGCCCGTGCGCTGGCCCGTCAGGGCTGGACCCAAGGCTGTGGTTGCCGTTCCACGCTCGCCATGCAGCAGGTCGTGCACGTGCCGAGGCGCATGGCCCGCAGGCGGGTTGGAGATAACCGCACTCATGGCCGGGCCTGACAGGAATCGAATGCCGCAGGCTCGGTCCGGGTGGTTTTCAAGGCACGGCTGTAACTACAGTGATACATCACTGCTCCTTCCTGTCATTGCTTGAATAGGTGTTTCAGGATCCGCCTGCCATACCGGCGGCGACGGCTGCGCAATGTAGTTCAGCATCGCTGCAAATGACCATTGCGACCGTCTGGCCGGCATGAAAACGTGTGGCAGTTGGCGCTTCCGACAGCCTCGGTCCGGCGCGCTGCCATCCACCCTGGATGCGGGGGTGGCGAGATTGCATCAGGATGTCAGGAAAAGGGAAAAGTTGACGAGATGCACCATGTTGGCGCGATGCCACGGATGGATCGAGAACTTGTCGGCACTTCCGTGCTGTATCGACCTGTGGCGTTGATACAGATATGGCGGTGGGATTCCGGATTTTTAACATCGAGTACATCAAGTAAAACGAGTCGGCCTGCAGCGGGTGCATTGCACCTATCCGCAAAGCAGGACGAGCCAGTCAGGGACGCTCAGGGTGGATGCGCGCCACAGTCGTGGTCGGCGCGTGCATCGGCTGCGCGTATCACTACCAATAACCAAACTCAGGACGCCTCCCGCATGTCTTACCCAGCCCACCGCCCCAGTTAGGCGCAACGCGCCTCGCTGCGTCCATGACGTCGCCTGCGGGCCTCGTCGCGACGGGTATCCGATGTGATCGATCAGCCGGCCGGTTGAGGCGCAGGTGTGTCCGTCGGAGTTTCGTCGGCATGGCACGAAGTGAATTCGACCAGAACTGACAGTACACCGGTGATGCCATCCAGATGGTTATCCGGTGGGCACTGTCGCGGCCTGCCGGGTGAGTTGTGGCGGGTATCCCAGGGATCCCCGGTGAACTCCTGAAAAACCTCCAGGCACACCCTGGCGGGCCTGATTCGTGAGGTATTGGCTACCTGTATGAAATTGCTTGCAACCCTGTCGGATGGATGTATGAATTCCATCCATCTTTCGTAAAGTCACGTCGTCAGATCCACCGCGAGCGTCACCGGCCTGCCACCCTGTGCCACAGGGAGGTGTGGCCGCGGCATGCCCGCAAAACCAACCCACCAAGAAAACCATACCATGGCAAACCGCATCGCTGTCGTTGATACGTCCATCGCCAACTATTCCGAGATCATCAGCCAGATCGCCCCGGGCATCGAGGTGATCGTCATCGATGCCGCCCAGGATGGCTGGTCCCAACTCGCCGGTCTGCTCGCCGGCTACACGGACATCACCACCCTGGACATCATCAGCCACGGCGCCGACGGCAGCGTGTGGCTGGGCAACCAGGCGCTCGACAGCAGCAACCTGGGCCAGCATGCGCAGGCGCTGGCCGATATCGGCAGCCACCTGGCCGTGGGCGCCGACGTGATGCTGTACGGCTGCAACATCGGTGCGGATATCGCGGGCCAGGGTTTCATCACGGCGCTGGGGCAGGCCCTGAATGCCGACGTCGCTGCCTCGATCGACCTGACGGGTTCGGCGCAACTGGGCGGCAACTGGACGCTGGAAACACAGAATGCGGGCGCGGTGATCGAGGCGGCTCCACTTGCGCTGGATGGATTCACCGGTCTGCTGGCCGGCAATCTGGCGCCGACTGCGGGTGATCCCCTGGGTGGGTCATCCCATTACACACAAGCCCCCACCTGCCTTGCGAACTGCACACCGCGGACGAAGGTATAGATCTCCCGCAGCCCCAGCCAGAGGGTTTTCGCACCGGGCTCGCCGTCGCCCTTGCGGGCCAGAAAGCCGCCCAGGCGGGCGATCAGGCGCACCACGGTGTTGAGCGTGGGGGGCTGGCTCGGGGGCTTCTTGCGGTTGAGGATGTAGGCCGCCTGCCACTCGACGTCATCGAACAGCAGTTCGGCCGGCAGATCCGGCAGCTGGCGGCCCAGGCGCATCAGGCGGTTGATGCGCCAGGCAATGATCAGGTACATGGCCAGGGCGGTTTCGAGTCGATCGATGTGGGTGAGCTGCAGCCGCTCGACCCGGCAGCCCTCCTTGAGCACCAGGAACAGCAGCTCGATCTCCCAGCGCGCGCGGTACCAGTCCACCAGCTCGGCGGCCTGCTCCAGCGTGTGGACCGGGCGGTTGCTCAGCAGCCGCCATACCACCGGCTTGACCCCGGCGGGCGCGCCCACCTCGGTGGCGATCACGCAGCTCATCTCGATGTCGGCCTGCCCCGCCTTGCCGGGCTTGAGCACCACGCGCTGCGCACGCAGCTCCTGCCTGACTGTGCGCGGCTTGCGCCCGCGCCCGCCCGGCACCTCGAAGCGCACGCACCCCAGCGCGGGTGTGGCCATCACGCGCGACCACAGCTTGCCGGCCTGCTGGTCGGGCAGCACCCGGTTGTGCTGGGCGCGCACCAGCACATCCACCGCCCAGTCGCTGCGCTGCGCCTGCTCGAACAGCGCCATCGTGTCGGACTCGCGGTCGCCCACGCACACCAGCCGCGTCGTGCTCAGCCCCACGGCCAGATCCACCAGGTGCGCGTAGCTCTCCACCCAGCGCAGCCCCTCGTTGATCCCCGGGCGTGCGCCACCGTCCACGGGCCTGGCCTGGCGCGCCCAGTTCCACGCGTTGATCAGCCCCAGCGGCTCGCGCTCGGGCGTGAGCGCGTAGGTCGGATGCACGTACAGGCCCCGGCGCGCCTCGTAGTTCAGCGGCCCCAGACCCTGAGCGCGCTGCGCGTCGAACTCCAGCTCGGTCGTGTCCTGCACACACAGCACCACCCGGTGCGCGGCCATGCGCTGCACGCTGGCCTGGGCGTGCGCCTGCAGCACAGCCTCGCCGCTGGCGTTCTCGTGCGCCAGGAAGCGGTAGGCCGCCTGCGTCTGGCCCCAGTCGCCGCATGCCTGCGGAATGCTCGCGCCGGGACGCTGCGCCAGCTGCTCGGCCAGCACCACCGCCCGTTTGTCCAGCCTCGCGTCGCCCAGCGACAGCGTGCGCAGCTCTTCTTCAGCCCAGTTCATCATCACGTCAGTTTGCCGGGCGTTCGGGTAGGAGCTTCACGGGGTGGACTTGTGTGTAATGGGATGGGTTCAGGTGGGAGATGTGACCGGTGACGGAAAACTCGACATCGTCACCTTCAATGACCTTTCCAGTTCGGTCTCGGTTCTGGCGGGCAACGGCGCGGGCCAATTCGGCACGCCCAAGGTGCTCGGCCTGGGGACCGGTGCCACCACTGCCGTGGGTGGTGCACTGGCCGACATGAACAACGATGGCCGGCTTGACATCATTTCCGCCAACGTGGGCTCGAGCAATGTCTCGATCTTCACCTCGCTAGGCAACGGCAGTTTCAGTGCGCCCGCGGTGGTGCAGGTCGACGTGGTGGAAGCCGGTGTGACGAAGGCGCGCGAACTCGCCATCGGTGACCTCAACAAGGACGGCTGGAACGACATCGTCACGACCAATCCTGGCAACCATACCGTGTCGGTCCTGATGAGCGACGGCAAGGGGGGACTGAAGCCGGACCTGATTAGGCTCGGCACCGGGGCGACCTCGCCGTTCGGGGTCGAACTGGCTGACGTGAATGGTGATGGGCGACTCGACATCATCACGAGCAACTTCACGTCCCACAATGTCTCCGTCATCACCGCCAATGCAGCCGGCGGATTCAACAGCGCCGACAACTTCAGCGTCGGGACTGGTGCAAGCAATCCTGTGAAGTTGACGCTGGGCGACGTCAATGGTGACGGCAAGCTCGATATTGTCACGGCCAACCAGACGTCCAACAACATTTCGGTATTGACGGGCAACGGACTTGGCGGGTTCAACACCGCGCAGGTGATCACCACAGGTGTGACACAACTCGACGTCAGCGTGGTTGATATCAATGGGGACGGGAAAAATGACATCCTTGCCACGAGTGGCTTGGCCAAAGCCGTTGTGGTAACAGCCAACGGGACCGGTGGCTACAACACCCCACAATTGCTCGATACCGGCGGGGCGAATACGTCGAGTATCCAGGTGGTGGATGTCAACGGCGACAACCGACTCGATATGGTCGTGTCGAACTACTACTCAGCTGGTGTCGGCATCCTGACCGCAGTCGGAGAAACTTCCAGGACGGTCGAGGACACCGCGGTCAGCGTGGCGCTCAAGGGCAGCGACGTTGACGGAACCATCGCCAGTTTCCAGGTCAGCACCCTGCCTGCCCACGGCGCGCTGTATCTGGACGCCGGCCTGACCCAGCTGGTGGACACCAGCACGGTCATCGCCGCCACGAGCAATGCGGCCACCTTGTATTTCAAGCCGGATGCCGACTGGAATGGCTCGACCAGCCTGGCCTATGTGGCGGTGGATGACCTGGGTGCGGCCTCCGTCGCGCCTTATTCGTATCCGATCGTGGTCAGCGCAGTCAATGACGCGCCGGTGCTGACGGGAGCGTCGGCAGCGCTGGCTGCCGGCAAGGAAGGCAATGCCTACACCATCAGCCAGGCAGAACTGCTGCAGGGTTGGAGCGATGTCGACGGCAATACCCTGACTGTTGCGGGCCTGACGGCCCAGAACGGTACGCTGGTCAACAACAACAACGGCAGCTGGACCTTCACGCCAGCCGCCAACTTCAATGGCACCGTCAACCTGAGCTACAACGTCATCGACGGGCAGGGTGGCACCAGCGCAGCCACCCAGAGTTTCAACCTGGCACCGCTCAACACCCCGCCGGCACTGACTGGAACCAGGCTGCCGCTGGCCGCAGCCACCGAGGACACCGCCTACAGCATCACCCTGGCCGATCTGCTGCAGGGCTGGAGCGACGTCGACGCCGGTGCCGTCCTGGGCGTGCAGAACCTGAGCGCCACCAATGGCACGCTCGCCGCCAATGTCGACGGCAGCTGGACCTTCACGCCCGCGGCCGACTTCAACGGCACGGTTCAACTGGCCTATACGGTGATCGATGGTCAGGGCGCCTCGGCGGCGGCAACGCACAGCTTCGAGGTGGCGGGGGTGAACGACCAGCCAGCGCTGACCGGCGCCCAGCTGCCCTTGGCAGCGGGCAGTGAAGACACCGCATACACCCTGACCAAGGCTGACCTGCTGGCGGGCTGGAGCGATGTCGATGGCGACACGCTGAGT
>JBJOKY010000117.1:0-11518 GCA_046045865.1 Pseudomonadota bacterium | reverse complement strand
TGCTGGCGGGGTCGTCCTGGTCACCGAAGATGCGCGCCTGCGAGGGGCAGACTTCCACGCAGGCAGGCTGCAGACCATTGAGTACACGGTGATAGCAGAAGGTGCACTTCTCGACCACATCGTCGCTGCGGATGGGTTGCAGATCGCTGCCCTTCCAGGCGTTCATGGCTGGCGTGCGTGTGCCAGCCTTGGCGGATGTCTCGGCGCCTGACGCCGTGCATCCCGGGATGGCCGAGGCCTTGTCGGACCAGAATGGCTGCGGCTCCTCGTCGGCTGCGTTCAGGCTGATCACGCTGTAGGTCTGCCCATCCAGGCTGGCAGCGTCAAGATACTCGTGGCTGTAAGGGCACTTCTTCTGGCAGTCGCCACAGCCCACGCACAGGTCGGGGTTGTGCATGGTGATGCCTTCGGGCGTCTTGTAGAGCGCCTTGTAGGGATTGCCGGGGCCGGCCTTCTTGGGGTTGCCCGGGCAGACCTTGACGCAGGGTGCGTCCGTGCAGTGGTTGCAGAGCACCGGCATGACGAAGTGCGTCACATTGGGGAAGGTGCCTTCGGTGTGCATGACGAAGTCGGCCCAGTTGAAGCTCTGGGTGTCCGAGCGGGTGCGCGTGTTGTTTTCGGCCTTGCAGGCGAAGGCGCAGGCCCCGCAGCCGACGCAGCGGCTCAGGTCGATGACCATTCCAAGTCTGGACATGATGATTTCCTTGGGTTCGTGTGGCTGGGGTCAGACCTTGGTTATCTGCACACCGGTGAAGCCGCCGTTGCGGGCGGTCGCACCACTCAGCCGGTCGTAGTCGTCGACCAGGATCTCGTTGTTGTTGCCGCCGCGGGTGGCTTGTGCACCGAACTTCCCGGTGGCAACCCGGCCATAGGCCCAGTGGCCTTGTCCGTAACACTTGGCGACCGTGCCGGGGCGCACACCTTCCCAGAGCTTGAGTTCGGTGGTGATGCTGCCCACTGCCGATGTGACCTTGACCTTGTCGCCGCTCTTGAGGCCCAGTCGCGCACCGTCCAGCGGGTTCATCTTGATCACGTCGCCCCAGGACACGTCGCCCGGATCGACCTTCTTGAACTCCTGGTACCAGGGCAGGTTGGCGCTGCGGCCCTCGCGGTTCAGACGCGACTTGTAGTCGACGAAGGTGAAGGGGAAGTCGGCCTCGCTGCCGTGCCGCTTGGGCGGCTCGTAGTGCGGCACGAAGACCCGCTCGCCGCGTGCGACGTAGCCGCTTGCAGCCATCACGTCGTCCACCAATGTCTTGTGTTTGGCGGCGTGCTCGTCCAGCCCCTTCTTGAGCGTCTCGCTGTAGAACTCGAACTTCCTGGTGGCGGTGGCGAACTTGCCGCCCCAGTTCTTCTTGAGCGTGTACTTCGGGCCGCTGAACATGCCCTTGGCCTTGAACTCGGCCCAGCTGGCGATGGGTGCATCCCCCTTGAGTGGCTCCTTGGCCTTCCAGATGGCCGCGCTGGTGATCTTCGCAGCGATCTCGCTGAACTCCAGCGCCGTGGTGGGTGCCTTGCCGGTCTCGGGATCCTTGAACTCGTTGGCGTAGTAGTCGTACAGGTTGGCGAAGCCCTTGGCCTTGAGTTTCTCGGCCAGCAGCCACATCACCTCGGTCTCTTCCTGCCTGACATCCCACAGCCGCTTGACGGCCGCCTGCTGGATGGATACGTAGCCGTAGCCATTGCCCATGTTGCCCACGATCGACCAGCCCTCGGCCGAGTTGAAGGTGGACGGCAGCACGATGTCGGCGAACTGCGTCATCTCCGACGGATTGGTCACCATGTGCACGAAGAACGGCAGCCTGGCCAGCGCGTCGTCCCAGCGTTTCGGGTTGGTGCCCGAGAAGTTGAAGTTCGACCACGACGACAGGCAGACCTTGATCGCGCCCGGATCCTTGAGCATGCCGGTGGCGATGTAGTTGGTGACCACGCCACTGCCCGGCTTGGCGTTCATCATGGCCGGCATGTCCTTGCTGCCGCGGCCATCGATCTTCTTGCCATGGCCTTTTTCCTTTGCCAGCTCGTCGACATACTTGTCGGTCTTGGCAAACGAGGCCGTCGGAGCACTGCTGCTTTGCCACACACCACCTTCGGTATCGATCGAGCCCAGCACACCGTTGAGCGCATGCACGGCCATGGCGGCGTAGGTGCCGCGCGGTGTCATTGCCACACCCGGGCCCATCCAGACGGCGCACTTGGAGCCAGCCTTGCCCATGGTGCGTGCCACGCGCAGGATCTGCTCGGCAGGGATCAGGCTTTCCTTCTCGCCCCAGGCCGGCGTCTGGTCCTTGAGTTCGAGGTTCCACCACTTCACCAGGCCGAAGGTCTCCTTCTCGCCAAAGCTGGCCTCGTCCACCGTCTGGCCGGCCACGAACAGGTTCTTGCCGTCCTTGAAGTCACCCACGAACTCGCGGCTCCACAAGCCTTCGGTGAGCAGCACGTGGGCGATGGCGCCTGCCAGGGCACCGTCCGCCCCGGGTTTGACGGGCAGCCACTCCTGCGCCTTGGCTGCCACGTTGCTCAGGCGCGGGTCCACGGCGATGACCGAGCCACGCTTGGCGATTTCGTGAAAGCGGTGGATGGTGTTGGGTACCATCCGGTTGGAGGCCAACGGGTCGCAGCCCCAGGCCACCAGGCAGTTGGTCTTCTCGAGGTCGTAGTCGCGGTAGCCGAAGAAGCCCTGGGTCAGGCCCGGGCCCATCTTCTCGGCCTCGGCGCACAAGGCACTGTGCGAGAAGTATTGGCCCGTGCCCCAGATCTTGGGCAGCGTGCCATAGAGCAACTCGGTGCTGGTCGGCGAGTAGCGCCCGCGCATGTACATGAGCTTGTCGGGCTCACCGGCGCGGCGCAGTTCCATCATCTTCTCGGCCACGGTGTCGAGGGCTTCGTCCCAGCTGATGGGTACGAACTTCGGGTCGACACCCCGCCCCTTGACCGGGTTGGTGCGCTTCATCGGCGTCTTGATGCGGTCCGGGTCGTAGACCTGCTGCGGAATCATGTGGCCACGCGGGCAGACGTAGCCGTGGTTGGTCTTGCTCAGCGGGTTGCCGCGCACCCGTGTGGCACGCCCCCCCTGCACATAGATCTGGATGGCGCACCACTGCGTGCAGCCCTGGCAGGTGCTGGCCACCCAGTCGCCCTGGGCAGGGCTGCTGGGGCCGGCCTTGCGCGGTATCAAGGCGCTGGAAAGTGGCTGCGGCGTCGTTGCGCAGCCTGTTGCCACCATGGCGGCGGACGCACCCGACGCGATGATGAAGGTTCGTCTTGTCAGCCTCATGCCCAGCTCCTCGATGTGACGATGATCACGTGCGATGCATGGACTTTCCTCCGATGGGTACAAGAGCCCTTGACACCAATCAAGGCGGGCAAGGGTTTCTCCGCAAGATCGAGCTACCCACCCGATCCGGTCAATCGGGCGGCGCTCAGCCATGCAGGCGCGTGTCGGACCCGCATGCGCCGCAGGCGGCCGGCAACAGCGCCGGCGCTGACCTCACTCACCTGTCGCTGCGCGACACGACGGCGATCGCGGACGTCGTGGTGGCCCGCGCCGTCGAGCACCTGGGCGACGGACGGCGGGCATGCGCCACCCGAGGACTCGGCCGGGCCACGAGTCACAACACGCTGAAGAACGCATCCGGTACCGGCCTCAGCCGCCCGGATTTGACCCGGGCGGGAGTGCCGATGTTGATGCAGCACACCGGGACCTCGCCGTCACCCAGTGCCAGGAGTTCTGCCAGACGGGGTGAACTCATGGCTTGACCGCTGGTCAGGCCTGCGGCCAGACCCATGGCATGGGCACCGAGCAGGATGTTCTGGATCGCCGCGCCCATCGACACCATGCGTTCCAGCGCCGGTGTGTTCGGCTCACTCGGCGCCAGGCGGGCGATGGCCACCAGCAGGAGCGGCGCGCGATGGGCCTTCTCGCGCGCGGAATCGATCTGCTCCGGCGTGGCGCCGTGGTCCCGATCGATCAGCGCCAGGGCAAACACCTCGGCCAGCCGACCCCTGCTCGATGACGAAACGAGGATGAAGCGCCAGGGTGTCAGGCAGCCATGGTCGGGTGCCGCGGCCGCCAGGCGCAACAAGGCGTCGAGTTGCTGCGGCGTGGGGCCGGGCTCGACCAGATGCCTGGGCGAAACGTGGCGGCGCGACCCGATCAGGGCCTGCGCCAGGTCGAACGCCGATGCGTCCACGCCAGGCGTCTCCTGCCCGTGCCATGGCAGTGATGCGGCCTGTCCTGCAAGATGAGGCCCTGTGGATGAGCCTGATGAAGTCTGTTCGGGCATGGCAGAGTGGTGGTCTCGACGTCCTGGCGCACCGTGAGGCTGCGGTGCGCTGCGCTCTACTGTGCCGTGCATACCGTCGCAAGGCAATGCCGGGATGCCGGCTGGCATCCCGATGCCAGCCGGCGCCCAGGGCCGAGTGGTGCCGTCCTGCGGCCGTCAGGCAAAACGACGATCCTTGAAGCTGATGTTCTGCTTCCAGTCATCAACGCTGCCCACCCGCCTGATGCTGCCCCATGTGCCCTTGTAGTAAGGCACGACGTTGCGATCGACCCAGGGGGTGACGACATCACCGTGCACGCCCTTGACGTATCCGAAGAGCATGAAGGTATGGCCTGGTTTGGCGGTCTTCAGGGGATAGGCCATTGCATAGGTGCTGCCGTGGTCGTTCCACACCTCGACCACGTCGCCCGGGCTCACGCCGAGCTGGCGTGCATCCTCGGGGTTCATCTCGATGTAGGCCATCGGAAAGCGGTCGCGCACGAAGCTGTTGTACTGGTCGTGATAGGCCGTCTGCCAGACCTCGTTCGCGCGTCCGGCGTTGAGCCAGAACTTGTGCTTGGCCTTCTGGTCGGCCACCGGCCCGGGCAGGCCGTTCCAGGGGGCGGCCTTGAACTCGGCCTTGCCGTCTGGGGTGTCGAACTTGTAGTCGGCATAGATCATCGGCGTGCCGATCAGCTTGCCGGCCTTCACTTCCTTGATCGGCAGCTGCACCCCGTTGTTGCCGGCCTTGCGCAGCAGGTCGTAGGTCGCCAGATAGCCGGTGTCCCCGCCCTGGCTGTCGATGGGCCCGACACCCGGACGGCCGGCGCGGCGGAAGCCGTCGTTGAAGGCGTCTTCCTCGGTCTTCCAGTCGAAGCCTTCGAAGCGTCGGGCCATGTCGGCCTTGCCGTCGCGCAGGTACAGGGCCCTGAGGGTGTTGGCGATGTCGGCAGCGATCAGGCAGTCGGGCTTGGCCGAGCCGGGCGGGTCCATGAACTTCTCGGACAGGCGCAGGCGGCGTTCACCATTCATCGAGGTCAGGTTCATCTCGCCAGGATGTGCAGCCGGGAACATCAGATGTGCCTCCTCGGCGATCACGGTCGGGTACAGGTTCATCGCCGCCACATACAGCCCACCCTTGTTCTTGCAGGCATCGTAGATGATGTCGATGAGCTGCTCGGTGCTCGCGCCCCTGGCCCTGGCCATGGCCTCGTTGACGATGTTGGCCCGCTTGTGCAGCACCATGCGGTGCTGCTCGGCATTGAGCGTGGTCTGGAACGGGTTCGTTCCCCACAAGGTGTACAGGAGGCCGCGGCCGTTGATCACCTCCTGGTCGATGTAGATCTTCCTGTCGCCCGGATACGGCGGCCGTGTGTAGCCTTCCTGGTGGCCGCCCATGCGGCACACACCGGTGCCGCGCCGCCCGACGTTGTGCGTGGCCAGGGCCAGGCTCACCAGCGCGCTCTGGATGACGTAGTTGTCATTGCCCCAGATGATGCCCTTCTCGTAGGGGTGAAAGGTGCGCGGTCGATGGCCACCGGCCTTGGGCTTGTAGGCCCATTCCGCAGCCTGCTTGAGCTTGGCAACCGGGATGCCCGTGGCCCTGGAGCCATCTTCGAGCGTGGTGCGATTGGTCTTCATCGCCTCGTCGAAGCCCCTGGTGTGCCTGGCGATGAAGTCCTTGTCGTGCCAGCCCTGGTCGACGACGTAGGTCAGCAAGGTGTTGAACAGCGCCGTGTCCGTGCCGGGCTCGATATCCAGGTGCAGCACGTTGTCCTTGCCGGCGATCTGCTCGGCGATCACCACCGTGGCCGATCGGCGCGGGTCCACGACGATCAGCTTGGCCGCTGCAGCGCTCTCGCCGGGGAACCACTTCTTCTTCTTGTCGACCGAGCTGCCGTTGAGGTTCCGTACCCAGTGGTTCAGGAAGTAGTTCGACTGCGTCTCGTAGGGGTTGCAACCTGTGGCGATGATGCAGTCCGAAAGTTCCGCATCTTCGTAGCTGTTGTTCAGTTCGCCGACGCCCATCTCGCGCGTGGCATGGCACTCCGAGTTGTAGGCCGGACGGTTGTGGATGCGCACCATCGGTGTCTGGATGGCGCTGAACATCAGTTTCCCGGTGCCCCAGGTGTTCTCGAAGCCCCCCCCGGCGCCGCCGTGGTCGAAGCAGTCGAACAGCAGTCCGCTCGGCCCGTCGTTGTCCAGGATCTTCTTGCTCAGACCTGCATAGATCGCCAGGGCCTGATCCCAGCCCGTGTCCAGCCACTGGTCACCCAGGAAGATGCGCGGGTTCTTGAGCCGCTCGCGTCCGATGCCGTCATGGGTGTACAGGTAGGACGCCATCTTGCCGCCCCGGGTGGAGGACAGGCCGCTGTTGACCACGCATTCCTTGTCCGGAACGATCATGATGCTCCAGCGCTTGCCGAGCTTGTCCGTGATCGTGTTGGTCATCGCGCGCGTCATCGTCACGCCGAAAGCCGGGACTTGCTGCGTGAAATCGACGTTCAGGGCATTCTGGCTGGCAGGGCGCCCGCCTTCCTTGTTCGCGTCCCACTTGTAGACGTGGTAGCCACAGCCGACGATGCAGAAGTGGCAGGTCATGTTCGACTTCTGCGCATCCTTCGGCGGCAGGGCGATGCGGTCCTTGATGTTGCTGCTCATGGTGCGGCCTCTTACAGGATGTTGGCCTGGCGGCCGTAGATGAGACCGTCGACACCGACGGCCGTGACCGAGTCGGACTTCGCGTCGTACTCCAGCGCGATGCGAGGCAGATCCTCGGTCGCCTGGCCGCACACCATCTGACCGCTGTTCTCCGGGTCGAAGATCGAGTAATGGCAGGGGCACTTGAAGGTCTTGCTGCCCGCGTCGTAGTTCACCGGGCAGCCCATGTGCGTGCACATCGTGCTGTAAGCGACGATGTCGCTGTTCGGGCCCACGCCACCGGGGACGGCACTGCCCATGCGTATGGCTGCGCAGGGCGAACTCGCATCCGGGTACATGAAGGCCACGGCCTGATTGACCGGCATGCCGGCTGCCTTGCCGACACCCCGCTTGGGGTAGTTCAGGGTCGTGCTGGTGCTGCCGGCCGGTGTGGCCGCCTGGGCCGGGCTGGTGGCCATCAATGCCGCGCCTGCGCTCCCGACTGCAACGGCAGCGCTGCTGCTGCTGGACTTCAGGAATATGCGGCGGCTGAGCTTGAGCTCGTCCATGGTGTCTCCTCTTGGGGTGGATGGGTCAGGCTCTGATCAGCACGGACCATGCCAATGTCCAGGCTCGTTGTGTCTCCATGTGAATCAGGTACTTGCAGACGATGCGATCAGGGAGTGTCCGGATGGCGTAACGAATCCGGGCTCGGATATGTTCCGGTCTCGTAACCTCATCCGGCTTCCAGATGCTTCGTAGACGCGCCTGCAGCGCGCTTGCCCTGACCTTGGCCAGTTCACGGATCGGCCGTGCGGCCACGCCGTCGCGCCTGCGCATCGGCTTGACGGCCGTGATCCTGGCCGACCAGGCGGCCTTCCTGGCAAGGTGGGCGGATTACCTCTCGCGTCGCCTGGATGCGTCCGTAAGCTTCGTATCCCGCGATCAGTACCAGGCGATACACGATCTGCTCGGGGCCGGGCAGATCGATGCGGCCTGGACCTGCGGGTATCCCTATGTCCGCTCCCAGCCTCAGCTGGAGTTGCTGGCCGTGCCGCTCTATCGCAATCGGCCGGTGTATCAGGCCTATCTGATCCGGGCGGCCGGACGGCGCGAGGTCCGGCAGTGGCTAGACCTGGCCGGCAAGGTGGTCGCATATTCGGACCCCCTGTCCAATTCCGGCTGGCTGGTTGCACAGGGGCAGCTCGCTGCGGCCGGGCTGTCACCGCGCGACCTCAAGCGGACCTTCTTTGCCCACGGCCATCGCAATGTCGCCGAGGCGGTTGCGTCTCGGCTTGCCCATGCCGGATCCATAGACGGTTATGTCTGGGAGACCATGCGGCTGCAGGGCATGTCGGCCGCGTTGAACACCGAAGTGGTCTGGCGATCGGCTGATTATGGATTTCCCCCGCTGGTTGCACCGGCGAATTCGGGGCACAGCCACACAGGCGCGCTGCGGCAGGCATTGATCGCGATGCCGAATGATGAAGCCGGCAGGGCCCTGCTCAAGGCCTTGAACCTGGATGGCTTCACGGCCGGCTACCCCGCGATGTTCGACTCCATCCGCCAGCTTGCGCGCAGCGTGCCGGGTTCGGGCGTCGATACCTGATGCTGGGTCGACTGCCTTACCGCATCCAGATTCCCTTCGGCCTGTCGCTGGCCGTGTTGCTGGCTGCATTGCTGGTGACGGCGGTGTCCGCCCGTGTGTCGGCCCGCAGGGCGCACGACGACACCGTGCTTACCGTGGAGCGTGCCGCGACACTGCTGGGTGCACAGGCACTGCCGCTGCTGACCGCTGACGACACCTGGCGGGTATTTGCGCTGCTGCGCAACACGGCGGCCCTGCTGCCGGGGGCGGGATCGGGACATGGCCGTGCGGCCGTCCTGGATGCCGAAGGACGGGTCTTCGCGGCATCGGCGCCCGATGTGCTCGAAACCGGCAGCAGTGTCCTGACAGGTCTTCAGCGCGGTCATCACCTGCCGGCCCTGCGCGACATGCTTCAGCACACGCGCATTGCACAGGGCGATGGATCGCTGACCCTGATCGACCCCATGCGCAGCGAAGACGGCCAGCTGCTCGGCTACACCTACATCGAGATCGATGCGCCTGTATTTGCGCCTGACTGGCGGGCATTGAGTCAACCGGCACTGATCGGCGCAGTCCTGGCGGTGGCCTTGCTGGTTCCGGCGGGCTGGTGGATGGGGCGGCGCATGACCCGACCCGTGGCCCGCATGGCACAGGTGATCGAACGCATAGGTCATGCGGATGCCGAGACCCTGCATGCCCAGCTGCCTCTGACGCGCGACCCTGAACTCGGGCGCATCAGTGCGGCGGTCGATCAGCTGATTGCTGAGACGCAGGTGCGGCGCATCGCGGAGCAGCGCGCCTTGTCGGCAGAACGCATGGCGACCGTCGGGCGCATGACGGCCGCCGTGGCCCACGAGATCAACAACCCGCTGGGCGGCCTGCTCAACGCCACACAGACGCTGCGGCTGCATGGTGCCTCGCAAGCCACCCGGGCACTCACCCTCGACCTGCTGCAGCGTGGACTGCACCAGATCCAGGCCACCGTGGCGGCCCTGCTGCCGCAGGCGCGCATCGAGGTCCGTCCCCTGGACCTTGATGATCTGGATGATATCGTGACGCTCGCCCGCACGGCGAGCCTGGCACCGGGTGCGAGCCTCAGCACCCACAGCGACATCGTCAGCGCCATGCGCGTTCCGTCGGGCGTGGTGCGTCAGGTCATGCTCAACCTGCTGCTCAATGCATGCAAGGCGGCAGGCGAGGGTGGGCGCATCCATGCCGTCCTGACGGCGGACGAAGACCGGGTGACGCTAGCCGTCAGCAATTCGGGTACGCCGCTCAGCCGCAGCGACCTTGAGCGCAGCCTGACCGCTGAAAGCGGAAACGACCCACGCGGCTTCGGCCTGTGGGTCTGCAGTGAACTGGCCAATCAGCATGGCGGAAGCTTTGCACTCGACGAGACCTGTCCGTCCGGCACACGCCTGGTGTTCTGGATCCCCAACCGTGAACGACATGAAGACACTGCTGCTGCTTGAAGACGACCCCATCATGGGGGAATCGCTGGTGCAACGCTTCGAACTGGAAGGTTACCAGGTGCGCTGGTGTCGCAGCCTGGCGGAGGCCACGACCCAGCTCGGATCGTCATGGAGCGCCGTGGTGAGCGATGTGCGGCTGACCGATGGCCTGGCCACGCGCTGGTACGTCGATCAGGAGGACCCGATCCGTGCGCGTCCCTGGTTCTTCCTCACGGGCTACGGCAGCGTCAACGATGCGGTGGCCGCCATCCGTGCGGGTGCCCGGGAATACCTGACCAAGCCGTTCGACATCGAGCGCCTGGTGGCGCTGGTGCAGGGCGCGGTCTGCCCGGTCGAGCCGTCCTTGCCGATGCCTGTGCTCGGCATCTCGGCGGCGATGCAGAAGGTGGAGGCTACCGCGCGCAAGGTCGCAAGGCTGCGCGTGTCCGTGCTGCTCACCGGCGAGTCTGGTGTTGGCAAGGAGATCGTGGCCCAGTTCATCCACACCCTGGCCTATGCAGGCAAGGATGGATTCATTGCCGTGAACTGCGCGGCCATCCCTGACTCCTTGATGGAGGCCGAGTTCTTCGGCTACGAGAAGGGTGCGTTCTCGGGCGCACAGCGGTCACACCGCGGCTACATGGAGCGGGCCAACGGCGGCACCTTGTTCCTTGACGAGGTTGGCGAGTTGTCCGCAAGCATGCAGGCCAAGCTCCTGCGGGCCCTGCAGGAGCGCAGCTTCTTCAGGTTGGGTTCCGAGAGGATCACGCGCAGCGACTTCCGGATCATTGCCGCCACAAACCGCGACCTGCATGCCGACATGGCGGCCGGCACCTTCCGCGAAGACCTCTACTACCGTCTTGCCGTCATACGCATCGGCCTGCTGCCCTTGCGCGAACGACCGGAAGACATACCCTGGCTGACCGAGCGGATGCTCCAGCACATCGCGGCGGAGCAAGGGCGACCGATCGCAGTGTCCGAGGCCTTCACGCGCCACCTCCTGGGTCGAAGCTGGCAGGGCAATGCGCGCGAACTGCGCTCCTACCTTGAAGAAGCCGTCGTGCTGAGTGATGCGGGCGTGCTCGACATGGCCGAGTCCGGTACGAGCCCGCCCGCATCGGCAGGATCGGCGGCGCCGGTCGACGCCATCGTGCCGCTGCATGCGGTGCTGGAGGATGTCGAGCGGCGCCATATCGACAAGGCGCTCAACCATACGGGCGGCAGCGTCGCAAAGACCTCTGAACTTCTGGGCATCAGCCGCAAGACCTTGTGGGAGAAGATGAAGAAGTTCAGGGTCGGCAGCTATGCAGGCGCTGGCTGAGCATGCCGGCACGGGCATCCTGCTGCCGCGAGACGCAAGAGCACACTCCTGCCGCAGGTGAAATGCCGCCCGGCAGGTGCAGGTGCAGGTGCAGGTGCCGGTGCAGGTGCAGGTGCAGGTGCGCCGCAGCAGTCTGGATGTGCGTGCCGTTCACCCCACCACCACGCTGATCGGCGCCGTCCACGGCCCGTAGGTGCCGCCGGCACGTATGGCGCGCAGGCGCACCCAGGTCGGGCCGGGGGGCTGGTTGTCC
>JBJOKY010000461.1:0-3471 GCA_046045865.1 Pseudomonadota bacterium | reverse complement strand
CGCAGGCTGGTCTCGTAGATCTGCGCCAGGCCCATCTGGCCCACGGCGGCGGCGGCCTGCAGTTCGTGCAGCTCCTTGGGGCGCACGCTCCAGCCCAGGCGCTTCATGCCTTCGGCAATGGCGCCAGAGGAGACCATCACCACCTCGCGACCCTGCTTGACCAGGGCTGCCAGCTGCACGCACCAGGCGTCGATGGCCGCGGCGTCCAGGCCCTTGCCCTCGTTGGTGACCAGGCTGGAGCCGACCTTGACGACGATGCGGCGGGCGTTCTTCAGGACCTCACTCATGGCGGGCAATCGTGGCAGGTGGTTCGAGGGGTGGGAATGGTCGGCGCTGCCGGGCCATGCGTTCAGCGGAAGCGCGGATCGGTGGGGTCGGGGCCCTCGCCCTCGACCGGCGCGAAGCGCACGTCAGGGTCTTCAGGCGGCCGCTCCTGCAGCTTGGCGACATGGTCGTAGATGGCGTGGACCAGGTGCTGGCAGCCCTCGCGCGTGAGGGCCGAGATCTGGTAGACCGGGCCCTTCCAGCGCAGGCGCTTGACGAAGTCCTTGACCAGGGTCTCGCGCTGCTCGACCGGCACCATGTCCAGCTTGTTGAGCACCAGCCAGCGCGGCTTCTCGTACAGGGCCTCGTCGTATTTCTTGAGTTCCTTGACGATGGCCTTGGCCTGGGCAACCGGATCGATGCTGTCGTCGAAGGGCGCCATGTCCACCAGATGCAGCAGCACCCGCGTGCGCTGCAGATGGCGCAGGAAGAGGTGGCCCAGGCCGGCGCCTTCGGAGGCCCCCTCGATCAGGCCAGGCACGTCGGCGACGACGAAGCTCTGGTTCTCGCCCACCCGCACCACGCCCAGGTTGGGGTGCAGGGTGGTGAAGGGGTAGTCGGCAATCTTGGGCCGGGCATTGCTGATGGCGGCGATCAGCGTGGACTTGCCGGCGTTGGGCATGCCCAGCAGGCCCACATCGGCCAGCACGCGCAGTTCCAGCTTGAGCGATTTCTGCTCGCCGGGCCAGCCGGGCGTCTTCTGCCGCGGGGCGCGGTTGGTGCTGCTCTTGTAGTGCAGGTTGCCGAAGCCGCCGTCGCCGCCCTTGGCCAGCAGGATGCGCTCGCCATGTTCGAGCAGTTCGGCGATCTGCTCGCCGGTCTCGGCGTCGCTGATGATGGTGCCCACGGGCATGCGCAGCACCACGTCCTCGCCCATGGCGCCGAACTGGTCGGAGCCGCGGCCGGATTCGCCGTTGCGGGCCTCATGGCGGCGCGTGTAGCGGAAATCCACCAGGGTGTTGAGGTTGCGGTCCCCTTCGGCCCAGACATGGCCGCCGCGGCCGCCATCTCCCCCATCGGGTCCGCCGAAGGGGATGAACTTCTCGCGCCGGAAGCTGGAGCAGCCGGCACCACCGTTGCCGGCGGCCACGTCTATGCTGACCTCGTCGACGAATTTCATGGCGGGATTCCTGGAGGGGGTTCGGAGAGCAGGCCGGCCCGGCCGCGCCTGGGCGCCTCATGAGCGCAGGGCGTGAGCGGGCCGTGCAACAAAGCAAAAAGCCCCGGCAGGCCGGGGCTTGTCCGCTGCGCGGGGCGCGAGCCTCAGACCGGGGTGATGACCACGGTCTTGCGGTTCTGCGCACCCTTCACGGTGAAGGAGATGGTGCCATCCACCAGCGCAAACAGGGTGTGGTCACGACCGGTGCCCACGTTGGGGCCGGCGTGGAAACGCGTGCCGCGCTGGCGCACGATGATGGAGCCTGCGCTCACCACCTGGCCACCGTAGGCCTTCACGCCCAGCATCTTGGGTTGGGAGTCACGGCCGTTCCGCGTGGAACCGCCGCCTTTTTTCTGTGCCATGAATCAGCTCCTAGTCTTGCTCGGGGTGGATGGCAGCTCAGGCCTGCACCGCGCTGATTTCCAGCTCGGTGTAGTTCTGGCGATGGCCCTGGTGCTTCTGGTAGTGCTTGCGGCGACGCATCTTGAAGATGCGCACCTTGTCATGACGACCTTGAGCAATGACCTTTGCCGTTACCGTTGCACCCGCGACCAAGGGCGTGCCCACCTTGAGCTCGGCGCCGCTTCCGACGGCGAGCACCTGGTCAAGCACGATCTCCTGGCCAACGTCCGCAGCAATCTGTTCTACCTTGATCTTTTCGCCAGCAGCAACCTTGTATTGCTTGCCACCGGTTTTTATGACCGCGTACATATCAGCCCTTTCAACGTTCATCAACATCGCTCCAGTCACCGAGCACGCGGGCAGAGCCCACGCTCGCACGGAACGAAGCCCGCGAGTATAGCAGCACCTCGGGCTGACTGACAGGCGTGGCTGCGCCACACGGGAGGGGGCCGACCCCCTTCCTATAATCCTGTGACAAAAATGGAAGTTCACTCGTGAGCCTAGCTGCAACCGCCCCCGCCCCCGTGTCCGCCCCCCAGTTGATGGCTGGTGAAATGGCGCAGGTGGATCAGGTCATCCACCATCGGCTGGCCTCCGAAGTGGCGCTCATCAACCAGATCTCGCACTACATCGTGAATGCCGGGGGCAAGCGCATCCGGCCCATGCTGGTGCTGCTGTTCGCCCGGGCGCTGGGCTTCGAGGGGCCGCAGCGCTTCGAACTCGCCGCCATCGTCGAATTCATCCACACCGCGACCCTGCTGCATGACGACGTGGTCGACGAGTCCGACCTGCGCCGCAACCGGCCCACCGCCAATGCCTTGTTTGGCAATGCGGCCAGCGTGCTGGTGGGCGACTTCCTCTACTCGCGCTCCTTCCAGATGATGGTCTCCATCGACCGCATGCGGGTGCTGGAGGTGCTGGCCGATGCCACCAACGTGATCGCCGAAGGCGAGGTCCTGCAGCTCATGAACATGCATGACCCGGACATCACGGTCGACGACTACCTGCGCGTGATCCGCTACAAGACGGCCAAGCTCTTCGAGGCCAGCGCCCGCCTGGGCGCGGTGATCTCCGATGCCGGCGAGGCGGTCGAGGAGGCCAGCGCCAACTTCGGACGCTCGCTCGGCACGGCCTTCCAGATCGTCGACGACCTGCTCGACTACGAAGGCTCCACCACCGAACTCGGCAAGAACGTGGGCGACGACCTGCGCGAAGGCAAGCCCACCCTGCCGCTGCTCATCGCCATGCAACGCGGCACCCCGGCACAGGCGGCCGTCGTGCGCACGGCGATCGAGCAGGGTGAGGTCGAGAAGCTGCCCGAAATCATCGAGATCGTGCGGGCCACGGGCGCGTTGGCCGTCACCCGCGAGGCAGCGCGTGAAGAAGCTCGCAAGGCACAAGCACAGCTAGTCCATCTGCCATCTTCCATTTACCGCGAAGCCCTGCTAAACTTATGTGTTCAGGCTGTGGAACGCAGTCACTGAAACCACGGGGTGTAGCTTAGCCTGGTAGAGCGCTACGTTCGGGACGTAGAGGCCGGAGGTTCGAATCCTCTCACCCCGACCAGATTTCCTTGTAAATCAAGG
>JBJOKY010000116.1:0-11520 GCA_046045865.1 Pseudomonadota bacterium | reverse complement strand
TGCGCACTGACGCTGGGCCCTGCGGCGGCGCAGGACGACGCAGACATCGGCCGCCAGCGACCGGCCGCATCCGGCTGGCACCAGATGTCATGTGGTGATTGCCTGCGCCAGCCGCCGCCGCAGCGTGCCGCCGTGGCGGCTTTCGATTACGTCTACCCCTGGGCCGGTCTGCTCGGGCGGCTGAAGTTCCATGACGCGCTGGATCTGGCGCGGCCACTCGCGGGTGCGCTGGCGCAGGCCGTGGCCGGGCGTGACGCCGCTCATCCCGAACTGGCCGGCGTGGACTTGGTGCTGCCTGTGCCGCTGGCGCCGGCCCGGCTGCGCGAGCGTGGCTACAACCAGGCCTGGGAGCTGGCACGGCGCGTCGCGCGTGCCCGGCGGGTGCCGGCGCACGCCGGCCTGCTGGAGCGCGCACGCGACACGCCGCACCAGCTGGCCCTGCCGCGCGCGGCACGGGCCGCCAACGTGCGCGCGGCCTTCGTGCTGGCACCCGGTGCGGCGCGCCAGGTCGCCGGTCGCCACCTCGCCCTGGTCGACGACGTGATGACGACCGGCGCGACCCTGGCCGAGGCCACGCACGCCCTGCTGCGTGGCGGTGCGGCGTCGGTGCAGTGCTGGGTCGTGGCGCGCACGCCGCTGCAGGCCGAGGGCGGGTGACTCGGTTCCAATGCGGATCCTGCCGCCACTTCAGCCGGGCACCCTGCATGGGCCCGCCACGCCATGTTCCGCATCGTCCTGGTCACGCCCGAGATTCCGCCCAACACCGGCAACATCATCCGGCTGGCGGCCAACACCGGCTGCGAGCTGCACCTGATCGAGCCGCTGGGCTTCGACATGGACGACCGCCTGCTGCGCCGCGCCGGGCTGGACTATCACGAGTACGCGCCGGTGCGTCGGCATGCGCACTGGCCGGCCTTCCTGGCCGACCAGCAGCCCGACCCGGCGCGCCTGTACGGCTTCACCACGCGCGGCTCGCGGCCCCTGCACGAGGTGACCTGGCAGCCGGGCGACTGGCTGGTGTTCGGCTGCGAGACGCGCGGCCTGCCGCCCGAGCTGCGCGACGCCCTGGCGCCGTCGCAGCGCGTGCGCCTGCCCATGCGGCCCGGCCAGCGCAGCCTGAACCTGAGCAATGCCGTGGCCGTGGCGGTGTTCGAGGGCTGGCGCCAGAACGGCTACGGTGGCGGGGCGTGAGGCCGCCTGCCGCCGCAGCGCGCTAGCGCAGCTGTTCGGCGCGGGCCTCGCGGCCCATCAGGCGCACCAGCGCGTCGCGCGGTGTGCTGCGGCCTTCGAGCACGTCGACCACGGCGGCGGCGATGGGCATCTCCACGCCCAGGCTGCGGGCGCGTTGCCACACGGTGTGGGCGCTGTAGACGCCTTCGGCGACGTGGCCCAGCGTGTGCAGGATGTCGGCCAGGCTGCGCCCTTCGGCCAGCAGCAGGCCCACGCGGCGGTTGCGCGACAGGTCGCCGGTGGCGGTGAGCACCAGGTCACCCAGGCCGGACAGGCCCATGAAGGTCTCGACCTGCGCGCCGATGGCCGTGCCCAGCCGGCTCATCTCGGCCAGGCCGCGGGTGATGAGCGCGGCGCGCGCGTTCAGCCCCAGGCCCATCCCGTCGGCGATGCCGGTGGCAATGGCCAGCACGTTCTTCACCGCACCGCCGACCTCCACGCCGGCCGGGTCGGCCGACGAATACACGCGCAGGCTGGCGCCGTGGAAGGCCTGCACGGCCAGGTCGCACACGCCGGCATGCTGACTGGCGCAGACCAGGGCGGTGGGCTGGGCGCGCGCAACTTCCAGCGCGAAGCTGGGGCCCGAGAGTACGCCGCAGGCCAGCGCGGGCGCGACCTCGCGGGCGATCTCGTGGCCCAGCCGGCCGCTGCCGGCCTCGAAGCCCTTGCTGAGCCAGACCGCCGGCACAGCCTGGTCGGCCAGGCGTGCCAGCATCCCGCGCAGGCCGGCCATGGGCGTGGCGATGACGATCAGGCCGGGCTGGCCGGTCGCCGTGCTGCCGGCCGCATGCGCCAGGGCTGCGTCGAGGCCGGCACAGCACTGCAGCCCGGCAGGCAGCTCCACCTCGGGCAGGTAGCGGCTGTTGCGCCGGCTGGTGGTGATGGCGGCGAGCTGGGCCGCGTCGCGGCCCCAGAGCAGGGTGGTATGGCTGCGCGCGGCCTGGGCGGCCAAGGCCGTGCCCCAGGCCCCGGCGCCGAGCACGCTGATGCGCATGATGGTCCTGCGGTGGGAGGTGTCCGAAGCCGCGGCGGGTGTGGTCGGCCCCGCCGGGCGGGTGTGCCGGCCACCGGCTGTGTGCCGGGGCGGCGGCGGGCTCAGGAGTTCAGCGTGGCGCCGTTGGCCTGTTCCAGCTGGGCCTGCTGCTGGGCCTCGAACATGGCCTGGAAGTTGACCTCGGCCAGGTGCACGGGCGGGAAGCCGGCGCGGGTGACGACGTCGGCCACGATGGCGCGCAGATAGGGGTAGACGATGCCCGGGCAGGCGATGCCCAGCACCGGCTGCATCTGTTCCTCCGGCAGGTTGCGGATCTCGAAGATGCCGGCCTGCTTGGCCTCGACCAGGAACATCGTGCGCTCGACCAGACGGGTGGTCACGGTGGCGGTGACGCTCACCTCGTAGATGCCTTCGGCCACGGCGCCGATCTCGACGCCCAGGTTGATGTCGACCTGCGGCTGGCCTTGCTCGACCAGGATCTGGGGCGAATTGGGCTGCTCCAGCGACAGGTCCTTCAAGTAGACGCGCTGAATCTGGAAGACGGGATCTTGCTGCTCGGCCATGGTGAGCGCCTCGGTGTAGTGGGGATGTCGGTGGGAACAAAAATGCCCGCACAGCTGTGCGGGCGCCCCGGATTATGGCGTGGCGACCACGCCCGTCCGGGAGCAGGAACCGGTGCTGGCGGGCGACTTGGTCACGCTGGCGCGGCGTGTGTCGACCCGCATCAGGGGGTGGCGGGCGGGGTGGGTGCGGCCGGGGCCAGCATGGCCACCGGCTCGGGCGCCAGCAGGCTGCCGTCACGCAGGCCGCGCCAGGTTGCCATGCTCAGGGCCAGCAGCACCAGGCTGACCAGCGCCAGCAGCGCCGGCCCCAGCACCGCCAGCAGCGAGCCCGGCGTGGCCAGGCGCAGCGTCAGCGCCGCCAGCGCCGCGAGCGGGAAGGACAGGCCCCAGTGCGCCACGCTGAAGGGCAGGGCGACGATGCGGCGCGTCAGCCGTCCGGCCCACAGCAGGCTGAACACGGCCATGCCCCAGCACATCCAGCCCAGCAGCAGCGGCGCGCCCAGTTGCAGCGCCGACAGGCCGATCACCGCCGGCGGTGCGACCAGCACGAAGCTGCCGGGCAGCAGCCGTTCGGGCCACAGGCCGGTCTGGGCGATGCGCACCATCAGCAGCGCCAGCACCAGCGGCCACAGCAGCAGGCCGACGCCGAACTGGGCGGCCGCCCAGTGCTCGTGCCCCAGCGCCACGCCGCCCAGCGGTGCCAGCACGTTGCCCACCGCAGGCACGATGAGCAGCGGCGTCACGCCCGGCCATTGCAGCCCGCCGGCCTGGTTGCCCAGCCACACGCGCGACATCACCCACAGCGTGACCCACAGCTGCAGTGCGCAGCCCGCCCACCACAGGGCGTCGGCCCAGGGCTGCGGGCCGTGCACCGTGACGGCGAACGTGGCCATCAGGATGAGCGAGGGCGGCAGCGTGGCGATGAAGCCGTAGCGCACCGGGTGGGTGTGGTCGGCCAGCACCGCCTCGGGGTGGCGCTTCATGCGCAGCACGGTGGCCACGCCCAGGGCGAGGAAGGTTGCGCCCGCCACCGTGCCGGCCACCAGGGCTATCGCGCCGGCCATGTCTCCCATCAGCGGCTGGGCGCGCAGCCAGGCCAGGGCCAGGCCGGTCCAGCCCATGACGGCGGCGAACCAGCCCGGGCCGAGGTGCTTGAGTGCGGACGAGGAAGCAGCTGAATTCGACATGCGGTGGCGCACCAGGTGGGGCGCGATCAGGTGCCGTGCAAAATTCTTTCACGCAGGGCGGCGACATGAACGCAGGTTGCCGGACGGACAGAAAACATGAAATATCAGTGGTTAAGCATATTACCCTTGCAAGGTCGCCGCCCCTGGGGGTACCCCATGGGTTGCCCAGGTGTCATCAAGACGATCATCAGACGCAGGCCGGCATGGTGGGTGAGTATCTGCCGCAATGCAGGCCAGCCCAATGCAAGGACAACATGAACGCCATTCCGGTCTACCTGCGTGTCGACGCGCATCCGCAGGCGCAGGCTTGTGCTGCGTGCGAAGTCAGGCGCACTGCATTGTTCGGCGCCCTGGATGCCCGCACACTTGAGCAGATCCACGAACGTATCGTCGAGGTGGATCTGGAGCCGGAGGGGATGCTCTATCGCTCACACGAGCAAGGTGCCGTGGTATACACGATCCGCGAGGGCATCGTGCGCTTCGAGCGTGTGACGCAGGCAGGCGAGCGACGCATCGTGCGTCTGGCCGGGCGTGGTGACCTCATCGGTCAGGAGGCCTTGGTGCGGCAGGTCTACGCCGACGAGGCTATTGCCTGCACCAACGTGAAGCTTTGCCGTATCCCCAGCGCCCTGGTGGACCGGCTTGGTGATCACCAGGTGGCCTTGCTGCGCGAACTGATGCAGCGTTGGCAGCGTGAACTTGAGGAGGCGCACTTCTGGATTGCCGACCTGGCCATGGGGCCGGCACGTCGACGTGTGCTGCGCCTGCTGCTCAAGCTGTCCGAATACGCTGATGCGGACGCCACGATCTGGTTACCCAGACGGGAAGAGATGGCTGTCATGCTGGACATGGCGGTCGAAACGGCCAGCCGCATCATCAGCCAACTCGGGCGCGAGGGTGTGCTGCAGGCCACCCGGGCGCGAAGCACCAAGGTCGATCTGGCCGTGCTGACACACACTGCCAGATTGCAGGACGAGGCCTAGCCCGGACGTCTTGCCGCCGTGGGCTGCCGATGCGCGGGTGCGCGGCGAATGATGAGGGAGGAGGCAGGGTCGAGGCTGCCAGGTCGCCGCTAGGTCGCAGTGGCGCGGCGGCCGCAACGGCACTGGCGCTGCTAGACTCGTTGTCACCATGTTCATCTCACGCAAGCGCAACAGCCTGCCCGGGTCGTATGACCGGGGAGCCTGGCCCTGGCGTCGCTAGACGACCTCACGCCCGTGCCCGGCACGGGTGGCCCACGCGAACGCCGGCAGCTGCTTATGCTCTTGCCGCCGGCCCACAGAATTCGCGCCCCGGGCTGATCGTCCCCCGTTTTCCCTTGCGCCATGCCGGCGCGCCGCCTGGTTCCTGCTGCAGGACACCCCGCCGCGACAGGGCATGGATCCATGACTGGCCACCCTAGGGCCGGGCGCACAAGGGTCACGGCTGATGCACGCCCCGGGCGCCCCATGACGGAGCCCTTGAGATGATCACCGAACTCGAATTCCAGAGCCTGGCCCGCGAAGGCTACAACCGCATCCCGCTGGTCAGCGAAGCCTTTGCCGACCTGGAAACCCCGCTCTCGCTCTACCTGAAGCTGGCTGGTGGCCGGCGCTACAGCTTCTTGCTCGAATCCGTTGTCGGCGGCGAGCGCTTCGGGCGTTATTCCTTCATCGGCCTGCCGGCGCGCACCTTCCTGCGCTGCACCCAGGGGCTGACCGAGATCGTCACCGACGGCCAGGTGGTCGAGACGCACCAAGGCAACCCGCTCGACTTCATCGAGGCTTATCAACAACGCTTCAAGGTGGCGCTGCGCCCCGGCATGCCGCGTTTCTGCGGCGGCCTGGCGGGATATTTCGGCTACGAGACGGTGCGCTACATCGAGAAGAAGCTGGCCGCCGGCAAGCTGCCCGGCGGCATCGGCACGCCCGACATCATGCTGCTGCAGACCGAGGAGCTGGCGGTCATCGACAACCTCTCGGGGCGCTTGTACCTCATCGTCTACGCCGACCCGAGCCAGCCCGAGGCCTGGTTCAAGGCCAGGAAGCGCCTGGCCGAGCTGGGCGACCAGCTGCGCTACAGCGTGGCCGCGCCGCAGGTGAAACGCGGCGCCAGCTACGCCATCGAGCGTGAATACGCCAAGGCCGACTTCGAGGCAGCGGTCGAGCAGGCCAAGGGCTACATCGCCGCGGGCGACTGCATGCAGATCGTCATCGGCCAGCGCCTGAAGAAGCGCTACACCGAAAGCCCGCTGTCGCTCTACCGCGCGCTGCGTTCGCTCAATCCCAGTCCCTATATGTACTACTACGACATGGGGGAGTTCCAGATCGTCGGCGCCTCGCCCGAGATCCTGGTACGCAATGAGATGCGCGAGGTGGACGGCGTCAACACCAAGGTCATCACCATCCGCCCCATCGCCGGCACGCGCCCGCGCGGCGCCACGCCCGAGCGCGACCAGGCGCTGGAAAAGGAACTGCTCGCCGACCCCAAGGAGCGCGCCGAGCACCTGATGCTGATCGACCTGGCGCGCAACGACATCGGCCGCATCGCTCGGACCGGCACGGTCAAGGTGACCGAGGCCTTCGGCATCGAGCGTTACTCGCACGTGATGCACATCGTCAGCAATGTCGAGGGCGCGTTGAAGGAAGGTCTTTCGAGCCTGGACGTGCTGCGCGCCAGCTTCCCGGCCGGCACCTTGAGCGGCGCGCCCAAGATCCACGCCATGGAACTGATCGACCAGCTGGAGATCAGCGAGCGCGGCATCTACGGCGGCGCCTGCGGCTACCTGAGCTTTGCGGGCGACATGGACGTGGCCATCGCCATCCGCACCGGCGTGGTGAAGGACCAGACGCTGTACGTGCAGGCGGGGGCCGGCATCGTCGCCGACTCGGTGCCATCCGCCGAATGGGCCGAGACCGAGGCCAAGGCGCGCGCCGTGCTGCGCGCGGCCGAGCTGGTCGAACAGGGTTTTTGAGTCCGCACGACCCTGGTGTGGGCCTGCTCCGGCGGTGCCGGGGCAGCCTGGACGACAGAACTGGCGCGCGGTCCAGCGCTAACGCAACCAGGGCTCCAAGGCCTTGGCCAGGCGCTGCAGCACGGCGGCGTCCGGCAGCGGCAGGCGTACGCTGGCCTGGCCGGTGACCGGGTCGCGCTCGATCGTGATGGGGGCGGCCGAGCCCGGTGTGGCTGGGCCAGCCGCTTGCGCACTCGCCAAGCCCTGCAGGAGCGCCGCACCGGCTTCGAGGATGGCAGCCCATGGATCGCCTGCGTCGGACTGCGGCGCTGGAGCCGGCGCTGGAGCCGGGGCTGGAGCCGTGCCCTGTGCACGGCCGGGATCGGGATCCTGTGCCGCCCCTGGATTCACGCTCGGCGCGGGCCCGACTGCAAGCGCTGCTGGTGACTGAAGGCGACCGGACCCGGTCGGGACGAGGTGCGTCGTTGCTGCAACCGACGCGTCGCTCATCGACACGGGGTCGACCTCGGCGGCAGGCGCCGTTCGGGTGTCGGGCAGCGACTGCTCCGCCTCGGGGTCGATATCCGCTTCACCCATGGCAGTGGCCACCTGCTCGACACTTTCCATGAACCTGGACAAACGGGTGCCTTGCAGGAACACCTCGTGGTCACCGCCGTCGAGCACACCGGCAAAAAGCGACTGCTTGAATGCCAGCACCGACAACATGCCCTCCTCGATGCTGCCCTGGCCGACGAAGTTGACCACCTGGACACCACGCGCCTGGCCCATGCGGTGCACCCGGCCGATGCGTTGCTCAAGCACCGCTGGGTTCCACGGCAGGTCCATGTTGATGATCACGGCTGCGGCGTGCTGCAGGTTCAGGCCGACGCCACCCGCGTCGGTCGACAGGAACAGGCGGCACTTCGGATCGTTGTGGAACCTCTCGACCAGTGCGCCGCGCTTGTCGCCCGGCACGCCGCCACTGAACAAGACGTGACCCCAGTCGGGCCGTTGCGCGAGCCGGCGTGTGATCAGCTCGTGGGTGCCCAGCCACTGGCTGAAGATCACCGCCTTGGCTTCGGGCGCTTCGAGCAGCTCGTCGAGCAGCGTCATCAGCTCGTCGACCTTGTGGCCGTGATCGGTCTCATGATCGAGCAGCCAGGTGCTGTTGCACGCCATGCGCATGTTCTGCAGGGCGCATTGCAGGCGGCGCTGGTCGCTGTCCGACAGGTAGCTGGTCTTGCGCCAGCGCGACACGATGCGCGTGACGATGGCGCCGTTCTCGTCATGGTGTGCCCGTTGCTCGGGGGTCAGCGCCACGAAGATGCGGTTGTCGACCCGCTCGGGCAACTGCGCCAGCACCTCGGCCTTGCGCCTGCGCAGCATCACCGGCGCCAGGGTCTGGGCGATGCGATCGAGCGCACGATAGCCGACAACGCGGCCTGCGTCGTCGCGCAGCTGGTGTTCGTCGAGCAGCCGCCAGGTGGGGCCCAGGCGGTGCTGGTCGACGAACTGCACGATCGAGATCAGCTCTTCCAGACGGTTTTCCAGCGGCGTGCCGGTCAGCATCACCGCATAGGGGCTGCTGATGCGCTTGAGCGCACGCGCCGCGACGGTGTTCCAGTTCTTGATGCGCTGGGCCTCGTCGGCAATCACCAGATCGGGCGCCCAGGCATCGATCAGGTCGGCGTCGCGTGCCAGCGTCTCGTAGTGGGTGATCTTGCAGAAGTTGTCACCCTGATACTGCTGCTGGCGCTGCGCACGCAGGCCGTGGATCACCTGCGCATCACGGGCGCTGAAACGCGCGAACTCGTTCTTCCACTGGTGCTTGAGCGAGGTGGGGCACACCACCAGCACCCGTTGCACTCCGAAGTGGCGGGCGAACAGTTCGGCCGCAGCCACCGCCTGGATGGTCTTGCCCAGGCCCATCTCGTCACCGATCAGGGCCCGGCCGGCGCGGGCAGCGAACAGCGCGCCCTCAGCCTGGTAGGGGTACAGGCCGATCTTGAGCAGCGTGGCCAGCGCCGGGTCGTGTGCGCCTTGTGGATAAGCCGCGGCCAGCGTCGCTTGGCGGCGCTCGCTGTCGCGGATCTGGGCCAGGAATTGCCAGACGTCGTCGTGGCAGCGCAACTCGTGAGCGCAGTCCTGCGCGCTGCGGACCAAGGCGTCGAGCCGGTCGAGGCGATCGAGATGGTCCCAGGGCATGACCCAGCCCGCACCGGCGTCGAACACCTGCCGAGCTTGTGCCAGCAGGGCCGGTGGGCAGGTCATGCCGGCGCGAAACCGTACCCGGCGCAGGCCGGCGTAATCGAGCCATATCTCGCTGTGCTCAGGCTGATAACCCCGAGCCAGCGCCGTCTTGCCGCCGCGCCTGGCCGTCAGTCTGGCCAGCGTGAACTCGATGTGTTTGCACGTGCCCAGGTCGTTGGTCGCGAAGTCCGGGCAGGTGCAGAAGTTCTGGCCCAGCGCCTGCCCTCGGATCGCCACCCGGTAGCGGTTGCCATTCACCGGGTTGTGGATCCGGAAGTCCGAAAACACGGCGGCGCTGCCCAGGTTCTCGATGCCGAAGTCCTGCTCGCGACCGAACTGGCGCCGCAGCGCGGTCTGCCAGTCTGCGACCGCCGTGTCGGGTGGCCGACGTGTGCGTGACAGCCGCGGCTCGGACACTGGCTTGGCTCGGCCTTTTGCGGATTTTGCGGATGTCGAGGCGGGCTTGGACGTGGTCGTCTTGGGCATGTGCTGATGCGAACTGGCGTGCTGGTGGTCTGGACATCAAGAGGCAAGGGCGATTCTCACCTGCCTCGAGCGACGCCTCGCCGCGCACCATGCGAGCCTGGCGCGACCCAGGCCAGGCCAGTCACGTGGCGCCTTGCGGGCCAGCCATAATGCTGCGCATGTCTGCGATCCGCCCGATCACCGCAGCGCGCTCCGGTTGGCGTTGGCGCAAGCCATCCGCCTGACCACACCCACGCCCCGGGCGACCGCGTTCGCGGACCAGCCCCCCGTCCCCACCCAGCACGCCGCGCCGGCCTCGCCAGCGCCGCAGGACGTGACTGCCAAGTTGGGGTGCCGAATCAGGATGTTCCACGGAACATTCAATGAAATCAAAGGGTTATCGCGCATATGCTGCTTCTCATCGACAACTACGACTCCTTCACCTTCAACCTGGTGCAGTACTTCGCCGAACTCGGCGAGGACGTGAAGGTGGTGCGCAACGACGAGATCGACCTCGCCGGCATCGAGGCCCTGGCGCCTGCGAAGCTGGTGCTGTCGCCCGGCCCCTGTTCACCCGCCGAGGCCGGCATCTGCGTGCCGGCCATCCGCCACTTCGCTGGCAAGCTGCCCATGCTGGGCGTGTGCCTGGGCCATCAGAGCATCGGTGCCGCGCTGGGCGGCGACATCGTGCGCGCCAAGACCCAGATGCACGGCAAGCGCAGCACCATCACGACCGACCGCGCTGGCGTGTTCGCCGAGCTGCCCGAACAGTTCGACGTGGTGCGCTACCACTCGCTGGTGATCCAGCGCGAGACGCTGCCCGAGGGCCTGGTCGTCACCGCCACCAGCGAGGACGGCGAGATCATGGGCGTGCGCCACCGCGAGCTGCCCATCGAGGGCGTGCAGTTCCACCCGGAATCCATCCTGTCCGAACACGGACATGCGATGCTGCGCAACTTCCTGCAGCGGGGCGGCCGGCCATGACACAGACGACGAGTTCTTCTTCTCCTTCGACTTCCAGCGCACCGACCTACGCGGCGGGCGGCCCGGCATCGTCGACGGCTGCGCCCAGCCACCCCGACGGCATCGTCGACCTGCGCAGCGACACGGTCACGCGCCCGACGGCAGCCATGCGCGCCGCCATGGCCGCCGCCGAGGTGGGCGACGACGTGTTCGGCGACGACCCCAGCATCAACGCGCTGCAGCAGCGCATCGCCGCCGATCTCGGTTACGAGGCGGCGCTGTTCATGAGCAGCGGCACGCAGAGCAACCTGTGTGGGCTGCTGGCGCATTGCGGGCGGGGCGATGAATACCTGGTCGGCCAGCTGGCCCACACCTATCGGTATGAAGGCGGCGGTGCGGCGGTGGTGGGTGGCATCCAGCCCCAGCCGCTGGCGCAGCAGGCCGACGGCACGTTGCTGCTGGCCGACATCGAGGCCGCCATCAAGCCCGACGACGCGCACTTCGCCCGCACGCGGCTGCTGGCGCTGGAGAACACCTGGAACGGCCGTGTGCTGCCGCCGGCGTACGTCGAGGCCGCTACCTCGCTCGCCAAGAGCCGCGGCCTGGCCCGCCATCTGGACGGCGCCCGCCTATTCAACGCCGCCGTCGCCAGCAAGGTTCCGGCGCGTGAGCTGACAAAACATTTCGACAGCGTCTCGGTCTGCTTCAGCAAGGGCCTGGGCGCGCCCGTCGGCTCGGCGCTGTGTGGCAGCAAGGAGCTGATCTACCGCGCCCACCGCGCCCGCAAGATGCTGGGCGGTGGTCTGCGCCAGGCCGGCATCCTGGCCGCTGCGGCGCTGCATGCGCTGGACCACCATGTCGAACGCCTGGCCGACGACCACGCCCTGGCGCGCCGTCTGGCCGAAGGTCTGCAGGGCCTGCCTGGCCTGCGCGTGA
>JBJOKY010000460.1:0-3480 GCA_046045865.1 Pseudomonadota bacterium | reverse complement strand
GCCCAATGCGGGCTGGGCCCTGCACGCGGCGGTGGGCCGCATCCTGGCCCAGCCGGGCGCCAGTGCAGCGCGGCTGCGCCGCACCGTCAGCAGCACGGTGCGCAGCCTGGTCGAGCTGGTGCGTCCGGCCGGCGCCCTGGAGGCGCTGGCGCGGCTGGACTGCTTCGAGCTGATCGTGTGCCTGACGCCCGACGAGCTGCTGGCGCGCGCCATCGAGGCACAGCAGCCGCAGCTGCGCGTGCAGGCCGCCAGCTACGCGCCGCGGGTCGATTCCAGCCAGTCGGTCGACGTGGCCCCGGCCGCGCCCGGCCTCGTGCGCATCCACCACCCGCTGGGGCGCATCGAGGCGGCGGTCGACTTCGCCATCCACGAGGAGGACACGCTCGAACACCTGTTCCGCTTCCGCGACGAAGGCGAGCGCCGCGCACGCACGCTGCTGACCGAGCTGCGCCAGAAGGACCTGCTCTTCCTGGGCTGCGGCATGCCCGACTGGATGGGCCGTGCCGTGCTGCGCCTGTTCAACGAGCAGCGCCTGGCCGCGCAGGACCGCAAGATGGAATTCTTCTGCGCCAACGAACGCGACCCCGCACTCAACAGCTTCCTGGACCGCTACAGCGCCAACACCATCGTCTTTCCGTGGCAGCCGCAGGAATTCGTCGCCGAGATCGCCACGCGCGTGGGCCGCCAGCGCGCCGGCAACCCGGGCACCAGTCGCGGCGCGAACGACGCGGCGGGCGGCGCGGGCGCCGGTGCCGGCATCGCCACCCGCGCCGGGAGCGCCCACCAGCGCGCGCCCAGCGCCTTCGTCAGCTACGCCAGCCAGGACGCCGACGCCGCCCGGCGCATCGCCGACAGCCTGGCGCGCCTGGGCTTCGGCGACATCTGGCTGGACCAGAAGGTGCTGACCACCGGCGACGACTGGTCGACCTGCATCGACGACGCGATCGAGTCGTGCGACTACTTCGTGCCGCTGCTGTCGCGCCAGGCCGACGCGCGTCGCGAAGGCGTGTTCTGGGAGGAATGGCGCAAGGCCGTCAAGCGCTCGGTGCGCATCAACGACGCCTTCGTGCTGCCCGTGGGCATCGACGATCAGCCGCCCGGCAAGATCCACTACGAACGCATCTTCCACGGCGTGACCAAGGTCTTCTCCGAGCTGCACCTGCTGCATGCGCCGCAAGGCCAGCTCGGCGCCGAGGCCAGCGCGCAGCTCAGCCGCCGCGTCGAATCCTTCGGGGAAAGCCGCTGAGATGCGTGCACCCGCCGCAGCCTCCGCCCCGACCGCCGCGCAGCCCGCCCCGCCGCGCAGCAGCATCGACCCCGACCACCCCTGGCCCTGGCTGGACGCCTTCACCGAAGACGCCCAGGCCTACTTCAACGGCCGCGAGGACGACGCCGAGGCGCTGCTGCGCTGCGTGCTGTCGGCGCCGGCCACGGTGCTGTTCGGCAAGTCGGGCCTGGGCAAGACCTCGCTCGTGCAGGCCGGCCTGGCACCGCGCCTGCGCCAGCGCCGCCAGCTGCCCGTGCTGGTGCGCATCGACCACCGCAGCGAGCAGTCAGCCTCGTCGCAGCTGCTGCGCCGGCTCAAGGCCACCGTCCAGCAGGCCGGCCTGAGCTGGCAGGGCGAGCCGCGCCCGCGCTGCAACGCGCGCACCCCCGCCACCCAGCTGTGGGAACAGCTGCACGACAGGCAGATGAGCCTGGTCGACGCGCGCGGCCAGCGCTGGCTGCCGGTGTTCGTGCTCGACCAGTTCGAGGAAGCCTTCACCCTGCTCGACGATGCCGGACCGCGCCGCGCCGCCCTGTTCACCGAGCTGGGCGACCTGATCGAGGGCCGCATCCCGCCCGCGGTGGCACGCCGGCAGGACGCGCACGAGGAGCTGCTCGACCGCCTGGACGCCGGGCGCCTGGGCGCACGCTTCGTGCTGAGCCTGCGCGAGGACTACCTGCCCGACCTCGAGGTCTGGGCCGACCGCATCCCGCGCCTGGGCCCCAACCGCTGCCGGCTGCTGCCGCTGTCGCAGCCGCAGGCGCTGGCGGCGGTGCAGCTCACCGGCGGGCGGCTGGTGGACGCCGACGACGCGCGCCAGATCGTCGACTTCCTGGGCCGCGGCGGCGCCAGCCGGCAGTGGATCGAGCCGGCCCTGCTGAGCCTGATCTGCGCCGGTCTGAACCAGCGCCGCCTCGAGCAGCAGCCGCCCGCGGCGCGGCTGGACACGCGCCAGCTCGCCACCCAGGGCCAGGCGCTGCTGGAACGCTTCTACACCGATGCCTTCGCCGCCCTGCCCGAGGCGCGCCGCAGCGCGGTGCAGGCCTTCGTCGAACGCGAGCTCATCACCGGCGACGGCACGCGCCGGCCCTACCCGCGCGACGCCGCCTTGCGCGCCGGCCTGGCAGCCGAGGATCTGGCCACGCTCACCCGCCAGCGCCTGCTGCGCATCGACAACACCGAGGCGGGCGACTTCATCGAGCTGGTGCACGACCGCCTGGCCGCGATCGCCGCCGAACACGCCCGGCTGGCGCACGAACGCGCCGCCCACGCCGCACGCGAGGCCGAACTGATCGCCGAGGGCCGGCGCCGCCGCGACCGCTACCGCTCCTGGGCCATCCAGGGCGGCCTGCTGGCGCTGGTGGCCGTCAGCGGCGCGGGTGGCTTCGGCGCCTTGAAGATGCAGGAGGCGGCAGAGGCCACCCGCACCGCGGAATCCGCGGCCAGTGCCGCAGTCCGGGCCTCGGAAAGCGAGCGGTCCGCCAAGCTGCTTGCAGAAACAGCCGCCAGACAGGCACGGGCCGCGACCTACCAGGCCAGCGAGGCCGCCCGGCAGGCCGAGCAGCGCGCCTCCGAAGCCCAGGCCGCCGAACTACGCGCCAGCGAGGCCGAACGACGCGCCCGCGTGGCCGAGGACCTGGCCCTGCGCCAGGGCGTCAGCGCCGCCGAGCTGGCCCGCCAACTGGCGCAGAAGAAGATCGAAGCCGACGACGCCGCCCGGCAGGCACAACGGCGCCAGGTCGAGGCGCAGGACGCGGCGCGCAGCGCCCTGGTGCTGCGCCTGATCGACGCCAGCCGCCAGGCACTGGCCGGCGTGGCCGGCGGCGGCTGGGAGCTGGCCCTGCAGCTGCTGGCCAGCGCCCAGCACTGGCAGGCGCTCGACACGGCCGTGCCCGCCGCCAGCCTGCCGGTCGCGCCTGCCGAGCTGGTCGCCGGCTACAAGTGGTCGGCCGCGGCCGCGGCCGAGGTGCTCGAGCTGACCTGCAGCGCCGACGGCCTGCACCTGTACACCGTGCAGCGCGACCAGACCGTGCAGCAGTGGAACGCCCGCACCGGCCAGCCCGCGGGCAAGCCGGCGGCGGTGGGGGGGCCGGCCATCCGCAGCGTGGCCGCCAGCCGCGACGGCAGCCGCCTCGCCCTGGGCCGCCAGGACGGCAGCGTGCTGCTGTGGGACACCCGCGCCGCTGCGCCGCTGGGCGAGCCGATCCGGGCCC
>JBJOKY010000459.1:0-3494 GCA_046045865.1 Pseudomonadota bacterium | reverse complement strand
CTTCGTGGTGATGTACTACTGGGGCGTGGGCCTGCACAAGATCTCGCTGGGCTCGCTCATCATCGCCCTGGGCCTGCTGGTGGACGACGCCATCATTGCGGTCGAGATGATGGTGCGCAAGCTCGAGGAGGGTTACGACAAGATGCGCGCCGCCACCTACGCCTACGAGGTGACGGCCATGCCCATGCTGACCGGCACGCTGATCACCGCGGCGGGTTTCCTGCCCATCGGCATGGCCAAGTCTGTGACGGGTGAATACACCTTCGCGATCTTCGCGGTCACCGCCGCGGCGCTCGTCATCTCGTGGCTGGTGTCGGTGTATTTCGTGCCGGCGCTGGGGGCGCGCATCCTCAAGAGCCATCGCCCGGCTGCCCATCCGCATGACCCGCACGAGGTGCACGAGCTGTTCGACACGCCGTTCTACACGCGTTTCCGCGCCCTGGTGAACTGGTGTGTGCAGTACCGCTGGATCACCATCGGCGTGACCGTCGGCGTGTTCGTGCTCGGCATCGTCGGCATGGGCAAGGTGCAGCAGCAGTTCTTCCCGGATTCGAGCCGGCCCGAGATCCTGGTCGACCTGTGGCTGCCCGAGGGCGCCACCATCCAGCGCAGCGACGAGCTCGCCCGGCGCTTCGAGCAGCGCGTGGCGAAGGAAGACGGCGTGGCCAGCGTCACCACCTGGGTGGGCAGCGGCGTGCCGCGCTTCTACCTGCCGCTGGACCAGATCTTTCCGCAGACCAACGTCAGCCAGACCATCGTGCTGGCCAAGGACCTGGCGGCGCGCGAACGCCTGCGCCTGGCCCTGCCGGCACTGCTGGCGGCCGAGTTTCCCGAGGTGCGCACGCGCGTGAAGCTGCTGCCCAACGGGCCGCCGGTGCCGTATCCGGTGCAGTTCCGCGTGGTGGGCGCCGATGCAGCCCAGGTGCGCGTCTGGGCCGACCAGGCCAAGGAGGTGCTGCGCGGCAGCGCCAACATGCGCGGCGTGAACGACAACTGGAACGAGTCGGTCAAGACCCTGGCGCTGGAGATCGACCAGGACAAGGCGCGCGCCCTGGGCGTGACCAGCCAGTCCATCGCCCAGGCGACGCGGCTGCTGCTGACCGGCACCACGGTGGGCCAGTACCGCGAGGGCGACAAGCTGGTCGACATCGTGCTGCGCCAGCCGGCGGGCGAGCGCGGCGCCATCGAGCAGCTGGGCTCGACCTATGTGGCCACCAGCACCGGCCGGGCCGTGCCGCTGAGCCAGGTCGCGAAGATCCGCCAGGGCTGGGAGCCCGGCGTGTTGTGGCGCGAAGGCCGCAACTACGCCGTCACCGTGCAAGGCGACGTGGTCGAGGGCCTGCAGGGCGCCACCGTGACCGCCGAGCTGTGGCCGCAGATGCAGGCGCTGCAGGCGAAGATGCCCGCCGGTTACAAGATCCAGATCGCCGGCGCGGTGGAGGAAAGCTCCAAGGGCCAGGGTTCGATCGCCGCCGGCGTGCCGGTGATGCTGTTCATCATCTTCACCCTGCTGATGCTGCAGCTGCAGAGCTTCTCGCGTGCCATGCTGGTGTTCCTGACCGGGCCGCTGGGCATCGCCGGGGTGGCGGGCGCGCTGCTGCTGCTCAACCGGCCCTTCGGCTTCGTGGCGCTGCTGGGTTTCATCGCCTTGCTGGGCATGATCATGCGCAATTCGGTCATCCTGATCGACCAGATCGAGCAGGACCGCGCGCGCGGCGTGCCGACCTGGGACGCGGTGGTGGAATCGGCCGTGCGGCGCCTGCGCCCCATCGTGCTGACCGCCGCGGCGGCGGTGCTGGCGATGATCCCGCTGTCGCGCAGCGTGTTCTGGGGACCGATGGCCGTGGCCATCATGGGCGGGCTGATCGTGGCCACCGCGCTCACGCTTTTGGCCCTGCCGGCCATGTACGCCGCCTGGTTCCGGGTAAAACGCGACGAATTGCCTCTTCAGGGTGCCTGATCCAGACGGATAGAATGGCGGCCCCAAGGATCGCCCGAGGGGAGTCTGCGCGACTCCCCTCGTCTTTTTCTGCGGCGGGCACGTCCCGCCACACCGAATGCCGCGCGGGTGGCGAAATTGGTAGACGCACCAGGTTTAGGTCCTGACGCCTTCACGGGCGTGCCGGTTCGAGTCCGGCCCCGCGCACCAGCATTCCTCTCTTTTTCTCTCGAAAGAACCATCATGGCTGTTACTGTGGAGACCCTCGACAAGCTCGAGCGACGCATCACCCTGACGCTGTCGGCTGACGTGATCAACAAGGAAGTCGAAACCCGCCTGAAGAAGCTGGCGCGCACGGTCAAGGCCGACGGTTTCCGCCCGGGCAAGGTGCCCATGGGCGTGGTGGCCCAGCGCTACGGCTACTCGGTGCAGTACGAGGTGATGAACGACAAGGTCGGCGAAGCCTTCGCCACCGCAGCCAACGAGGCCCAGCTGCGCGTGGCCGGCACGCCGCGCATCAGCGAGAAGTCCGGCGGCGGTGACGGCGAGATGGCCTTCGATGCCACCTTCGAGGTCTACCCCGAGGTTCAGGTGACCGATCTGTCCACTCTGGAGATCGAGCGCGTGACGACCGAGGTGACCGAGGTCGCGATCGACCGTACCCTGGACATCCTGCGCAAGCAGCGCCGCACCTTCAGCGTGCGCGCCCAGGACGAGGCTGCAGTGAACGACGACCGTGTCACGATCGATTTCGAGGGCAAGATCGACGGCGAACCCTTCGACGGCGGCAAGGCCGTGGGCTTCCAGTTCATCCTGGGCGAAGGTCGCATGCTGGCGGAGTTCGAGAATGCCGTGGCCGGCATGAAGACAGGCGAGTCCAAGACCTTCCCGCTCAAGTTCCCGGACGACTACAACGGCAAGGAAGTGGCCGGCAAGGAAGCCGACTTCCTGGTCACCCTGACCCAGGTCGAAGTCCAGCACCTGCCCGAGGTGGACGCCGAGTTCGCCCAGACCCTGGGCATCGCCGAGGCAACCGTGGACGGCCTGCGCGCCGACATCAAGAAGAACCTCGAGCGCGAGGTGAAGTTCCGTGTTGCCGCCCGCAACAAGAATGCCGTGATGGCGGCGGTGGAGAAGGCCGCCTCGTTCGACGTGCCCAAGGCACTGGTCGACAACGAGGTGCAGCGCCTGATCGCCGGTGCCCGCGAGGATCTGAAGCAGCGCGGTGTGAAGGATGCCGACAAGGCGCCGATCCCGCCCGAGATGTTCACCCAGCAGGCCGAGAAGCGCGTGCGCATCGGCCTGGTGCTGGCCGAACTGGTGCGCGTGAACAACCTGTCGGCCACGCCCGACCAGGTGCGTGCCCACATCGAGGACATGGCGCAGAGCTACGAGAAGCCCACCGAGGTGGTGCGCTGGTACCTGAGCGACCGCCAGCGTCTGGCCGAGGTGGAAGCCGTCGTGATCGAGGCCAACGTGACCGAGTTCGTGCTGGCCCAGGCCAAGGTGGTCGACAAGGTGCTGGCTTTCGACGAACTCATGGGCGCTACCTGAG
>JBJOKY010000115.1:0-11555 GCA_046045865.1 Pseudomonadota bacterium | reverse complement strand
CGCCAGCCCAACTGAGCGGCACGACGGCGCATCCCTGCGACGGTGACGGTACCTGCGCGTATGTGATCGTGCATTGTGAGGATGACTGTCGACCATTGCGTGCCACCATGCAGGCTCGGGTAAGCCACCCGGCGAAGGAGTGCAGCGTGGAAAGGGCCCGCAACATCGAGGCGCGCCTGAGGCGCATGATGGACATGGTTGCGGACGGGCGCCTGCCCCGGCGCGACGTCATGCAGCACATGGCCACACTGGGCTTGGCCGCACCGCTGGTCAACTCGATGCTGGCCAGTACTGGCCAGGCCCAGGTGCAGGCGCCGTTCGTCTACAGGCCCACCCGGCGCGGCGGCGGTGGCGCACTGAAGATCCTCATGTGGCAAGGGCCGGTGCTGCTCAACCAGCACCTGGGCAATGGCCTGAAGGATCACGATGCCGCGCACCTGTTCTACGAACCCCTGGCGCGCTATGACGCCGATGGCGAGGTGCAGCCCGTGCTCGCCGCCGAGACTCCCACGCGGGACAACGGCGGCCTGTCGCCGGACGGGCGCAGCACGACCTGGAGGCTGAAGAAGTGGGTCAACTGGCACGACGGCCAGCCATTCAGCGCCGACGATGTCGTCTTCACCTGGCAATTCGCCACCGACCCCGGCACGGCGGCCTTCACGGCCGGCGCCTACAAAGGCGTGAAGGTGGTCGAGAAGATCGATGCATCGACAGTGCGCTTCGTGTTCGACCAGCCTTCGCCCCTGGTGTACCGCGCAGCCAACATCCAGATCCTGCCGCGCCACCTGTACGCGTCCTTTATCGGTGCCAAGGCGCGCGAGGCACCCACCAACGGCAAGCCGGTCGGCACCGGACCGTATCGCTGCATCGACTTCAGACCCGGTGACCTGGTCCGTGGTGAACTCAATCCGAACTACCACCTGCCCAACCGGCCACAGTTCGACAGCATCGAGATCAAGGGGGGTGGCGACGCGACCACCGCGGCACGCGCCGTGCTGCAGACCGGCGAGTACGACTTCGCCTGGAACCTGCAAGTCGAGGACGAGGTGCTCAGGCGCATCGAGGCCGGCGGCAAGGGCTATCTGCATTACGCCGTTGGCGGCGACACCGAGTTCATCATGCTCAACGCCGCCGATCCCTGGACCGAGCTTGACGGTGAGCGCGCACATCCACGCTCGCGCCATCCCTTGCTGAGCGACGCTGCCGTGCGTGAGGCCCTGCGTCTGCTGGCCGATCGCCCGGGCATGCAGGCATATGTCTATGGCCGCGCCGCCATCGCCACCGCCAACTTCCTCAACAACCCGGAGCGCTACAACAGCCGACAGTTCACCCTCGACACCAGCATCGACAAGGCCAATACGGTGCTCGACGCGGCAGGATGGAAACGCGGCGCCGACGGGCAGCGCAGCAAGGACGGGCGCAAGCTGCACCTGGTCTTCCAGACCACGGTCAACTCGGTGCGCCAGAAGGTGCAAGCGATCTACAAGCAGGCCTGCGCCAAGGCCGGCATCGAACTGGAAATCAAGGCCGTCAACGGCGCGGTGTTCTTCTCGGGCGATGTCGGCAACCCCGATACGAATGGCAAGTTCTGGGCTGATCTGCAGATGTACACCCAGACACGCATCCCCGATCCGGACCGCTGGATGCAGGTCTTCGTGTCGTGGGAGGCATCGAGCCGGGCCAACAAGTGGCTCGGGATCAACACCAGCCGCTGGACCCACGCCGAATACGATCGCCTGTTTCGCGCCAGCGAACTCGAGCTGGACCCGCTCAGACGTGCGGCCCTGTTCATCCGCATGAACGACCTGGCCATCGCGGGCGGCCACATCATCCCGCTGTTCGTGCGCGCCAACGTGTCGGCCTTCAGGCACGGCGTCATGGCGCCGATGTCGGGCTGGGACATCCCGCTCAGCGCCATCCACGACTGGTATCGCCAGGGCTGAACCTCCCCGGGTCCGCGCCGACCCGGCGCTACCAGCGCAATCCTGGTGCACACAGCTCGTCGAGCAGGTGCATCAGGTCGGCCTGCAGCCGCGCGTAGCCGGGCGTGCGTTCGAGCGTGCGTTCGTCCATGTACAGCCGCTTGTTCACCTCGAGCTGCAGGCTGTGGCGGCCGCGCACCGGGTCGGCGTAGGCGCGCACCAGTTCGACGCCCTTGAAGGGGTCATTCACCGCCACGTCGTAGCCTCGCGCGGCCAGCAGCTCACGCACGCGTTCGGTCAGCGCGGGTGCGCAGCTGCTGCCGTCGCGGTCGCCCAGCACGATGTCGGCGCGGTGGCGGCCGGCACCGCCCTCGCCCATCACGCCCGACACGGCGTTCATCGAATGGCAGTTGATGTGCAGCAGCCGGCCATGGGCAGCGTGGGTGGCGTCCAGCAGCGCGCGCAGGCGCTGGTGGTAGGGGCGATGGACGCGCTCGATGCGAGCGCGCACCTCGGCCACGCCCAGGCGGCGCGCGTAGATGGGACGGGCGTCGTCGAGCGTGCGCCAGATCAGCGCCTTGCCGATGCGCGCCTTGCCGCTGGCGCGCAGCTCGCCCGGCCAGGCGCCGCCCTCGATCAGTTCGAGGTCGATGTCGGCCTCGTGGCGGTTGAGGTCGATGTAGGTGCGCGGGCACTGCGCCGCCAGCAGCGAGATGCCGCGCCCGGTGGCGGGCAGCCAGAGCTGGTCGATGTAGCAGTCCTCGCCATCGCGCAGCGCGCTGTCAGGCACGGCGGCGCCGAAGTCGGCCGGCATGCGGGTGCCCGAATGCGGGGAATCGAGCACCACGGGCAGGCGGGACAGATCCGGGCCGTGGAGCAGGAAGACGTCTTGGGACATGGGCAAACCGGTCAGGGTGATGACGGACATCAGGGCAGGCACCCGGGCAAGCCCCAGCCTGGGGCCGACCCGCATAGGCGCTGGCCCGCTAATCGCTAGTATCCCGCCACCCACCGGGCCGGTGCGGGCGCCAGCATGGGCTGGCCCTGCAGTCGCCGGCCCCCAGTCAGGACCACAGGAGAGTGCGATGCAAGACAAGAAGGACACCACCGTGCAAGACCACGCGGACCACCTGCACAGCCTGATCGAGGACGTGCGCGGCGGCCGGCGCTCGCGCCGCGGCTTCATCCAGCACGTGGTCGGACTGGGGCTGACGGCGCCCATGGCCTCGATGCTGCTGATGCACGCCGGCGTGGCGCAGGCCCAGACCGCGCTGCCCTACAAGCCAACCAAGCGCGGCGGCGGCGGCACGGTCAAGCTGATCTACTGGCAGGCCTCGGTGCACCTGAATCCGCACTTTGCCGGCGGCACCAAGGACCAGGACGCCAGCCGCATCTTCTACGAGCCGCTGGCCGGCTGGGATTCCGAGGGCAACCTGATCCCGACTCGGGCTGCCGAGATCCCGAGCAAGGAAAACGGCGGCCTGTCGGCCGACGGGCGCTCGGTCACCTGGAAGCTCAAGAAGGGCGTGACCTGGCACGACGGCCAGCCCTTCACGGCCGACGACGTGGTGTTCACCGCCCAGTACGCCGGCGACCCGGCCACCTCCACCGTGACCGTAGCCACCTACAAGGATCTGAAGGTCGAGAAGATCGACTCGCATACCGTCAAGGTCACCTACCCAAAGCCCACGCCCTTCTGGGCCGAGGCGCTCACCGGCATCTACGGATGCATCCTGCCCAAGCACGTGTTCGAGCCGTTCAAGGGTGCCAAGTCGCGCGAGAACCCGGCCAACACCAAGCCGGTGGGCACCGGCGCGTACAAAATCGTCGACTTCAAGCCCGGCGATTCGCTGCGCGCCACCGCCAACACGAACTATCACGTCGCCAACCAGCCCTACTTCGACGCGCTGGAGGTCAAGGGCGGCGGCGACGCACTGAGCGCCGCGCGCGCCGTGCTGCAGACCAACGAGTACGACTACGGCTGGAACCTCGCCGTCGAGGACGAACTGCTCAAGCGCCTGGAGGCCAGCGGCAAGGGCCGCATGGAGTTCCTGGCCGGCAGCGACGTCGAGTTCGTGTCGCTCAACGTCACCGATCCGTGGACCGAGGTAGACGGCGAGCGCGCCAGCGCGAAGAGCAAGCACCCGGCCTTCAGCGACAAGGCGGTGCGCACCGCCATGGGCATGCTGCTGGACCGCAAGAGCGTGCAGGAGGTGATCTACGGCCGTGGCGGCATCACCACGGCCAACTTCCTGAACAATCCGCCGCGCTTCCGCAGCCCCAACCCCAAGTTCGAGTTCAACATCGACAAGGCCAGCCAGGTGCTGGAAGCCGCCGGCTGGAAGAAGGGCGCCGACGGCATCCGCGCCAAGGGCAATGTCAAGCTCAAGTTCGTCTTCCAGACCTCGGTGAGCCAGCCGCGCCAGAAGTGCCAGGCCATCTTCAAGGACGCCTGCACCAAGGCCGGCATCGATCTTGAACTCAAGAGCATCGTGCCGGCGGTGTTCTTCGGCAGCGATGCCGCCAATCCGGACACCTACCAGAAGTTCTGGGCCGACATGCAGATGTTCACCACCACCATGGGTGTGCCGGATCCGCAGATCTTCATGGAGCAGTTCACCACGGGCGAAATCTCGCAGAAGGCCAACAAGTGGTCCAGCCGCAACCTGGCGCGCTGGAGCAATGCCGAATACGACGCCGCCCACAAGGCCGCACAGGTCGAGTTCGATCCGGTCAAGCGCGCCGCGCTGTTCATCAAGATGAACGACCTGGTGGTCAACGACGGGTACATCATCCCGTTGTTCGCCCGCCCGCGCCCCAATGGCATCGTCAACAAGCTGGTGCCCACCTTGTCGGCCTGGGATAACGCCACCTGGGCCATTGCCAACTGGTACCGCGAGGCCTGACGCTGGCGTGCTGAACTACCTGCTCCGGCGCCTGCTGATCGCGCTGCCCAGCCTGCTGGGCATCAGCCTGGTGCTGTTCACCGTGCTGGCGCTGGCGCCGGGCGACCCGTTCGAGGATCTGGCCAACAACCCCAACGTGCCGCCCGAGGTGCGCCTGGCGTTGCGTGCCCAGTTCGGGCTGGACGACCCGATCTGGGAACGCTACCTGCGCTGGCTGAGCAGCATGATGCAGGGTGACTGGGGCTTTTCCTTCGTCAGCCGCATCAACGTCGACCAGCTGATCGGCCAGCGCATTCCGGTCACGATCGCGGTGATCGGGCTGTCGCAGCTGCTCGCACTGGCCGTCGCGCTGCCGGTGGGTGTGCTCGCGGCGGTCAAGCCCTACAGCTGGTTCGACCGCATCGCCAGCACGCTGGCCTTCGTGGGCTTCTCGCTGCCCACATTCTTCACCGGAGTGCTGTTCATCCTGGTGTTCTCGGTGCAGCTGGGCTGGCTGCCCTTCGTCTACCGGGCCGACCTGTCATCGAGCGGCTGGCAGTGGTGGGTCGACCAGTTCAAGCAGTCCATCATGCCGATCACGGTGCTGGGGCTGTTCCAGGCTGCCAGCTGGATGCGCTACGTGCGCTCGGCGGTGCTCGACGTGATCCGGCTGGACTACGTCACCACTGCACGCAGCAAGGGCCTGGCCGAGCGGGTCGTCATCACCCGGCACGTGGTGCGCAACGCCTTGATCCCGGTGGTGACGCTGGTGGCGCTGCAGATGCCCGCCGTGTTCGGTGGCGCCATCGTCACCGAACAGATCTTCCGCATCCCCGGCATCGGGAGCCTGCTGATCGACGCCATCCTGCGCAATGACACGCCGGTCATCATGGCGGTGACCTTCGTGTTCAGCTGTCTCGTGATCTTCTTCAACCTGGTAGCCGATGTGCTCTATGGCTGGCTCGACCCCCGCATCAGCTTACGCTGAACGTCCCGCCACCATGGTCTCGCGCTCGCTGCGTGCCGAGGCCTGGCGGCGCTTCAAGCGCCACCGCCTGGCCTACTGGAGCCTGTGGCTGATCGGCCTGCTGGTGGCCGTGGTGCTGCTCGGGCCGCTGGTCTACAAGGTCGGCATCAACGACGTCGACTTCAAGGAACGGCTGGCCTCGCCGTCGTGGCTGCATCCCATGGGCACCGACGACCTGGGGCGCGACATCCTGGCGCGCGTGCTGTACGGCGGGCGCATCTCGCTGGCAGTGGGCCTGGCGGCCATGCTGATGGCGCTCACCGTGGGCGTGGCCATCGGCGCGCTCGCCGGCATGGCACGCGGCTGGGTCGACAGCGCGCTGATGTGGCTGACCGACCTGTTCCTGAGCCTGCCGCAGCTGCCGCTGCTGCTGCTGCTGATCTTCCTGTTCCGCGACCCGCTCAAGGCAGCGTTCGGACTGGAGGCCGGCATCTTCATCCTCATCGTGCTGGTGATCGGCGGATTCCGCTGGATGCCCGTGGCGCGGCTGGTGCGTGCGCAATTCTTCTCGCTGCGCGAGAAGGAGTTCGTCGAGGCCGCGCGCGCCCTGGGTGCCAGCACCTCGCGCCAGGTGCTGCGCCACATCCTGCCCAACAGCCTGGGGCCGGTGATCGTGGCCGGCACCATCGACATCGCCGCGGCCATCATCGCCGAAAGCACGCTGAGCTTCCTGGGCCTGGGTTTCCCGCCCGACGTGCCGACCTGGGGCCGCATCCTGTACGACGGACGCGACTACATGGACCTGGCGGTGCACTGGGCGCTGTTCCCCGGCATCGCCATCTTCCTGACCGTGCTGACCATCAACTTCATCGGCGACGGGCTGCGTGACGCGCTCGATCCGCGCCGGGTGCTTTGAGCCATGCGCCGCACACGTCCACCTGGCGCACGCCACTGACCACCATGCCCTTGCTCGACATCCGGGGTCTGAAAACCCACTTCAAGACCGACGACGGCTGGTTGCACGCGGTCGACGGCGTGGACATCCACATCGACGCCGGCGAGACCGTGTGCGTGGTCGGCGAGAGCGGCTGCGGCAAGAGCGTGACCGCCAAGACGGTGATGAAGCTCATCGACATGCCGCCCGGGTGCATCGTCGCCGGCCAGGTGCTGTGGCAGGGCCGCGACCTGGTGCCGCTTGAGCCCGAGGAGATGAGGAAGATCCGCGCCAAGGAGATCGCCATCATCTTCCAGGAACCGATGACGAGCCTGAACCCGGTCTACACCGTGGGCGACCAGATCGCCGAGTCGCTGCGCGAGCACGAGGGCCTGGGACGGCGTGCCGCCATGGACCGCGCGATCGAGATGCTCAAGCTCGTTCACATCCCCACGCCCGAGCGGCGCGTGAGGGACTATCCGCACCAGTTCTCGGGCGGCATGCGCCAGCGCGTGATGATCGCCATCGCCCTGGCCTGCAACCCCAAGCTGCTGATCGCCGACGAGCCGACCACGGCGCTGGACGTGACCATCCAGGCCCAGATCCTCGACCTGCTGAATGAACTGCAGAGCCGCCTGGGCATGGCCGTGATGCTGATCACCCACGCCATGGGCGTGGTGGCCGAGGTGGCGCAGCGCGTGGTCGTGATGTACGCAGGCCAGGTCGTCGAGGAAGCACCCGTGGGCGAGCTGTTCGCCCACCCACGCCACCCGTACACGATCGGGCTGATCGCCTCCATCCCACGCATCGACCTGGCCGCCACACACAAGCAGCGGCTCGAGGCCATCCCGGGCAGCGTGCCCAAGCTGATCGCGCCGGCGCCGGGCTGCCGCTTCGCCTCGCGCTGCCGCCACGCCCGACCCGACTGCAGCAGCGCCACGCCGGCACTGCGCGAGGTCGCCCCCGGTCACAAGGTGGCATGTTTCCTTCATGAATGAATCACCCATCACCGTGACGGCCCCTGCAACAGCATCTGCCACAACGCGCCCGCTGCTGGAGGTGAAGAACCTCGTCAAGCACTTCCCGGTCAAGGGCGGACTGCTGCAGCGCGAGGTCGGCCGCGTACGTGCGGTCGACGGCGTGAGCTTCACCCTGCAGGCCGGCGAGACGCTGGGCGTGGTTGGCGAATCGGGCTGTGGCAAGAGCACCACGGGGCGCTGCATCCTGCGCCTGATCGAGCCCAGCGCGGGCGAGGTCTGGTTCGATGGCCGCAATGTCACGACCATGGGCACGACCGAGCTGCGCGGCATGGCGCGGGAGATGCAGATCATCTTCCAGGACCCCTACGCCTCGCTCAATCCGCGCATGACCGTGGGCGCCATCATCGGCGAGGCGCTGACCATCCACCAGCTCGCCCCCACGCGTGCGGCCTACGAGGCGCGCATCGCCGAGCTGCTGACCACGGTAGGCCTGTCGCCCGACCATCACACGCGCTATCCGCACGAGTTCTCGGGCGGCCAGCGCCAGCGCATCGGCATCGCCCGGGCGCTCGCGGTCAACCCCAAGCTGATCGTGTGCGACGAGGCGGTCTCGGCCCTCGACGTCTCCATCCAGGCGCAGGTCGTGAACCTGCTGGAGGACCTGCAGGAGCGCCTCGGCCTGACCTACATCTTCATCGCCCACGACCTGTCGGTGGTGGAGCACATCAGCGACCGCGTGGCCGTGATGTATCTGGGCCGCATCGTCGAGATCGCCAGCGCGCACGACCTGTACGCAACGCCACGTCATCCCTACACCGAGGCGCTGCTGTCGGCCGTGCCCATCCCCGACCCGACCGTGGCGCACGAGCGCAAGAGCAAGCGCATCATGCTGCAGGGCGACGTGCCCAGCCCGCTCAACCCGCCCGCCGGCTGCCATTTCCACACCCGCTGTCCGCACGCCCAGGCACGCTGCCGCAGCGAGGCACCGCTGCTGCGCGCTGTCGGCGACGGCCACGCCGTGGCCTGCCACCTGGACCGCTGAACGCCGCAGCGCGCCCGCGCACCGGCGGCGCCATCCCGGCCCGATCAAGGTCGCTCGCCGCGCCGCGCGCGGCAGGGCAGCCGGCTGCTTAAACTGCGTGCTCGCGGCGCCTGGCGCCGAACTGCCCGAGTCCAGCCCATGTCCAGCCCCGCCCCGACCGAACTGACCGTCCACCAGCAGTCACGCGTGCTTGAAGTCGCCTTCAGCGATGGCAGCCGCTTCCGCCTGCCCTTCGAGCTGATGCGCGTGTACTCACCCTCGGCCGAGGTGCGCGGCCACGGGCCGGGCCAGGAGGTGCTGCAGACCGGCAAGCGCGACGTCACCATCGTCGAGGTCGAGCCGGTGGGCGCCTACGGCATCAAGCCCATCTTCAGCGACGGCCACGAGACCGGCATCTACACCTGGCAGCAACTCCACGACCTGGGACGCGAGCAGGACCGCTACTGGCGCGACTACGAGGCCGCCCTGGCCACCGCCGGCGTCGACCGCGACCGCCCCATGCCCGCCGCCGGCGGCCACGCCTGCGGCTCGCACTGAGCCCCGACCGAGCATCACCCCATGAGCGACACCACCCATTTCGGCTTCAAGACCGTCGAGGAAACCCGCAAGGCCGAGCTCGTGCGCGGTGTGTTCGATTCGGTCGCGCGGCGCTACGACGTCATGAACGACGCCATGTCCATGGGCATGCACCGTGTCTGGAAGGCCTACACCATCGCCGTGTCGGGCGCCCGGCCCGGCCAGCAGGTGCTCGACATCGCCGCCGGCACCGGCGACCTCACGCGCGCCTTCCACAGGAAGGTCGGCCCGACCGGCTGCGTGGTCCACACCGACATCAACGAGGCCATGCTGCGCGTGGGCCGCGACCGGCTGCTAGACGAAGGCATCGTCACGCCCAGCGTGTTGTGCGACGCGGAGAAACTGCCATTTCCGGATGCCCGCTTCGATATCGTCAGCGTCGCGTTCGGATTACGCAACATGACCCGCAAGGACATCGCCCTGGGCGAGATGCTGCGTGTCCTCAAACCCGGTGGACGACTGCTCGTGCTCGAATTTTCGCGTGTCGCCAAACCGTTGGAAAAAATCTACGACTGGTATTCCTTCAACATCCTGCCGCGCCTGGGCAAGGTGCTGGCAGGGGATTCAGAGAGTTATCGCTATCTCGCCGAATCCATCCGCATGCATCCACCGCAGGCTGAACTGAAAGCCATGATGAAAACCTGTGGATTTGCGCACGTCGACGTCCACAATCTGAGCGCAGGAGTGGTCGCGCTGCACGTGGGACTTAAATGCTGAGCACCTGATCCAGATCACACCGACTGCAACAGATACCTGCACCGGCGTTCAGGCGCCGCTGCAGGTATTTTCATTTTCCACATCCCTTGGCCACCTGGATGTGGTGTGACAGGACAGGGCTGTGCGCGACACATTCCGATGCACGGCCGGCGTGCATCGTCGACGGCAGAATTAACTGCAATTAAGTCGCACCCGGACCCGCCGCCGGCACGCCGGATTGGCCTGATCCGCAAACAGCCCGTGAAGTGAGCAATATCTCCCCTGACTAGTCCTCGCAGCACTGTGGCGGATAGGCACAAGGCATTTGGGTGCACCTTAGCGGCAGACAATGTCCGCAATGGAGAAACTACTCCGCACGCCCATCCGCAACTCGACCTGCCGCGTCTCGCCAGAGGCGCCGGCAGGCAGGCCGCGGTTGACGTGATCCACGAGTTCCTCAAGGCATCAAGGGAAGTCAATACATGTTCCGCGCTTTTCCCTCCCGCAGCTCCGTGACCAATTTCTCGGAATTGCTGGTTGACGGTCTACTGTGTTTTGTCGCCGTGCTTGCAGCGGCGGCCACCTTGTGCAACGAACAAGGCAGCCAGGCCGTGGTGGCCGAGCTGACCAGCTTCAACATCCTGCTGCCGGCGGCCTCGTTCGCACTCAGCGTGGCCCTGCTCTATTCCTTCGTCGGCCTGTACCGGCACAGAAACCTGGGGCTGGTCAACACCATCCTGCGCGCCGGCTTCGCCTCGCTGCTGGGTGGCTACCTGACCTACCTCATCGTCAAGCAGACCGATTACGACGGCACGCCCAGCCAACTGGTCGGCATGTCGCTGGCCTACGTGCTCAGCGGCCTGTTGCTGTACCGCGGCGTGGCCTGGATGGTGCGCCAGGTCGTCGGCACGCGGCGCGTGCTCATCGTGGGCACCGGCAGCGACGCCCAGCAGGTCTGGAGCGACCTGCGCTCGGGCGGCCAGTGGGCCGGCTACGAGGTGGCCGGCTTCTTCCCGACCACCGAGACCAGCACCGCCCTGGTCGGCGTACCCCAGCCCCCCGTTTTCCCCTACGGCGCCGACATGCTGAAACTGGTGCGCCAGCACCGCGTGGACGAGATCATCGTGGCAGTACGCGAGCAGCGCGGCGGTGGCGTGCCCATGGCCGACCTGCTGAACTGCCGCATCAGCGGCGTGCGCATCATGGACCTGGCAGGCTTCTACGAACACGCCAAGGCCGAAGTGCCGCTGGACAGCCTCAAGGCCAGCTGGCTGGTCTACGGCCACGGCTTCGTGCAGGGCCGCCTGCGCGAGCTGTCCAAGCGGGCATTCGACATCGCCTCGTCGGGCACGCTGCTGCTGCTGGCCTCGCCGGTCATGCTGCTCACCGCCCTGGCCATCAAGCTCGAAGGTCCCGGTCCCGTGCTGTACAAGCAGGAGCGTGTCGGCATGCGCGGCCGCGGCTTCATGTGCATCAAGTTCCGCAGCATGCGCATCGACGCCGAGAAGGACGGCGTGGCGCGCTGGGCCACCAAGAACGACAACCGCATCACC
>JBJOKY010000114.1:0-11571 GCA_046045865.1 Pseudomonadota bacterium | reverse complement strand
CGCCGCGCCTCATCACCGCCGAGATGGTGCGCAGCATGAAGCCCGGCAGCGTCATCGTCGACATGGCGGCCGAGCGGGGCGGCAACTGCGAGCTGACCGAGCCCGGCCAGGCCGTGGTGAAGCATGGCGTGACCATCGTGGGCTACACCGACCTGGCCAGCCGCCTGGCCAAGCAGTCCTCGACGCTGTATTCGAACAACCTGCTGCGCCTGACCGAGGAGCTGTGCAAGACCAAGGACGGGCAGATCAACGTCAACTTCGAGGACGACGCCATCCGAGGCCTCACGGTGGTGAAGGCCGGCGAGCTCACCTGGCCCGCCCCGCCCATCAAGATGCCCGCGGCCGCGCCCAAGCCGGCGGCCAAGCCGGCGGCAGCACCCGCGGCCAAGGGCAGCCACGGCCATGGCGGCGGTGGCGAGCCCATGTCGGCCAGGAGCCTGGCCATCACCTTCGGCGTCGGCGCGCTGCTGTTCGCGCTGGTGGGCCTGTATGCGCCGGCGAGCTTCCTGGCACACTTCACCGTCTTCGTGCTGGCCTGCTTCGTGGGCTACATGGTGGTGTGGAACGTGACGCCCTCGCTGCACACGCCGCTCATGAGCGTGACCAACGCCATCAGCTCCATCATCGCCATCGGTGCGCTGGTGCAGGTGGCGCCGCCGCTGAGCGGTGACAGCGCCGCGGGGCGCCCCTCGGGCCTGATCCTGGGCCTGGCGGTGGTGGCCCTGGTGCTCACCGCCATCAACATGTTCGGCGGCTTCGCGGTGACGCGTCGCATGCTGGCGATGTTCCGCAAGTGACCGTCGGAGACCCCATCCCATGACTTCCAGCCTGGCTACCGTCTCCTACATCGGCGCCACCATCCTCTTCATCCTCAGCCTGGGCGGCCTGGCCAACCCTGAAACGGCACGGCGCGGCAACCTCTTCGGCATCATCGGCATGGCCATCGCCGTGCTCGCCACCGTGCTGGGCCCGCGCGTGGGCGCCAGCGGCTATGCCTACATCGTGCTCGCCCTGGTGGTGGGCGGCAGCATCGGCCTGTTCGCGGCGAAGAAGGTGCAGATGACGCAGATGCCCGAGCTCGTCGCGCTGATGCACAGCCTGGTCGGCCTGGCGGCCTGCCTGGTGGGCTTTGCCAGCTATGTCGACACCTCGGTGCAGTTCAGCGGCGCCGAGAAGGCCATCCACGAGGTCGAGATCTACATCGGCATCCTCATCGGTGCGGTCACCTTCTCGGGCTCGCTCATCGCCTTCGGCAAGCTCAGCGGCAAGATCGGCGGCAAGCCGCTGCTGCTGCCGGCGCGCCACTGGCTCAACCTGGCGGGCCTGCTGGTGGTGGTGTATTTCGGCCGCGCTTTCGTCAACGCCCATGACATCGATGCCGGCATGACGCCGCTGCTGGTGATGACCGTCGTCTCGCTGCTGTTCGGCATCCACATGGTGATGGCCATCGGCGGCGCCGACATGCCGGTCGTGGTCTCGATGCTCAACAGCTACTCGGGCTGGGCCGCGGCGGCCACGGGCTTCATGCTCAGCAACGACCTGCTCATCGTGGTGGGCGCGCTGGTGGGTTCGTCGGGCGCCATCCTGAGCTACATCATGTGCCGGGCCATGAACCGCAACTTCATCAGCGTGATCGCGGGTGGCTTCGGTGGCGGCGCCCCCGCACCCAAGGCCGCCGGTGGCGCAGCCGCCGAGCCGCAGGGCGAGGTCTCGCCCATCCAGGCCGCCGAGACGGCCGAGCTGCTGCGCGAGGCCAAGAACGTCATCATCGTGCCGGGCTACGGCATGGCGGTGGCGCAGGCCCAGCACACGGTCTACGAGATCACCAGGCTGCTGCGCGAGAAGGGCGTGAACGTGCGCTTCGGCATCCACCCGGTGGCCGGGCGCATGCCGGGCCACATGAACGTGCTGCTGGCCGAGGCCAAGGTGCCCTACGACATCGTGATGGAGATGGACGAGATCAACGACGACTTCCCGAGCACGGACGTCACCATGGTCATCGGCGCCAACGACATCGTGAACCCCGCGGCCCAGGACGACCCCGGCAGCCCCATCGCCGGCATGCCGGTGCTGGAGGTGTGGAAGGCCAGGACCAGCATCGTGATGAAGCGCAGCATGGCCAGCGGCTATGCCGGCGTGGATAACCCGCTGTTCTACAAGGACAACAACCGCATGCTGTTCGGTGACGCCAAGAAGATGCTGGACGAGGTGCTGGGCGCGCTGAAGGCCTGAGCTGCTCGCGCGGACCGTTCGTTCGCCCCTGCGGACGGCGGTCCGAGCCACACGCGCACCGCGTCCCGGGCGCGTGACCAGGGCGACGCCGCGCTATCGAATCCCCCGATGCTTGAGGCCGAAGAACTCGCACACAATGGCCTGGCACTGGAGTAGACGCGGATGGAGAAGAATTGGCTCAAGCAGTACCCGGCTGGTGTACCCGCGCAGATCGATGTGGCGCGGTATGCCTCGCTGGTCGCCCTGATCGACGAGAGCTTCAGCACCTACCGTGACCGCACGGCCTACCGCTACATGGGCAAGGCCTACCGCTACGAGCTGATCGAGCAGCAGTCGCGCGCCCTGGCCGCATGGCTGCAGGCGCAGGGCCTGGAACGCGGCGACCGCGTGGCCATCATGCTGCCCAACGTGCCGCAGTACCCGGTGGCGGTGGCGGCCATCCTGCGCGCCGGCTTCGTGGTGGTCAACGTCAACCCGCTGTACACGCCGCGCGAACTCGAACACCAGCTGAAGGATTCCGGCGCCCGCGCCATCTTCATCCTCGAGAACTTCGCCCACACCCTGGCCCAGGTGCGCAGCCACCTGCCGCAGCTGCAGGCCACCGTGCTGTGCACGCTGGGCGACATGCTCGGGCCGGTCAAGGGCGCCATCGTCAACTTAGTCGTGCGCAAGGTGAAGAAGCTGGTGCCGGCCTTCGAGCTGCCCGGCGCCCTGGCCTACAACGACGCCCTGGCCGACGGCCGCCAGCGCAGCTACAAGCAGGCCCAGCCCGGGCCGGACGACATCGCCGTGCTGCAGTACACCGGCGGCACCACGGGGGTGAGCAAGGGCGCGGTGCTGCTGCACCGCAACCTGGTGGCCAACGTGCTGCAGTCCGAGGCCTGGTTCCAGCCGGCGCTGAAGAAGATCCCCCAGGGCGAGCAGATGGTGCAGGTCTGCGCCCTGCCGCTTTATCACATCTTCGGCTTCAACACCAACATGATGCTGGGCATGCGCATGGGCGCGTGCAACATCCTCATCCCCAACCCGCGCGACCTGCCGGCGCTGTTCAAGGAGCTCGCCGGCCAGGTGTTCCACAGCTTTCCGGCCGTCAACACGCTGTTCCACGCCATCGCGCACCACCCGCAGTTCAGCACGGTCGACTGGAGCAGCCTGGTCATCTCGGTGGGCGGCGGCATGGCGGTGCAGCAGGCCACGGCCAAGCTCTGGCTGGACAAGACGCGCTGCCCCATCTGCGAGGGCTACGGCCTGTCCGAGACCTCGCCCAGTGCCAGCTGCAACCCTGCCGACAGCACGGCGTTCAGCGGCTCCATCGGCCTGCCCCTGCCCAACACCGAACTGGCGCTGCTTGACGACGCCGGCCACGAGGTGGCGCCCGGCCAGAGCGGCGAGATCGCCATCCGCGGCCCGCAGGTCATGGCCGGCTACTGGCAGCGCCCCGACGAGACCGCCAAGGTCATGCTGCCGGGCGGCTGGTTCCGCAGCGGCGACATCGGCGTGGTCGACGAGCGCGGCTACTTCCGCATCGTCGACCGCAAGAAGGACATGATCCTGGTGTCGGGTTTCAACGTCTACCCGAACGAGATCGAGGACGTGCTGACGCAGATGCCCGGCGTGCTCGAATGCGCTGCCGTGGGTGTGCCCGATGCCAAGACCGGCGAGGCCGTCAAGGTCGTGCTGGTGCGCAGCAACCCTGCGTTGACCGAAGCTGATGTGCGCGCCTATTGCGAGCAGAATCTGACCGGCTACAAACGCCCGCGTACCATCGAGTTCCGCATCGAGCTGCCCAAGACGCCGGTGGGCAAGGTGCTGCGACGCGAGTTGCGCGACGTGCGCTGACAGCACTGGCGGGCACCGCCCGCCGCACCCAGGGACAGCCCTGGTGCGGCACCGGCTCCCAAACACCCTGATGCAAGGAAAGTGACGCGGCCCTGGCAAGCCGCGAAGGCACACCTTTACTCCGACGACGATCCATCCCCATGTTGCGCAGCTACCGCAAGACAGTCGCCGGCCGGGCCGAGATACGCGAACGCTCGCTCGCGCTGTCACGCACGGCCCGCAACCTGCTGCTCATCATCGAGCCATCGCAGCCGGCCCATCACTGGCTCAACATGCTGCTGGGAGCCAATGAGGGGGATCTGATCGCGCTGCTGCAGAGCGGGCTGATCGAGATCGTGCCCGACACCGTCGACGCGGACGAGATCGACACCGGCAGCTCGCTGAGCTACAGCGAGATGTACGACAGCCTGAACGGCCTGATCCGCGAGCAGCTCGGCCTGTTCAAGGGCTACCGCTTCTCGCTCGACATCGAGAAGGCCAGCGGCCTGGCCGAACTCACCGAAGTCGCGCGCCGCTTCATCGACACCGTGCACGAGCAGCGCGGCGCCGCCGCTGCGCAGATGGTGGCACGCGCGCTGGGCTTCCTGCGCTGACGCCCGGCGACCACGCCGTCAGCAGCGCAGCGGCTCGGGTAGGCTGCAGGGCATGAGCACACGCCGCCCCCACGCCCGCACCGCCATCGTCGCCGCCATGAAGCAGGAGCTCGACGCCCTGCTCGCTGGCGTCGCCCACGACCACATCGAGCAGCACGCCGGCCGGCGCTTCCACTTCAGCCAGCTGCACGGCGAACCCGTCGTGATGGTGCTGTGCGGCATCGGCAAGGTCGCGGCCGCGGCCACCGCGGCCCTGCTGGCCGAACGCTACGGTGTCGAGCAGCTGGTCTTCACCGGCGTGGCCGGCGGCCTGCATGCCGACGTGCACGTGGGCGACGTCGTCATCGCCACCGAATTGCTGCAGCACGACATGGACGCCAGCCCGCTCTTTCCGCGCCACGAGGTGCCACTCACCGGCAAGAGCCGCTTTGCCACCGACGCTGCGCTGACCGCCCGGCTGGCCGACGCCGCCCGTGCCCTGCTGGCCGACGTGCCGCGCCACCTGGGCGCCCAAGCCGCCGGCCTGATCGGCCCGCACACGCCGCGCCTGCACCAGGGCCTGATCGTGAGCGGCGACGTCTTCGTCAGCAGCGCCGATGCCAGCCACGCCCTGCGCCAGCGCCTGCCCGACGCCCTAGCCGTCGAGATGGAAGGCGCCGCCCTGGCCCAGGTCTGCCACGACCTGGGCCTGACTTTCGCCGTGCTGCGCACCGTGTCGGACCGTGCCGACGACAGCGCCCACGTCGACTTCCTGAAGTTCGTGCAGGTGGTCGCCTCGCGCGCCAGCGCGACCGTCGTGAACCAGTGGCTGGCGGCGCCGCGGTGAGTTGGCCGGCGCCGTGCCCGCGAACCACGTCGATCAAGCTGCCGAAGGCGCGTGTAGCCACGGCGGGCTATCTCGCCCGGCTCGTCGCGCGGCCCTGAACCGGTGGCCGCGCCGGCACAGCGCCGGCGCCCCAGCTCACGGGCAGGCCGCGATCACCTGTGCCACCGCGGCCGTGAGCCGCGTGCCGTAGCCCACGTGCAGGAACTCGTTGGGCCCGTGGGCGTTGCTCTTGGGGCCCAGCACACCGCAGACCATCATCTGGGCCCTGGGGAAGCCCTGCTCCAGCATGTTCATCAGCGGGATGGTGCCGCCCTGGCCGATGTAGCCCAGCGGCGCGCCCCAGTGGGCCTGCGAGGCTGCGTCGAGCGCCTGTTCCAGCCAGGGCGCCAGGCTGGGCGCGTTCCAGCCGGTCGCGCCCTCGGCACCGGCGCGGCCGTCGGGCTGGAAGGTGACACGCGCGTTGTAGGGCGCGTTGTCCTCCAGCAGGCGCTTGAGCTCCCGCGCCGCGGCCGGGCCGTCCACCAGCGGCGGCAGGCGCAGCGAGAGCTTGAAGGCGGTGTAGGGCCGCAGCACGTTGCCGGCGTTGGTGATGGCCGGCAGACCGTCCACGCCGGTCACGCTCAGCGTCGGGCGCCAGGTGCGGTTGAGCAGGGCCTGGGTGTGGTCGCTGGTGACGGGCAGGGCCAGGCCGCCGTCCAGGCCGCAGCTCCAGGGGTAGCGTTTCGTGACCTCGTCGCCCAGGATGGCGGCGGTGGCGCGCGCCTGCGCCACGCGCTCGGCCGGAATCTCGCAGTGCAGGCCGGTGGGCAGCAGCCGGCCGGTGGCGCTGTCCTCCAGCCGGTCGAGCACGTGGCGCAGGATGCGGAAGCTCGACGGCACCAGGCCGCTGGCGTCGCCCGAGTGGATGCCCTCGGTGAGGATCTCGACCTTGAGCGTGCCGGTCACGTTGCCGCGCAGCGAGGTGGTGAGCCAGAGCTGGTCGTAGTTGCCGGCGCCCGAATCCAGGCACACGACCAGACCGACGTCGCCCAGGCGCGCACGCAGGGCGTCCAGGTAGGCGGGCAGGTCGGGCGAGCCGCTTTCCTCGCAGGTCTCGATCAGGCCGACGATGCGCGGGTGGGTGATGCCCTGGGCCTTGAGCGACTCGACCGCGCTGATGGCGGCGTAGATCGCATAACCGTCGTCGGCGCCGCCGCGGCCGTAGAGCAGGCCGTCCTTGAGCACCGGCGTCCAGGGGCCGAGGTCGCGGCGCCAGCCGTCGAACTCGGGCTGCTTGTCCAGGTGGCCGTAGACCAGCACGGTGGGCGCCGTGCCGCCGTCCACCGGCGCGGGCCGGGTGGCCGCCACCTCGAAGAAGATCACCGGCGTGCGCGGCCGGCCCTGGGCGTCGGTCAGGCGCACGACCTCGAGCGTCAGGCCGGCCACGCCGCGGCCTTCGACCCAGCGCGCGGCGCGCTGCACCACCTGCTCGATGTGGCCGCTGGTCACCCAGCCGGCGTCGAACATGGGGCTCCTGGCCGGGATGGCGATGTAGTCGACCAGTTCGGGCAGCAGGCGCCCGGTCCAGGCCTGCTCGGCAAACCGGCCGAGTTCGGCGGCATCGGGACGGCGCAGCTGCGCCGGGGCGAGAGGTGCGTTCATGCGGGGGGCTCCGGTCGGTCGGTCGGGCGGGCGGCCATGATAGGACGAGCCCCACGGGGCCGGCCGCAGGCGGATACTTGCCACCGACCCGGCCCGGGGCACGCCCCTGGACAGCACCACAAGGCCCGCCATGAAGGACATCCGCCACGTCATCTTCCACTCGCCCGGGCGCAACTGGGTGCCGGGGCGCAGCATGTTCGAGCAGGAAGGGCTGCAGGCCCATGTCGAGCACTACCGCAGCTGGCTGGCCAGCGGCAAGCTCGCCCTGGGCGGCCCGCACCTGGACGCCGAGGGCGGCGGCATGATGGTCCCGGCCGAGGGTGTGGGCGCCGACGAGATCACCGCCTACGCCCACGCCGACCCGGCGGTGCAAAGCGGCCTGCTGGAGGTGCACGTGCGGCCCTGGCTGATCGGCATGAAGGCACCCTGAGCCTGCCCGCCGCGGGCCACCGCCGCCTGGCACGGCACGGCGGCACCTCTACACTGGCCGCCCCTGCCACTCCTGCTGCGGCCACGCATCCGTCCCATGGCCAGTTACGTCGAAGGTGCCCTCGTCAAGGGCGAACACATCGTGCACGTGGGCCACATCAGCCTGTGGTCGCTGGCGCATCTGCTGGCGCTGGGCGTGCTGCTGCTGCCGGTGTTCGGCCTCGGGCTGATCTTCCTCATCCAGGCCTGGGTGCGCTACAAGACGACCGAGCTGGCGGTCACGTCCAAGCGCGTCATCGTCAAGACCGGCTTCATCCGCCGCAGCACGGTGGAGATCAACATCAACAAGGTCGAGAGCATCCAGGTCGACCAGGAGATCCTGGGCCGGCTGTTCAACTTCGGCACCCTCGTCATCGGCGGCGCGGGCAACCCGCAGGCGCCGGTGGCGGGCATCTCGGCGCCGATGCAATTCCGCCGCGCCTTCATCCAGGCGCAGGACCAGGCGCGTAGCGGCGGCTGATCCACCCGGCCCGTTCGTGCGGCAGCGGCAGCGATCTGCCGCGCCACCCGGCTCAGCGCGGCAGCCCGCCCAGCCAGCCGACCAGGGCGTCGAGCACCTGGCCGCGCTCGGGCTCGTTGAAGATCTCGTGCGCCAGCGCCTGCCAGGGCTGGGCGCGCACCCGCCCGCCCGGCGCAGCCGCGGCAAAGGCCGCGCTGCCCTGCGGCGCGACGCAGCGGTCTATGCCCGACCACATCAGCAGCGTGGGCACCTGCCAGTGCGGCGCGGCGCGCAGCACCTGGCGGCCGGCGCGGGCGATGAAACGCGCCAGCCTGGCGTTGATGCGGTCGTGCACCAGCGGGTCGGCCGTGTAGGCACGCACCACCGCCGGGTCGCGCGATATCCACTCGGGCTTCAGGCCGTTGCCCACCGCCAGGTCGGGCAGCAGGCGCGGCAGGGTCGAGACCAGCATCTTCTGCACCGCGCCCAGCCCCGGGTCGAGCGCAGGCGACGACAGCGCCAGCGCGTCGACCTCGCGGCTCCAGGGCCGGCGCAGGTCGGCGGGCAGCACGGCCTCGGCCACGAAGCGCGCCGCCACCAGACCACCCAGGCTGTGCCCCAGCAGCACCAGGGGTGCGGGCTGGGTGGTGCGCAGCACGTCGATCACGCCGCCCAGGTCGGCCAGCAGGTCGTCGTCGGCGGCGATGGCGCCGCGTGCCCCGCCGCTGCGGCCGTGGCCGCGCTGGTCGTAGCTGCTCACGGCCCAGCCGGCGTCCAGCAGGCGGCGCACCACGTGCAGGTAGCGCCCCTGGTGCTCGCCCAGGCCGTGCACCAGCAGCACCGTGCCCGCCGCGCCGTGCTGGCGGTGGTGGAGGAGATGCAGGGGCAGGCCGTCGCGTGTGTCCATGAGGGTCAGCATCAAGTCAGTCTAGGGGCCGGGCGGATGCCCTTGTGGCGCATGCGCGTCGCCTGCGCGTGGCGGAAACACGCGCAGGCCAGCCCGCGCCGCGGCGCCCCCCGGAACAGGCGGCTGGCCGGCCGCCACCCGTGTGCCGCGCCGGCAACGCAGCTCAGCGCCGGTCGGCCAGGCAGGCCCAGCGCTCGTGGTCGCGCCAGCGTCCGCCTATCTTGAGGTAGCGCGGCGAATACCCTTCGAGCGCAAACCCGCAGGACCGCACCAGCGCGATGGAGGGCAGGTTGGCGGGCTGGATGTTGGCCTCGACCCGGTGCAGGCCGAGCGGCCCGAAGGCCAGCCGCAGCACCTGCTGCAGGCCGGCGTGCATCAGGCCGCGGCCCGCGCAGCCGGCAAAGGCGTAGTAGCCCAGGTAGGCGCTGCAGAAGCCGCCCAGCACGATCTGGCTGAGGTTGAACACGCCGGCCAGGCGTTCATCGGGCCCGCCGGCCAGGTGTTCACACACGACGTAGGCGCGAAAGCCGGCGTCGTGCTGACGATCCAGGTACTGGCGGAAGGCCAGCGCCGTGGCCGGGGGGCTGACCCAGGGGCGGTGCAGCGCCCGGCTGCGTCGCACGGCGGCGACGAACTCGTCCTCGTCCGCCTCGGTCGGCGCGCGCAGCCGCACACGCGGCCGCGCCCGGCTGCCCCCCACCGGCGCACCGGGTGCCGGCGCGTTCACCGGCCCAGCGCCTTGAACAGCGCGACGCGGTTCTGCGCCTCGGCCAGCCGGGTCGCGACCAGCGCCTGCTCGGCCGCCAGCAGGCTGCGCTGGGCATCCAGGCGCTCGAGCTCGCTGGCCGCGCCGCGGCTGTGGCGCAGTTCGGTCAGGCGCACGGTGTCGGCGCTGGCGTCGCGCAGGCGCAACTGGGCCGCGACCTGCTCGCGCCAGCTCTGCAGGCCGGCCAGGGCATCGGCCGTCTCGCGGAAGGCCGACTGCAGCGCCTTCTCGTAGGCTGCCACGGCAAGCTCGCGGTTCACCTCGCCGACCTTCAGGTTGGCGCTGTTGCGGCCGCTGTCGAACACCGTGGCCAGCGCCTGGCCGGCGATCGACCAGCCGAAGCTGCCCGCCTGCAGCAGGTTGCCCAGCTGGCCGCTGGCCAGACCGGCGCTGCCGGTGAGCGTGATGCGCGGCCAGAAGGCGGCGCGTGCCGCGCCGATGTTGGCCGTGGCCGCAACGAGCAGGTGCTCGGCCTGCAGCACGTCGGGGCGCTGCAGCAGCACGTCCGAGCCCAGCCCGGCCGGCACCTCGGCAAAGGCCTGTGTCCAGGCGACATCGTCGGCCGCAGCGGCCGCGGCGGCCACGGTTGCTGCGGCCGTTGCCGCAGGCATCGCGCCCGGCCCGGCCGGGCCGGGCGGCACCGCCATGGGCAGGGGCTCGGGCGCCGGCGGCAGCAGCTCGGCCGGCACCACGGCGCCGGCCAGCAGGTGCAGGGCGTTGAGGTCGAGCTGGCGCTGGCGCGCCGCCTGCACCTGGGCCACCTCGGCCTGGGCAACCAGGCTGTGCGCCGCCTGCAGCTCCAGCACCGAGGCCGCGCCCACCCGCTCGCGCAGCTGGGTGAGCCTGAGCGTGTCGCGCCGGCTGGCCAGGCTGCGTTCGGCGATGGCGAGTTGCCGGGCGTCGGCCGCCAGGTTCAGGTCGACCGCCAGCAGCGCCGCGGCCAGGCTGAGCTCGGCGCTGCCGCGTGCGGCCTCGGTCGCCATCCACTGCGCCTGGGCGGCGTCGTTCTGGCTGGCGATGCGGCCGAAGACGTCGACCTCCCAGGCGCTGACCTGCAGGCCGGCGGTGTAGGTGCTGGTCTGCTTGCCATTGACGGGCGAGGGCGCGCGCGACGCGCCCAGGCCCGCGCCCAGCGTGGGCAGGCGGTCGGCGCTGCTGACGTCCAGCAGGGCGCGCGCGCGCTCGACCGCCAGCACCGCGCTGCGCAGGTCGCGGTTGTTGGCCAGCGCCAGCTCGACCAGCTTCGCCTGGCGCGGCTGGCGCACGAAGGCGCGCCAGCTCCAGCCGACCTGCCCGGGCGCCGTGGCCTCGGGGGAACCGGCCGGGGCGGACGCGCCAGCGGCAGCAGCAGCAGCGGCCGGCGCGCTGGCCGCCGCCGGCCAGGGCAGGGCTGCCGGCACAGGCGCGGCCGGGCGCTGGTAGCTGGGCGCCATGCTGTGGCAGGCGCCCAGGCCCAGGGTGGCAACCAGCAGGCTGGCGGCCAGGGCGCCACGGACGGGCGCTCGACGGGGTGGCAGGGCGCGGCTCATGGGTGATCCTTGGTGCCGAGCACGGCGGCAGCGGCGGCGTCGGTGGCGGCCGAGCCTATGCTCGTGCCGTGCGGCGCCACATGGCCGCCCGGGAAGAGCCGGCGCACCACCACGAAGAAGATGGGCACGAAGAAGACCGCCAGCACCGTGGCGGCAATCACTCCGCCCATCACGCCGGTGCCGATGGCGCGCTGGCTGGCCGAGCCCGCGCCACTGGCGATGGCCAGCGGCAGCACGCCCAGCATGAAGGCCAGCGAGGTCATGATGATGGGGCGGAAGCGCAGGTGACAGGCCTCCAGCGTGGCCTCGA
>JBJOKY010000011.1:0-25297 GCA_046045865.1 Pseudomonadota bacterium | reverse complement strand
CTGGCGCGGTGCTCGCGCACGCCCGCCTCGGCCAGCGCGGCGGCGATGGCCGACGGCGTGGCGCGCGCGGCCGGGCCGGTGGCCGGCCCGGCCGGTGGCGGGTTGGAGGTGGACAGGATGACCGGCACGCCGCCCTCGCCGCTGGCGAAGGTGACGATGCCCACGCCGGCGCTGCCGACCAGGGCGCCGAGCTGGTGCTGGGCCAGGTCGAGCTGCTGGTCGGCGCTGCGGTCCTCCAGCATGCACAGGGTGCGGCGCTGGCCGGCGCGGCCCTCGTAGCGGCGCAGCACGGCACGCACCCAGCGCTTGCTGCCGCCCGGGCCGGGCAGCTCGCCACGCCGGGTCGACCAGGCCTGGGCGGCAGCGCCCGACGCCGCCGCGGTGGCGGTGGCAGGCTCGTCCAGCCGCAGCAGTTCGCGCACGGCCGGTGGTGCGCCGCGCAGCTCGACCAGCGGCTGGCCGACCAGGGCCTCGAAGGCCTGGTTGGCGCGCAGCACCAGGCCGCTGGCGTCGAACAGCGCCAGGCCGAGCGGGCTGAGGTCGAACCACTGGTCGAGCTCGTGCGACGAGCGCTCGGCCTGCTCGCGCGCGGCGTGTTCGGCCGAGGTGTCCTGCATCAGGGTGAGCAGCAGGCGCCGGCCGTCCTCGGTCAGCGTGTACTGGCGCACGGCGCGCGCCTGGCGGCCGTTGCCGGCCAGGTCGCGCAGCCGCAGGTCGACCTGCGCCGGCAGCGGCCACTGGCCGTTGCCGCCCTGGCGCTCCAGCTGGGCGCGTTCGGTCAGGGCGGCGAGCTGGCTGGCGGCTTCCAGCAGCTCCAGCGGGTCGCGCCCGACGAGCTGCGCCCGGCTGCGCCCGACCAGGCGCTCGAACGCCGGATTGACGTCGAGCAGGCGGAACTGCTCGTCCTGCAGCGTGGCCGGGAATGGCGAGGCCCACAGCAGCCCGTGGAGCTGGCGCAGCGCGGCGTCGCCCATGACCTGGCTGGGTGCGGGCTGGGCGCCGGCGGCGCCGGCCACGGCGCGCCGGGCAGCATCGTCCTGCGGCACGAAGATCGCGGTGTGGCGGGCGTCGATGCGCCAGAGCTGGGCGGTGGCGCCCAGGCCGGCTGCAGACATGGATGCGGAGGCGGGCGTGCCACCCAGCGCCAGGCCGACCGGCAGGTCGGAGGTGGGCGGGCTGGCCAGCATGGCGCGCAACCGCTCGCGCTGCAGCGGGCTGAGCAGCTGCTCGACGTCGGCCAGGCCCATGCCGGCCTCGACGCGCAGGCTGCGCAGGGCGGCGCGGTTGGCGTACTGCAGGCGCAGGCCGGCGTCGAACACCAGCAGGGGTTCGGCCAGCTGGTCGAGCAGGCCGGTGGGCAGGGCCAGCAGGGGCGCCGGCAAGGGTGGCTGATAGGGGGCGGACGCCAGGGAGCTCATCGTGTACCGCGCAGCGGGGCTTGCTCGATGCGGCCGCACAACATGGCCCGCACCTCGAGCCGGCGGGCGGTGCGTGTGCCTGGGCACGGCACCCGCCGTCGGGGACGCAGTGTACGGGTCAGTCGCGCTGTGGCGACCCGCTCGGCTCAGCTCAGCTGCAGGGCGCCGGCCAGGGCCTGCAACAGCGCACGGTTGATCGTGCGCATGTCGAGCATGGCCGCCTCGGCGGCGTCCTGCACGGTCAGGCCGGCACCACCTTCCAGGCTGCGCACCAGGTGCACCACATGGGCGTAGGGCCCGGCATCGTCGGCCAGCGCCATGTGCACCGATTCAGGCACCGGCACGGTCTTGAGCAGCTCGGCGAAGGGTTGCTGGAACATGCGGTCGAGCAGCGAGAACACGCCGCAGATGAACAGCTCGCTGCGCACCTGCTCGTCGGCCTCGGGCATGAGCGCCTCCATCAGCAGGCCGCGGCGCACTGCGGCGTACATGACCGGGCGCAGGTTGGGTTCGCTGCTGGCGGTGACCAGCAGCAGCGCCAGCCAGCGCTTGAGGCGCTGGTAGCCCAGCAGCATCACGGCATGGCTGAAGGAACTCACCTCCACGCGCAGCCCGAACAGCGGCGAGTTGATGTAGCGCAGCAGCTTGTAGGCCAGCGCCGGGTCGCGCTTGAGGGTGGCCTCCAGCTTGTCCAGCGGCTCCTCGCAGTCGACCTGGTTGATGAGCTGCAGCGTGGCCTGCAGGTCGGGGCGCGAGCCGCTGCGGTGCTGCTGCCTTTGCACCACCTCGTCGATCGGCCAGCCCAGCACGGCCACCGCGCCACGCTCGAAGGCCTGTTCCATCTCGGCCACGCTGCGCACGCCGTCCTGCATGAAGGACACGCGCCGCTGCGCCGCCGCCGGCGCCGGGCCGGTGCGGCGTTCGTCGGCCAGATCGACGATGGCGTGCCTGAAGCAGCCGACCAGGTCGGCCGGCAGCGGCTGGTCGGGCCGCCCGCTCAGCAGCAGGGTGTTGCCCGCCGCAGCCAGGGCCTGGATGGCCGGGCCGTGGGCCGGGTCGGCCGCCATGAACTTGGGCACCTCGATCATGAGGTTGGGCTGCAGCTGCACGCCCAGCAGCTCGCCCAGCAGGGCCTCGCTGCGCACCGACAGCACGACCTGCGCACCGTCGGCCGGCCAGACCTGCTCGACCGCCTGCAGCAGCTCCGCCGCGTCGGGGTGGTCGCCGGGGTTGAGCGGAAAGACCGTCAGGCGCGTGGCCATGACGTGGCGGTTGCGATCGATGATGGGGCAGTAGCTCAGCGCCACCTGCCCGAGGATGTGGTAGTCCATGTGGAGGCCGCGTGCGGCGTCAGGTATTGATGTAGTTGAACAGGGACAGCTTCTGCACCATGGTGTAGGACTGCAGCGCTGCCTGGTAGCTGGTCTGCTTGTTCGTGAATTCGGACACGGCCTTGACCATGTCCAGATCCTCGGCATTGGAGCGTGTCGTCTGGGCAGACAGGATAGCCGCGCTGTTGCGGCTTTCCATGCCGTCCAGGTGGTTGAGCGCCTCGCCGGCCACGGCACGGGCGGACTGGAAGTTGCTCATCACCTGGTCGACGTCACGCAGGCCGGAATTCACCGCCTGCATGACCTGGCTGTTGCCGGCGTTGGCGTTGCCCAGGGTGTCCAGCACCCGGTCGATGGCACCGAAGACATCCAGGTCGGGCGTGGAGGGCTTGATCATGAAGCTGTCGCCCGTTGCCGGCGTGCCGGAGATGGTGAAGCTGATGCCGGGGACCTCGGTGATGGCCTTGCCGCTCTGGAAGGGCTGATCCTTGGCCAGCACGGTACCGGGCAGCTGGGTGATGGTGTAGCTGGGCTTGCCGGCGGTCTCGCCGACGATCAGCTGGTAGTCCTGGCCGGTGTACCTGGACGGATCGTTCACCTGGCCGGCGTTGATCCAGCCGCTGCCCAGGTTGCGGGTGGCGTCGCCGTCGACATCGCCGGCACTGGTGACGAACACGCCGTTGCCGCTGCGTGCGTGCAGCCACACGGCCGCGCCGTCCACACTGAGCGGCATGTTCTCGCTGGGCGAGGCATTGGACACGCCGCCGGTGGTGCCGGCGACGACGCCGTCGGCCGTGTCGTTGAAGGGCTGGGTGGTCGCCCCCTGGCCGCCGAAGACGAAGCCGGTCGCGCCGTCGCTCTGGTTGGCCACCGACAGCAGCTGGCTGCGCAGCTGGCGCAGCTGCTGGGCCAGCAGGCCACGTTCGGCGGCCGAGTAGCTGGCGTTGCCGGCATTCATCAGGCTCTCGCGCACGCCTTGAGCCAGGTCGATCGCCTGGCCGATGGACGTCTCCGACAGCGTCATGGCATTGCGGCTGGCCGCCAGGGCGCGCTGCGCGCTTTCGGTGCGCTTCTGGGCGTTGAGCGCGCGTTCGGCCGTGGCGATGCCGGCCGGGTCGTCGCTGGGCCGGGCGATGCGCTTGCCGCTGGTCATCTGCTCCTGCGCCTCCTGCAGCGCCTGCTGGCGCTGCTGCAGGGTCGACACGCTGCCCTGGTTGCTGGTGTAGCTGGCGATTCTCATGGTCGGGCCTCGTCGGGTGTCGATGCGCGTGGCTTGGGTGGGCGTGGGTTCGGTGGGCATGCACTGCGGCTGCCCCGCCTGGCCATCAGCCGTTGGCGATGCCCAGCACGGTGTCGAAGATCTTCTGCGCCACCTGCAGGATCTTGGCTGCGGCCTGGTAGCTCTGCTGGTACTGGATCAGCCGGGCGGCTTCCTCGTCCAGGTTCACGCCGGTCTGGCTGCTCAGGTTCTGGCGGGTCTGGCCGGCCACCGCCTCGGACACGTCGGCGCTGGACCTGGCGCTCTGCACCCGCACGCCGACGTCGGACAGGACGCTGGCGTAGGCATCGGCCAGGTTGGCGCCGTCCAGCACCGGGCGGGTGCCCAGGCTCACCATGGCCAGGGCGTTGCCGTTGCTCGACGCGAAGTTGCGCGTCGGCGTGACGTCGAAGGTGTCGCCCATGCGGGGCGTGCCGGTCAGGCTGAGCGCCATGCCCTGGTAGCTGATGGGCCTGCTGCTGGTCCAGGTGTCGCTCGCGGCCTGGCCGTTGATCTCGTAGTGGCCGTCGTTGTCGGTGAACTTGACCGACCAGGCCGACGAGATGACCGTCGTGGCCGTGATGGCTGCGCCAGTGACGGTGCCCGAACCGGTGTTGCCCGCCGCCGCGCGGGCGGTCAGCGGTGCGGCGGCGGCCACCTGTCCGGGCTCGCGGATGGCGAGCTGCAGGCCCTGCGCCGCGTCGGCGAAGGGCCGGAAGCGGAAGCTGTCGCCGGCCGCCGCGGCGACGGCACCGATGTGCAGCTCGAAGCCGTCGACGGCCTGGCCGTCCAGCACGCCGGTCGTCTGCACGCCGTCGGCCAGCCGGGTGAGCGTGTAGGTCGAGCCATTGGCGTCGGCGCGGAGCTCGTAGTCGCTGTCGGCCAGCAGGCTGAGGTCGGTGGTGCTGATCGTCGGCGCGGCGGCGGACTGGTTGCCCTGCGCAGCGTGGCCGGCCAGGCGGTAGCTGTCGACGCCGTCCTTTGTCCAGGCCGAGGTGAACAGCGCCTTGCCGGCGGCGCCGGTGCTGTCCAGGCCGAGCTGCTGCTGGGCATTGACCTCGCTGGTCATGCTGGCGACCAGGCGGTCGAGCTGGAAGCGCGCGTCGCGCAGGTCGTCGTTCTGGAAGGCGAGCTGGCCGGCGAGCGAGCCGCCGCCCAGCGCGGTCTCGTCCAGCGCCTGGGTGGTGGCGCCCACCTCGATGGCCACGCCGACCTTGGCGTCGTCGACCTCGTCGCGCGTCGCGACCAGCGTGGCCGCGCTGGTGCCCAGCACCAGCGCCTGGCCACCGCCGATGAACAGGTTGACCGCGTTGGTGGACTGGCCGGCCGACGAGCGGCCCTGGCCGTCGCCGGGCACCTGCTCGACCCGGGTGACCTGCACGTACTGGCTGATCTGGTTGATGAGCTGGTCGCGCTGGTCGAGCAGGTCGTTGGGCGCCTGGCTGCTGCCGCGCGCGGACATGATCTGCTGGTTCAGGTTGGCGACCTGGCCGGCCAGTTCGTTGACCCGCGCGACCCCCGCCTTCACGCCGTCGACCACCGACGCCTGCATGGATTCGATCTGGCTGCTGGTGTTGCGCGTCAGCGACGCCACGTCGTCCGCGCGCGCCAGCACCACGCGGCGCGCCGAGGCGTCGGACGGGTTGCTGGCCAGGTCGGACCAGGCCGAGAAGAGCTGGGTGGTGGCATAGCCCAGGCCGTTCTCGCCGGTGCCGAAGGCGCTCTGCAGCTGGTCGAGCAGGTCGGCCTGGGTGCGGTCCATGGCGGCGGCCGACGCGGTCTGCGCCACCTCGTCGGTGAGGAAGCTGTTCACCGCGCGCGAGACCGTGCTGACGTCCACACCCCGGCCGATGTAGCCCGCGCCGGTGTACTGGCTGTGCGCCGTGGTCAGCACGACCGACTGGCGCGAATAGCCCTCCACGCTGGCGTTGGTGATGTTGTTGCCGGTGGTCTGCAGCTGGGCCTGGGCGGCCCCCATGGCGCGCGAGCCCAGCGACATGAGGCCGAGCGTGCTCATGACGCCCTGCCCTGGCGTGCGCGCGCCGCGGCGCGGCAGCGGCGGCGGCGGCGGCACAGGTCAGCTTGGACAGCCATGGCCAGCCTTCACGCGCCGAGCCGGCCCAGGCGCAGCGTGGTGTTGATGACCCGGCCGAGCTTGCCGGCGTAGTCCGGGTCGGTGGCGTAGCCGGCGCGCTGCAGGCCTTGTGCAAAGGCCTTGGCGTCGCTGCCGGCCTCGAGCACGCCGGCATAGCGCGGGCTGTTCGAGATCAGCGCGGCGTAGTCGCGGAACGAGGCCTCCGGCGTGGCATAGGCCCGAAAACGTGCCTGCACCTTGTGGGCCACGCCGTCGATCACCTCGGTCGTGGTGGCCACGGCCACCGGGCCGGTCCAGTCGCCCGTGGCCTTGATGCCGAACAGGTTGTTGGCGCTGCTGCCGTCGGCGTTGCGGATCTCGCGTTTTCCCCAGCCGGTCTCGTGCGCCGCCTGGGCGAGCATGAAGTCGGCCGGGATGCCGCTGTCGCGGGCGACGGCGTCGGCGGCTGCGCGGTGATCGCGCAGGAAGTCCTGCGCGCGCTGGGTCGGTGACGGCGCCGCAGCGCCGGCCGCGCCCGCCGCCGAGGCGACCGGAGCGGCGGCCTGGGCCACCGGGCTGCGCGGCACGGTGCGTGCGCCCGTGCCGGCCGGGTGGGCCGGTGGCGCCACCACGCCCGGGCTGGCGGGCGCGGGCTGGCGCGCCGGCATGGCCCCGCCCCTGCCGCTGCTCGCGCTGCCCGTGAGGCGGGTTGCGCCGGTCGCACCGGGGGCGGTGCCGCCAGGCGCCACGCCGAGCTGGCGTTCGAGCTGCCGGGTGATCGCGTCGGTCAGCCCGCCGGGCAGGCCGGTGAGCTGCTGCGAGTACTGCTGGTCGAGCATGCCGCCGGCCATCTCGGTGGCGTTGTTGTCCATCAGGCCCGAGCTCATCGTGGTGGCGCGCATGCTCTTCATCAGCTCCTGCATGAACAGGGCCTCGAGTTGCCGTGCCGCTTCCTTGACGACACCCTTCGGGTCGCGTGTCGCGGCGCCGCGCAGGGCGTCGAGCGACTGGCCGCCCGCGGCCAGCGTCTGCCGGCCGTCGGGCAGACCGGGTGCCGCCAGGGTGCCGGTGGTGCGCATCAGATCACCTCGAGTTCGGCCTGCAGCGCGCCGGCAGCCTTGAGCGCCTGCAGGATGGCCAGCAGGTCGGCCGGCGTGGCGCCCAGCGAGTTCAGCGCCTTGACCACGTCGGTGAGCCTGGCCGCCGCAGGCAGCTGCAGCAGGCTGCCGCCGTCCTGCTTGAGCGTGATGTCGGTCTTGTCGGTCACCACGGTCTGGCCGCCCGACAGCGCATTGGGCTGGCTCACTACCGGCGTGGAGCTGATGGTGACCGACAGGTTGCCGTGTGCCACCGCGCAGGGGCCGAGCGTGACGGCCTGGTTCATGACGATGGAGCCGGTGCGCGCATTGACGACGATGCGCGCGGCCGGCGCGGCCAGCTCGATCTCGAGGTTCTCCAGGTCGGCCAGGAAGCTGATGCGGTCGTCGGGCATGACGGGCATCCTGACCTGCACCACCCGGCCGTCCAGAGCCTGCGCCGTACCCTTGCCGAAGCGCGTGTTCACGGCCGCTGCGACGGCGCGTGCGGTGGCGTAGTCGTCGGCATTGATGTCCAGGCGGATGCTGTTGCCCTGGTTGATCGCGGTCGGCACGGCACGCTCCACCGTCGCGCCCGAGGGGATGCGCCCGGCCGACAGGTGGTTGACCTGCACCTTGGAGCCGCCCGCCGCCGCGCCCGCGCCGGCGATCACCAGGTTGCCCTGGGCCATGGCGTAGATCTGGCCGTCCGCGCCCTTGAGCGGCGTGGCGATGAGCGTGCCGCCGCGCAGGCTCTTGGCGTTGCCCAGCGAGCTGACGTTGATGTCTATGGTCTGCCCCGGCTGGGCGAAGGGCGGCAGGCTGGCCGTCACCATCACCGCGGCGACGTTGCGCAGCTGCATGTTGGCGCCGGCCGGCACGGTCACGCCGAGCTGCTGCAGCATGGCCTGCAGGCTCTGGGCGGTGAAGGGGGTCTGGGTGGTCTGGTCGCCGGTGCCGTCCAGGCCCACGACCAGGCCGTAGCCGGTGAGCTGGTTGGTGCGCACGCCGGCCACGCCGGCCACTTCCTTGATGCGCGCGGCACCGGCCGGCGTGTGCCAGGCCAGCAGCACGGCCAGCAGCAGCAGACCCAGGCCGGCGAGCACGGCGTGGCCGGCGCGTCCCAGGCTGTCCATGTGCACCGACATGCGCGCCAGCATGGTGGCTCGCGGGGTGGCCGGCTCGGCGGCCGGGGCGCAGCGCTGGGTCAGGGGGGGGTGCATGGTGGGTTCCGGGGGTGACCTGCTCGGAACCCATTCTGGGAGCCGCTAGAACGGCGCAAGGGTCAAAAAGAAGCGCGCCAGCCAGCCTATTTGCTGTGCGTCACCCTGGGCGCCGCGACCGCGCTGCTCGATGCGAACGTTGGCGATCTGCGCCGACGCGACGCTGTTGCCAGGCTGGATCGCGCGCGGGTCGACCTGGCCCGAGAAGCGCAGCACGTCGACGTTGTGGTTCACGCCGATCTGCTTCTCGCCCGCCACCACCAGGTGGCCGTTGGCCAGCACGTCGATCACGGTGGCGGTGATGGTGCCGCTGAACTCGTTGGAATTCTCGGTGTCGCCCTTGCCCGTGAACTTGTTGGCACTGCTGGCACCCGCGCCGAGCCTGGCCAGCGCGCTGACGGGCAGCACGGGCAGGGCCGAGATCGAGGCGTCGACCGAGCCGGTCTTCTCGATGTTGCTGGTCGACTTGGCGGTGGCCGTCACCTTCTCGACGATCTGCACCGTGATGGTGTCGCCCACCAGGCGGGCGCGGTGGTCCTCGAACAGCGGGCGGTAGGCGGTGGCCTGGAAGATCGCGCCGTTGCTGACCGGCGCCGCCGCAGGTGGCAGCGGGCGCCGCGCGGTGGGCTCGGCGACGTCCACCTTGGGCGTGGAGGGCATGATCGACGAGCAGGCCGACAGCACCGCGAACACCGGCAGCACGAGCAGGCACGGCCAGCCGGACTGGCGAGGCGGTGAGGACGGGCGGTGGCGCAACATGGCAGCATCGTGCGGCTAGGGGTGAGGGGCCCCGGCCGCACGGGCCGGGGGCGGGGACAGGTTCAGAGCTGCGAGAGCTTCTGCAGCATCTGGTCGGAGGTCGAGATCGCCTTGGAATTGAGCTCGTAGGCACGCTGCGTCTGGATCATGGTGACCAGCTCCTCGACCACGTTGACGTTGGACGTCTCCAGGAAGCCCTGCGCCAGCGTACCCAGGCCGTTGGCGCCGGCCGCGCCGGAGTTGGGGGTGCCCGACGACGCGGTCTCGACCAGGATGTTCTGGCCGCGCGCCTCCAGCCCGGCCGGGTTGATGAAGCTGGCGAGCTGGAGCTGGCCCAGCACCTGCGGCGCGGGCTGGCCGGGGATGGCGGCGCTGACGGTGCCGTCCTCGGCCACGGTCACGCTCAGGGCGTTGGCCGGGATGGTGATGCCGGGCTGCACGGCATAGCCGGCGTTGTTGACCAGCTGGCCGGTGCTGCTGACCTGGAAACTGCCGTCGCGGGTGTAGCCGGTGGAGCCGTCGGGCATCTGGATCTGGAAGAAGCCGTTGCCCTTGATCGCCACGTCCAGCGAGTTGCCCGACTGCTGCAGGTTGCCCTGGCTGAACTGGCGCGAGGTGGCCACGGTGCGCACACCCAGGCCGACCTGCAGGCCGGTGGGCAGCTGGCTTTGCTCGCTGCTGGCCGCGCCACTCTGGCGCAGGGTCTGGTACATCAGGTCCTCGAACACGGCGTGCGAGCGCTTGTAGCCCGTGGTGCCGACGTTGGCCAGGTTGTTCGAGACGACGTCCAGCTGGGTCTGCTGGGCTTCCATGCCGGTCTTGGCGATCCAGAGCGAGCGCATCATGGCGGGCCTGTCTTTCCGTGGGTGGGTGCGTGGGTGGGGCCGGCTCAGCGGGTGGACAGCAGTTGCTGGGCGCTCTGCTCGTCCTTCTCGGCGGTCTGGACCATCTTCATCTGGGCCTCGAACTGGCGCGCCGCGGCGATCATCGAGACCATGGCCTCGACCGGGCTCACGTTGGAGCCCTCGAGCGCGCCGCTCTGCAGCCGCGCCGCCGGGTCGAGCGGCAGCTCGCCCTCCGCGGCGCGGAACAGACCGTCGTCGCCGCGCTTGAGCGGTGCCTCGGGCGTGACCATCTTGAGCTTGCCGACAGGCTGGGGCCTGCCAGCGCCGGCCTTGGCGGTGACGGTGCCGTCGCTGCCGATCTCGATCTCGGCGCCTGCGGGCACGGTGATGGGGCCGCCGTCGCCCAGCACGGTCTGGCCGCTCCTGGTGACGAGCATGCCCTCGTTGTTCACGTCCAGCGCACCGGCGCGGGTGTAGGCCTCGGTGCCGTCCAGGCCCTGCACGGCCAGCCAGCTGCGGCCGCCGATGGCGACGTCGAGGTTGCGGCTGGTGCCCATGACCGGGCCGGGTTCGGGGTTGTAGCCGGTGGTGGTCTCGAGCGCATAGACGCGCGTGGAGGCGCCGTCGCCGCGCACCGGCACGGCGCGGAAAGCCTGCAGCTCGGCGCGAAAACCCGTGGTCGACACGTTGGCCAGGTTGTTGGCCAGCACGTCCTGGCGCTGCATGGTCGACTTCGCGCCCGACATCGAGAGATAGATCATGCGGTCCATGGCCGGCCTTCCGCGCTGGGTTTGCTAGGGCGCGTCGTCCCGGTCAACGCAGGTTGACCAGGGTCTGCAGGATCTGGTCCTCGGTCTTGATGGTCTGCGAGTTGGCCTGGTACATGCGCTGGGCGGTCATCATGTTGACCAGCTCGGCAGTGAGGTCGACGTTGGATTCCTCCAGCGCGCCCGACTGCAGCTGCCCGCGCGTGCCTTCGGTCGGGTTGCCCATGGCCGCCTTGCCGGATGCCAGGGTCTCGCGCCAGGCGTTGCCGCCGATGGGCTGCAGGCCCTGCGGGTTGTCGAAGGTGGTCAGGCCGATCTGGGCGAAGGACACCGACTTGCCGTTGCTGTAGCTGGCCATGAGCTGGCCCTTGGCGTCGACCGACAGGCCGCTGAGCTGGCCCATGGCGTTGCCGTCCACGCTGAGCTTGTTGACGCCGAATTGCGATGCGTACTGGGTCGAGCCGGACAGGTCCAGCGTCAGCGGCGAGGCCAGGTTGAAGCCGTTCAGCCCGCTCGTGTCGATGGCGATCGACGTGGGCGACAGGCTGGAGCCGTTGGCCGCCGACGTGAGGGTGGCGACCTTGTCCGGCACGGTCTTGCCGGCGGCATCGGTGGTGGTCTTGACCGGGCTGCCGTCCACCGCGGCGTAGACGTCCCAGGTGTTGGCCGCGGTCTTGCGGAAGTAGTAGCTCAGCGCGCGCTCGCCGCCGCCCTGGTCGTAGATCGTCATCGAGGTCGACGAGGTATAGGTGCTGGACTTCGTGAAGTCGACCGACGTCGAGGCCGGGGTGACAGCGTCGGCGTTCATGTTCAGGTTCAGCGTCACCCCCATCTTCGTCGTCGCCTCGGGCTGGTTGGGCGTGGAGGGAACCTGCACGACGTTGCCGGTGCTGTCGAGCAGGAAGCGGCTGTCGTTGTTGACGATGTAGCCGTTGGCGTCGACCTTGAACTGGCCGTTGCGGGTGTACGAGCGCGCAGCATCGCTGGCGCTGTCCTTGAGCGCGAAGAAGCCGCCGCCGTTGATGGCGATGTCCAGCGGGTTCTCGGTGGTGCTGATGTTGCCCTGCGAGAACTGCTGGGCCACGGCAACCGTGCGCACGCCCATGCCCACGCTGCCGGTGCCGGTGTTGCCCAGGGCGCCTGCATACATGTCGGCGAACTCGGCCCGCGAGGTCTTGGCGCCGTAGGTGCCGGCATTGGCAATGTTGTTGCCGATGACGTCGAGGTTGCGGCTGGTGGTGTTGAGGCCCGACAGGCCTTGCTGGAAGCTCATGGTGTTCCTCGCGGGAGTAGGGGGCGGGGGGACGGGGGGGCGGGGGCGCCAGTGGGAAGACAGGGGTTCAGTCGAAGGCCTTGACGTCGGCATAGGCCACGGTCTTGCCGCTGCCCAGCTCCAGGCTCAGGGTATTGCCCGAGGTGCTGACGGCGGCGACCTGGTCGTGCTGCAGCGCCGTGGCGGTGACGGCAGTCGCGCCCGACAGGGCCGTGACCTTGAACCTGAGCGCCCCGCCGGTGTCGGTGCCGGCCGGCGGCGTCCAGTCGAAACTGTGGCGCCCGGCGCTGTCTGCACCCAGGTTGAGGGTGTCGATCACCCGGCCCGAGGCCGACAGCACCTCGACCTTGACCGAGTCGGCCGCGCCGGCGAGCTCGTAGCCGCCGCCGGCCTTGCCGCTGGCATCCAGCGCCAGGCTGTTGCCGTCCACCAGCACGCCGCGCCCGACCAGCGCGGCGCCCTGCATGGCCTGCATCTGCACGAACTGCGACGCCATGGCGTTGATCGAGCTGTTGAGCTTGTCGATGCCCGTGACCGTGTTGATCTGCGCCATCTGGCTGGTGACCTGGGCGTTGTCCATGGGCGACATCGGATCCTGGTTCTGCATCTGCGTGACGAGCAGCTTGAGGAAGCGGTCGCTCGCGGCCTCCACCTCGCTCTTGCTGGCCGGGCTGCCATTGATCTGCCTGTACAGGGCGGCCGTGCCGCCGGTGACGCTGCTGGTGGTCGCGGTGGTGGTGTTCATGGCTCAGTCCGTACGTGTGTGAGGCGGGCTCAGCCCTGGCCCATCTGCAAGGTCTTGAGCAGCAGCGTCTTGGCCGTGTTCATGACCTCGACGTTGTTCTGGTAGCTGCGCGAGGCCGAGATCATGTTGACCATCTCCTCGACCGCGTTGACGTTGCTGTAGGTGACGTAGCCCTCGGCGTCGGCACTGGGGTGCTTGGGGTCGTGCACGCGCCGGCCCGGGGTGTTGTCCTCCACCACCTGGGCGACCCTGACGCCGGCGGCGCCGATGTCGCCCATGGCGACGGTCTGGAACAGCACCTGGCGCGCCTTGAAGCTGGTGCCGTCCGGCCCGGCCACGGTGTCGGCATTGGCCAGGTTGGACGCCACGGTGTTGAGCCGCTGGCTCTGTGCGCTGACCGCGCTGCCCGAGACATTGAAGATCTGCAGCATGGACATGGTGTCGGTTCAGCCTGCGGCTGCCTCACTGGCCCTTGATGGCATTGAGCATGGTGCTCACGCCGCTGTTGATGAAGCGCAGCGTGGCCTCGTACTTGACCGCGTTGTCGGCGAAGCTGGCGCGTTCGCGGTCCATGTCGACCGTGTTGCGGTCCAGGTTGGTCATGGCCGGCGCGGCGTAGAGCAGCTCGTTCGTGGCACGTGCGCTGAGGTCGACGTTCATGTGGCCGCTGGCCGTGGTGGCCAGGGTGGCGGGGCGCAGCTCGCCGCTGGCCTGGCGCAGCGCGGTGGAGAAGTCCATGTCGCGCGCCTGGTAGCCCGGCGTGTCGGCGTTGGCGATGTTGCTGGCGATCAGGCGCTGGCGCTCGGCGCGCAGGTTCAGGGCTTGGGCCTGGAAGCTGAGCGTGTCGGTGAGTCGGTCCAGCATGGTGGGCTCCTGGCAGTCATCCATGCCCCGGGGCGGGGTGCCCGGTTCATCCGCTGCGGATGGGGGCACGGCCGCTATGGGGCTTGTGGCGATTGTTGACAAGCGGCCCGGAAACATTAGCCCGATAAGCACCGCGACGACCCGTCATATCCCGGCCTGGCGCACCCGGGGGCCACCTAGAGTGACGCCATGTTCCGCATCGTCCGCCACCTTCCGTGCTGTGCCCCGGTCCTCGCCCTGGTCCGCATGCTGGCTTGCACGCTAGGCCTGGCCGGTGTGCTGGCCTGTGCCGGCCTGGCGCAGGCCCAGCAGGCGCAGCCGAGCGGCGCGGTCGACGGCGACACGCTGACGGCCGGCGCCGTGCCGGCCGCCCTGCAGACCCAGGTGCAGCTGCTGGCCGGCAGCCAGGTCGGGGCCCCCGGCGGCGCACGCATCGAGGTGCTGCCCGGCACGCTGGACCCGCGCCTGAAGCTGGCGCCCTGCGCGCGCATCGAGCCCTATCTGCCCGCCGGTGCGCGCCTGTGGGGCAGCACCCGCGTAGGCCTGCGTTGCACCCAGGGCACGGTGCGCTGGAATGTGTATCTGCCGGTGACCGTCAAGGTGTGGACCCAGGCCGTGGTGGCGGCCGCGCCGCTGGCCGCCGGCACCGAACTGGCCGCGCGTGACCTGGCGCTGGCCGAAGTGGACATCGCCGCCGCGCCCGCCGCCACCTTCGAGCGCACCGAGCTGCTGATCGGCCGCCGGCTGGCCACGCCGCTGGCGCCCGGCGCCGTGCTGCGCGCCGACATGCTGCGCGCGCGCCAGTGGTTTGCCGCCGGCGAGCCGGTGACGGTGATCGCGCGCGGCGACGGTTTTGCGATTTCAGGGGCGGGTGAAGCGCTCGGCCCCGGCGTGGAAGGCCAGACGGTGCGGGTGCGCACCGAGGGTGGTCGCATCCTGGTCGCCACCCCGGTGGGCGACCGCCGGGTGGAGGTCAGGCTGTGACTCCCCGACTCCGCATGCGATCGCCCCCCCTGATCCGGCGTCAGATCCCGCTCAAGCCCGGCCATGCTCAGGCCGATAGCCACGCATGGACGCCGACACTTGCCCCCCGCTCTCGCAGAGCTACCCAAGTCCGGCGCCAGGCGGTCGAAACCGGCGCCAGGCGTGGCGCAGACGCCGCCACCCGTCCCCTGTCCGTGTTGCTGCGCACCAGCGCGCACACAATCGGGTCCGGACGGGTCGGAGCGACCGGTGCCGCGTTGCAGATGCCCCGCGGGGCGCGAAGGAGTGGATCATGAAGATAGGCCAGACCGGCGCAGCGCCGGCGATCTCGCAGGTCAGCACCAACGGTGCGAACGGCAACGAGGCCACGGCAAAGAATGGCAAGGCGGGCGCCGGCCACGCGGCGGCCTCGACCAGCAGCGCCAAGGTGGAGATCTCCAGCACCGCCAAGGCCTTGCTCGACGGCGCCGAAGGTGGTTTCGACCAGGCCAAGGTCGACCGCGTGCGCCAGTCCATCTCGGACGGCACCTACAAGATCAACCCCGAGGCGATCGCCGACAAGCTGATCGCCAACGCCCAGGACGTGCTGGGCCAGGTCTCCTCGCGCTAGCGCAGCCTCGACCGCTGCGCCTGGCCACGCCGGCCGGCGCGCCCCACTCCCCCAGCCCGGACTACCGCCCATGAATCAGCATCTGCAAGACAGCCGGGCCGGCCCTGCCACCGGCCCGGATCCGCTCGAGGACATGCTGGCGCGCGTCGAGGGTGAACTCGCCGCCCTGGGCGAAGCGCTCAGGCAGCGCGACAGCCTGGCCATCGAAGCCCACGCCCAGCAGTTGCACCAGGCCCTGGCCAGCGCGGTGGACAGTTTCAGCCGGGCCGCACGCGCCGGGGTCATTCCCAGGCCGCTGCGCAATCGCCTGGTCAAGGCCAGTGGCCAGGTCGCCGCCCAGCGCGAATCGCTGCTGCGCGCCACCGTGGCGCTCGACCGCGCGATCGACGTGCTCATGCCGCACGAGGCCGCGCCGGTCTACGGCGGCCAGCGCCAGGCGCTGCTCGGTGCCTACGGCCGCTGAGGCCCGATCGCCCCGGCCCGCGCCTCACTTCATCTGGTACTTGATGTCGGCAGCGCCGCTGAAGGTGGCGCTGCAGCGCCAGGACACCTCGCGCGAGGAGATGCGCGTGATGACCGAATCCTCGATGCGGATCGCCCGCGCGATGACGATCAGCTTGTCGGGCGAGATGTCGTAGGTGGCCACCATCGCGGTGGGCAGGGCCACCGATGTCTCGCGCAGGTCCGCATTGTTGCGCGACAGCGCGACCAGGCCGTTCTGGTTGAGGTTGAAGTTGCGCGCCATCTCGACCTGCTTGACAGGCGACTGGCAGCGCTTGTTGATGCTCTCGCGGAAGAGTTCGCTGATCGACATGCCGAACTCGTTGGGCTGGTAGCTGTGCACCTCGACCGCGTCGGGCACGAGCAGCGGCAGCACCGCACGGTAGTAGCTCGGTGGCTCGCCCGAGCTGACATTGCACAGGTCGCCGGCGAGCTCGTCGACCATGGCGCGGGTATCGATGCGCGACAGGATCTTCTCGACCGGGATGTCGCAGGCGCCGTCCACCTTGCCGGGCTGCGCGGAACAGCCCAGCAGGCTGGCCAGGCCCACGGCCAGCAGGATGCTGCGCGGCGCGAACGTGGAAGGTGGATGCATGGGCAGGCAGGCCGGATTCAGCGCGAGAAGGTCACCACCGGCAGCACCGGCGGCTTGTCGATCAGCGAGGCGACGAAGCTGTTCCTGATGAACCGGGTCTGCGCCGACGACACGAGCTGACCGGTGCTGACGTCCAGCACCCGCACGGTCACCAGCACCCCATCACTCGTGGGAGTGTAGGTGCCGGTCACCACGTTGGCGAGCGGCATCGATTCGCGGATCTTGCGGATGTCGCGGCTGAGCACGAACTCGCCCGACTCGTTGATGATCAGGTCGCGCGTCATGCGCACGTCGGCGATCGCCCAGCCGCGCACCTGCATCTCGTGCATCAGGTGCTCGCTCACCAGCCGGCCGAAGGGCGAGGACTCGCCCAGGCTGCCCAGCGGCGCGATGCTGGTGATCACGGTGGGCCGGCCGCGGCTTTCGCCGGTAACGTTGCGGTTGATCTGGTCGGCCAGGAAGATCATGCCGCTGTTGAACACGCCGGCAGGTGAATCCGCCCGTTGCGTGACGATGGGCTCGTAGCGGTAGGCGCCGTATTCGAGCCGGGTATGCGCCGGCATGTTGATGCGCTCCTCGCCCTGGGTGACGGTCTGGGCGGCAGCGGCGGCGGACAGGACAAGGCTGGCCGCGGCAGCGGCGAGACAGGCAATGCGGGTCATGATGGTTGCTCCCGGGTGACTTTCACTTGCAGCAAGCGCCCGTCGCGGGCTGGCCGGTGCCGCCGTCGGACACGATCTGCAGCCGCTCGACCGGGCGGATGCGTGCATCGGCGTCGCCCGTCTGGACGCGGTAGCTCACCGGATAGTCGTTGCACAGGGCTGGACGTGTCACCGCGATCGACCAGCCTGCGGCTTCGCTCCTGCAGGTCGAGCAGCCTGCCTGGGCTGGTGCCGGCCGGTCGGCGCCCGACGGCAAGGCGGCACAACCGCCCAGACCGGCAGCAGCAAGCAGGACAAGGACGGCGTTGAGTACAGGCTTCATGACATCACCTCATGGTTGTTGGTACGGGTGAAGCACCATTCACAGCCAGCGCAGCGATCACGGGGCACTGCAGTCCATCAGGGGCTGATCCGGGCCGGGAGCCTGCGAAGGTTCTTCCTGTTGAAGCTATCGACTGCGCGGATGCCGAATTGAGGCGCCGACGCCGGCCCCAGCGTCGCGCGGGCACGCGCGTGACGAAATGCCCGCACCATCCGCACCACCGACCGAGGCCATGTGCGGCGTGCACCGCGCCAGAACGTCACCACCGGCCAGGCGCGAGGCCCGCGCGGCAGGCCTGCCGGACCGGGTTCAGCGCCGCCCGGCCGGGCGGCTGTCCAGGGTGGCAGGCAGGTCGATGCTGGCGCGCACCAGCGCGGCCACCAGCTCGACGTCGACCGGCTGGCCATAACGCAGCTTGAGATGCCGCTGCCCCTTGCCCACGCCCTCGAGCATGGGAAAACGCTCGGCCAGCTGGGCACCGTTGAACACCTGCAGGTGGGCATGCGACTTGTGCAGCGCCAGCGCCATCAGGTTGCGCCCGCCGGCCACGAAGGTCAGGTTGCCCCACTTGACGGCCTGCTCGACCTCAGGGGCAGCGCCCAGAACGGCCTGCTGCAGGCTGCGTGCGCACAGGGCCTGCGGCTCGTTCAGCGTGTCGAAATACGCGGCGACCAACGCACCGGGGCGGACAAGGTGACGCACGAGAGGCTCCCCAGGCTAGGTATACGGGCTCAAAATGTAGCATCGCCCGCACACCTTCAAGCGCGCATGACCCCCCTCAAGTCTTGGGCAAGGTGACGCCGGTCTGGCCCTGGTACTTGCCGCCGCGGTCGCGGTAGCTGGTCTCGCACACCTCGTCGCTCTCGAAGAACAGCACCTGCGCACAGCCCTCGCCGGCATAGATCTTGGCCGGCAGCGGCGTGGTGTTGCTGAACTCCAGCGTCACATAGCCTTCCCACTCGGGCTCGAACGGGGTCACATTGACGATGATGCCGCAGCGCGCATAGGTGCTCTTGCCCAGGCAGATGGTGAGCACGTTGCGCGGGATGCGGAAGTACTCCATGGTGCGCGCCAGCGCGAAGCTGTTGGGCGGGATCACGCACACGTCGGCGTTGATGTCGACGAAGCTCCTCTCGTCGAAATTCTTCGGGTCCACCACCGTGCTGTAGATGTTGGTGAAAACCTTGAATTCGGGCGCACAGCGGATGTCGTAGCCGTAGCTCGACGTGCCGTAGCTGACGATCTTGTGACCCTCGGCCGACTGCCTGACCTGGCCGGGCTCGAAGGGCTCGATCATGCCGTGCTGCTCGGCCATGCGGCGGATCCACTTGTCGCTCTTGATGCTCATCGGGGGGCTGGGTCCAGGAAGTTGCAGCCGGCGGCCGCCACCGGCATTCTAGGCAGCCGCCCGTGCTGGCGCGCCGGCGCGACACGGGGTGCACCATCTCGCGGGGGTCGCACCAACGCGCCGTGCAGGCCGTTACAGCTAGGCGCAAGCCCGCATGGCGCGCGCCTTGCAGCAATGATCCACTCTGGCCTGCAGCCACGGAGCCTCAGACATGTCCGCCCAGCGTCGCTTCTTCCGTTCCGCCAGTCCCGACCAGGGCCAGCCTGCCGAAGGCAGCGGCGGCAACGGCTTTGCCAACACCATCCTCGTCGGCAGCCGCTCGGGCACGGGGCGCTCGCCGCTGCGCCCGGCCTCGGTGCTGCTGGTCGACTACGCGCGCTACCACCGCGACCGCCGCAACATCGCCAGCCACTTCGTCGGCATCCCTGTCATCGTGCTGGCGCTGGGCGTGCTGCTGGGGCGGCTGCAGCTGTTCGGCGCCAACCTGGCCTGGCTCGTGTGCGGGATGTGCGCCCTGTGGTACATCACGCGCGGCAAGCTCTCGCTGGGCATCGCCACCAGTGCGGTCAACGCCGGGCTGATCGCCATGGCCCAGCCCCTGGCCATGACCGACGGCTGGCTCGCCTGGGGCCTGGGCGCCTTCGCCGCCGGCTGGGTGATCCAGTTTGCCGGCCACTACTACGAAGGCCGCAAGCCTGCCTTCGTCGATGACCTGGTCGGCCTGCTGGTCGGGCCCATGTTCGTCGTGGCCGAGTGGATGATGGCCCTGGGCCTGGAGCACGAGACCCGCATCGAGATCGAGCTCGGCGCCGGCTCCACCCACCTGCGCGACCTGAGCATCCCGGCGCCGCATTGACGACCGCGCCGCGCCACCTGCCCTTGGCCGGCGCACGCGAGCGCCGGCTGCCGGTGCTCGTGCACGGCGCCGGCTCGGTCGGCCTGTGGGTGGGTGGACACCTGGCTGCCGCCGGCTGGGCGGTCAGCTTCGTCGGCCGGGCCGAACGCCTGCGCCCGCTCGCCGCACTCGGCCTGACGCTGACCGACCTGGAGGGCGCGCGCCGCCACGTCGCGCCGGCGGCGCTGACGCTGGCCGAGCAGCTCGACGAGCTCGACCTGGCACGCCGCCCGCCGGCGCTGACACTGCTGTGCGTCAAGGGTGGGGCCACCGCCGCTGCCGCAGCCGAACTGGCGCAGGCCCTGCCGCCGGGCAGCCTGGTGCTGAGCCTGCAGAACGGCGTGGGCAACGCCGAGCTGGCCCGTGAACACGCCCCCGGCCTGACCTGGCTGGCCGGCATGGTGGCCTGCAACATCGCCGAACTCGTGCCCGGCCAGCTGCACCGCGGCACGGCCGGCGCCCTGGCCGCCCAGCAGCACGCCGCCCTGCTGCCCTGGGTGGACTGGTTCGCCGCCGCCGGCCTGCCGCTGGCGCTGCACGACGACATGCCGGCGGTGCTGTGGGCCAAGCTGATGCTCAACCTGAACAACCCGGTCAATGCGCTGTCGGGCCTGCCGCTGCGCGCAGAACTGCTGGACCGCGGCTTTCGCCACTGTTACGCCGCCCTGGTCGACGAGGCGCTGGGCCTGATGAGCCTGGCCGGCATCGTGCCCGCGCGCATCACGCCGCTGCCCATGGCGCGCCTGCCGGCGCTGCTGCGGCTGCCCACGCCGCTGTTCCGCCTGGTCGCGGCGCGGCTGCTGCGCATCGATCCGCATGCCCGCTCCAGCATGGCCGACGACCTGGCGCGCCGCCGCCCGACCGAGGTCGACCTGCTGGCCGGCGAGGTCGTGCGCCTGGCACACCGCCTGGGGCGCACGGCCCCGCTCAATGCCCGCATCTGCGAGCTGGTCGACCGGCAGCCCCGCCCCGGCCAGCCGCGCAGCAGCCAGGAGCTGATCCGGGAACTCGGCCTCTGAGGGCTCCTACCTGCCCGCGTGCATGGGCGCGGCAGAATGTGTTGCCACGAGGCCTCCGGTCTGCGCGCCGCGCCGCGACGCGGTCCACGGCACGGCGCCCCCCCACCGGCTACCCCTACCTGCCCACACCTACTTGCACGAGCAAGGACACACATGGCTGAACTTGGCCCCTCACCGCTGATGGCGGACGACCTCAACCTCAGCGTCGACGCCGCGCGCGCGGCCATCGCCGCAGCCCTGCGCCCCATCCAGGGGCAGGAGCAGGTCGCCCTGGCGCAGGCGCTGGGGCGCATCCTGGCGGAGGATCTCATCTCGCCCATCGCCGTGCCAGCGCATGACAACTCGGCCATGGACGGCTACGCCTTCGCCGGCGCCGGACTGGCCGCCGACCGGCCCAGCTGGTTCCGCCCCGTCGGCACCGCCTACGCCGGCGCGGCCTTCGGCGGCACGGTCGGTGCGGGCGAATGCGTGCGCGTCATGACCGGCGCCGTCATGCCCGCCGGCTGCGACACCGTGGTGCCGCAGGAGCTGTGCCAGGTCGACGCCACGGGCGTTGCCGCGGATGGCGCAGGCGCTGGCAACACCGTCGTCATCCAGCCCGGCGTCATCCGGCCCGGCGAGAACCGGCGCAAGCGCGGCGAGGACCTCGCCCTGGGCGGCTGCGCGCTGCGCCGCGGCCGGGTGCTCACGCCGGCCGACCTGGGCCTGATCGCCTCGCTGGGCATCACCGAGGTCGGCGTGAAGCGCCGCCTGCGCGTGGCCCTGTTCAGTACCGGCAACGAATTGCGCGCGCCAGGCCAGCCGCTGGACGACGGCAGCATCTACGACTCCAACCGCTACAGCCTGATGGGCGCGCTGCTGCGCCTGGGCATGGAGGTGGTCGACCTGGGCCTGGTGCGCGACGACCCTGCCGCGCTGCAGGCCACGCTCGACGCCGCGGTCGCCCAGGCCGACGTGGTGCTCACCAGCGGCGGCGTCAGCGTCGGCGACGCCGACTACACGCGCAGCCTGCTCGCCGCCATGGGCGAGGTCGCGTTCTGGAAGGTTGCCATGCGCCCGGGCCGGCCCTTCGCCTTCGGCCCGCTGCGCGCGCCGGGCGGCCAGGCGCCGGGCGCCACCACCAGCTGGCTGTTCGCCCTGCCCGGCAACCCGGTCGCCGCCCTGGTCACCTTCTACGTCTTCGCGCGCGAGGCCCTGCTCACCCTGGCCGGCGCCACACCCGAGCCGCTCGTCGTGCTGCAGGCGCGCAGCACCGGCAGCCTGCGCAAGCGCCCCGGGCGCAGCGAGTTCCAGCGCGGCCGGGTCAGCCCCGCGGCAGGCGGGGGCTGGCAGGTCGAGATCACCGGCGCGCAGGGCGCGGGTATCCTGCGCAGCATGAGCGAGGCCAACTGCCTGGTCGTGCTCGGCCACGGAAAGGGCTCGGTCGCGGCCGGCGACCTGGTCGACGTCTGGCTGTTCGACGGCCTGATCTGAATCCATCTCATCACCAGCCATGACGCTACAACCGAGTCAAGCGACGCTGTTCTGCACCATCGCCATGCTGGCGGTGACCACCTACTTCTTCTTCGGTTCGGTGCCGCTGCTGATACTGAAGCACGACAACCCGATGGACTCGCGCTTCATCCGCAGCTTCTACGTCACCTACTACCGCATCGCGCTGGTCACCGCCAGCGCCACGACCGTGAGTTATCTGGTGGCTGCCCGGTCGGCCTTCGCGCTCGGCGCTGGCGCCATCGTCGTCGTCACGCTGGTGCTGCGCCGAACCTTCCTGCCCCGGATGGATGCGCTGCGCGAGCGCATACAGGCCGACGATCCGGTCGCGATCGCCTCATTCCGGCAGATCCACAAGTCGGCGATCGCCATCAACGTCGTCCAGCTGGTCCTGATCCTGTACGCCTTGACCCGGTTCTGAGTGCCGTCACGGCATCGCCTGCCCCTCGGGGCCAGGGACACCGCCGGTCTAGGCCGGATCAACGCCCGGGCACATCCAGACCTGTCCGGCACCGACGCGGGATCAGCCCGACACCACGCGCACCGCCGGACGTTGCGGCTCGGGCTGCGAGTCGAAACGCTCGAAGCCGGAGTAGCACAGGAAATGGCGGTTCGAGGCCCGGCCGAACAGCGTCATGCCCAGCCGTGCGGCCAGATCGTGGCCCATGGCGGTCACGCCGTTGCGCGACACGATGATGGGCACGCCCATCTGGGCCGACTTCATGACCATCTCGCTGGTCAGCCGGCCGGTGGTGTAGAAGACCTTGTCGGCGCCGTCCACGCCGTGCAGGCCCATCCAGCCGGCAATGGTGTCGATGGCGTTGTGGCGGCCCACATCCTCGACGAACATGAGCATCTCGCTCACATCGCCCTGCAGGCGGAACAGGGCGCAGCCATGCACCGAGCCGGCCTTGCGGTGGATGCTGTTGCGGTGGCGCATGGCTTCGAGCAGGCCGGTCAGGCCGCACTGGCTGATGCGCGCGGTGCGGGCGTCGGGCAGCTGCACGGCGTCGATCTGCGTCATGACGTCGCCGAACACGGTGCCCTGGCCGCAGCCGGTGGTCACCACCCGGCGTGCGGTGCGGCCGTCGATGTCGCTGATGCCGGCACGTGTGCGCACCGCGGCAGCGTTGACGTCCCAGTCGACCGAGATGGACTCGACCTCGGCCACCGACTCGATCAGGCGCTGGTTGCGCAGATAGCCCAGCACCAGCAGCTCGGGGTAGGCCCCCAGCGTCATGAGGGTGACGAGCTCGCGCTTGTCGATGTAGACCGTGAGCGGCTGCTCCGACGGTATGGCGATGCCGCGACGCTCGCCGTATTCGTCCAGCACCGTGATCTCGCGCAGCAGCGGTGCCTGGGCGCGCGTCAGGCGCGGCGCATCCGGCACGGTCTGCCACACCCGCGGGGCATCGAAGGCGGTCGGGTCGTCGCAGGGCGCCAGGTCAGGCCGCATGGTTGATTCCGGCAGGAAGGCTTACTTCTTGGGCGCCGGCGTGGCCGGAGCAGCCGCCTTGGCCGTGGTGGCGGCGGCCGGGGCCGACGCGGCCGCTGCAGCAGCCGCACCGGAGGCCGGCGCCGGCGGCGCGTAGACGAAGGGACCGGGGTCGGCACACGGCGGCGTGGCCACGGGTGCCGACGCGGCCTTGCCGGCCTTCTTGGCCGCGGCACGATAACCTTCGGCCACCTTGTCCATGGCCTTGCAGAGCTGGAAATCGGCCACCTTGCCGGTGTGCGCCGTCTTGGCGGCGGCCTCGGCGGCCTTGGCCTTGGCTTCGTCCGACGGCGGCGGGAACTTGGCCAGGGCACTCATGGCCACGGCGGCCAGGCTGGCGAGTACGACGAGGGGTAGGGCTTTCATCGTGATGTCCAGAAAGGTTGCTGGCACAGGCAGCGGAGCATGTTGACGAGACGGGCGGTGTCAGGCCTGGGTAGCGCCGGGCTGCAGGGCCGCCGCCGACGCCGGTGTGACGACGGCCGAGCGCTGCGCGGGGATCTTGCCGGCGCGCACATCGTCCAGCCACAGGCTGTGGTGCTCCTGCGCCCAGCCCTCGTCCACATAGCCGGTGCGCATGCCCTGGTAGGCGCCCTTCAGGCCGACCGTGCCCAGGTAGATGTGCAGCGAGAACACGGCCATGATGAGCATGGCGGCCACCGCGTGGATCATGTGGGCGATCTGCATGTCGCCACGCACGTAGGCCAGGCCCGGCAGCAGCTTGTCGAGCACCAGGCCCGAAGCCACCACCACCGCGCCGAGCACGAACACCCCCGTCCAGAAGATGATCTTCTCGCCGGCGTTGAAACGGTGCGAAGGCACCTGCTCGTGGCTGCCGAGCACGCCGCCGCCCTTGAGGATCCAGCGCAGGTCACCCTTGGCCGGCACGTTGTCACGCACGAAGGTGACGAACACGATGACCAGCGACACGGCGAACAGCGGCCCGGCGAAGTTGTGGACGTTCTTGAGCAGGTAGCTCAGCCAGCCGAACAACGTGCTGCCGATCACCGGCAACAGGAAGAACTTGCCGAAGGCCATCACCAGGCCGGACACCGCCAGGGCCACGAAGGCGCCGGCATTGGCCCAGTGGGCAGCACGCTCGAAGGGCGTGAAGCGCTCGATCTTGCGGCCGTTGTCGGGCACATGGCCACCCAGAGGCCCCTTGCGCCAGTAGAGCATGGCCAGCGCCAGGCCGACAATGAGCAGCAGCGAACCGCCGTAGGGTATGAGCCAGCGGTTGCGCACCTGGCGCCAGGCCTCGCCGGCATTGGTGTAGGCGGAACCGGGATACTGGACAAACTTCTGCACCAGCACGCCCTTCTCGGCGCCCGGCAGGTTGACCGCACCTTCCTGGTTGCCCGAATCGCGCACCGCGCGCCAGAACGGCGCGTTGTTGCCGGGCTGGGACCTGGCGCGCTGGGCATTGCTCTCGTCCGGCCTGGGTTCGGCGGGTGCCACGAAGCCGGCCGGCGGGCCCTTGGGCTCGGCGGCGGCAGGGTCTGCCGCAGGCGCCGCCTGCTGCTGGGCCGCCGCCAGGCCGGTGCCCAGGCTCAGCACGGCAACCAGCGCCATGCGGCGCAAGGCGTTCAGGGAAAGACAGGTCTGCATGGTGGATGGCCTCTCGTTCGGCAGCGGGCGCAGCGCAGCAGGGCAACGCCGCCGCCGTCTACTTGCCGGCAGCGGGTGCCCGCGTGTATTCGTTCTGGTTCTGGCCGCGGGCGCGCATCTGCTCGTCCCAGCTG
>JBJOKY010000458.1:0-3523 GCA_046045865.1 Pseudomonadota bacterium | reverse complement strand
TAGGCGCCCAGGGCCAGGTTCTCGGCCACCGTGAGGTTGGGGAAGATGCGGCGGCCTTCGGGCACCTGGATCAGGCCGGCCTCCACCACGCGGCGGCTGGGCGCGCGGGTGAGGTCCTGGCCATCAAAGAGCACGCGGCCGGCGCTGGCGCGCACCAGGCCGCTCAGGGTGTTGTTGAGCGTGCTCTTGCCCGCGCCATTGCTGCCCAGCAGGGCCACCACCTCGCCGGCCTGCACAGCCAGGCTGACACCGCGCAGCACCTCGATGCGGCCGTAGCCGGCGCGCAGGTCGGTCACGTCGAGCAAGACTGAACTCATGCCGCCTGCGCCTTCAAGCGCGCCGCCGTGCCCTGGCCGAGGTAGGCCTCGATGACGCGTGGGTCCTGGGTCACCGCGGCCGGTGCGCCTTCGGCGATGAGCTGGCCCTGGGCCAGCACCCAGACCTGCTCGGCCAGGCTCATGACCGCCTGCATGACGTGTTCGATCATGAAGACGGTGACGCCGCCCGCGGCGATGCCGCGCAGCACCGGGATCATCTCGGCGATCTCCTGCGGGTTGAGGCCGGCGAGCACCTCGTCCAGCAGCAGCAGGCGCGGGCGTGTGGCCAGGGCGCGCGCCAGCTCGAGGCGCTTGCGGCCGGCCACGGTGAGTTCGGCGGCGGGCTTGTCGAGCTGGGGCGCCAGGCCCACGCGCGCCGCGACCGCTTCGGCCGCGGCCAGGGCGTGGCGGCGGTCGGGCTCGTGCAGGTGGGCGCCGACGGCGATGTTCTCGCGCACCGTCTGCACCGCGAAGGGCTGGACGATCTGGAAGGTGCGCGTCATGCCCGCGCGGGCATTGAGGTGGGGCGCGCGGCCGGTGATGTCCTGGCCGGCATACAGCACACGGCCGGCGTCGGGCCGCAGGAAGCCGGACATGAGGGCGAAGAGCGTCGTCTTGCCCGCGCCGTTGGGGCCGATGAGTGCGCCCAGGCGGCCTTCGGGCAGGGCCAGGCTCATGCCCTGCACGGCCTTCAGGCCACCGAAGGCGATGGACAGGCCGTCGAGCTGCAGCAGGGGTGTCGCGGCGGTCTCAGCCACGCCGGCCTCCCCCAGAACATGCGTCGCGCACCTGCCGGCCGACGCCGGCGAATCCACGCGGCAGGAACATCACGATGCCCACCAGCACCGCGCCGTAGATCACCATGTTGAGGCCGGGCAGGGCGCCGAAGAGGTTGCGCGTGAGTTCGGCCAGCGCATGCAGCAGCAGCGCGCCCAGCACGGGGCCCCAGAGCGTGCCCAGGCCGCCGACGATGGCGGCCACCAGGGCCTCGACCGAACTGGCCGGGCCGTAGGCGATGGCCGGGTCGATGTACTGGAACATCTGCACGGAGAAGGCGCCGCCGGCCCCCAGCAGCGCGCCCGAGAGCGTGATGGCGCCAAGCTTGACGCGCAGCGGGTTGACGCCCACGGCGCGTGCGGCGTCCTCGTTGTCGCGCACCGCCTGCAGCCCCGCGCCAAAGCGCGAGTGGCGCAGCCAGGCGGTGGCCAGCAGGGCCAGCAACAGCAGGCCCAGCGCCAGCAGCACATAACCACGCCGCGAGCTGAACTGAAGCCGCGCGACCGACTCGTTCAGCGGCAGCATCAGGCCGACGCCGCCGCCGGTGAACCCGAAGGTCACCGCCAGGATGCGGAACACCTCGGCAAAGGCCAGGGTCACCAGGGCGAAGTAGGAACCCTTCAAGCCGTAGCGGAAGCTGAGCGCCCCCACCAGCGTGCCCACCGCGCCGGCCGCGGCCATGGCCATGCCCAGCGCGGCCCAGGCGTTGAGCCCGCCCTGCAGCTGGGCGAGGGCCTGCACATAGGCACCGGTGCCGAAGAACAGCGCATGGCCGAAGCTGAACTGCCCGCCGTAGCCGCCCAGCAGGTTCCAGGCCTGGGCCAGCAGCGCCGCATACAGCGCCATGGCGATGAAGGTGAGCCAGGAGCCGGTCGTCAGCGTGACCGCCAGGGCGATGACCACGGCGGCGAAGGTGGCGATGGTGAGCAGGTCGCGCTTCATGGCGTCGCCCCGGGCGGCACGCGCATGGACCGCGGGCTTGGCCGCACACGCCTCATGCGCGTGCCCCGAACAAGCCCTGCGGCCGCAGCAGCAGCACGCCGATGAAGATCACGAAGATGCCGATCTGGCCGAGCGATTCACCCAGGAAGAGGCCGCAGAGCGACTCCACCACGCCGATCAGCAGGCCGCCCGCCAGCGCGCCGCCGAAGCTGCCCATGCCGCCCAGCACGACGATGGTGAAGGCCACCAGCACAAAGCCCGCGCCCACCTGCGGGTTGACGTAGTAGGCCGGCAGCAGGAAACAGGCCGCTGCGCCCAGGCACGCCAGGCCGATGCCGAAGCTCATGGCGTAGACATGGTCCACGTCGATGCCCATCAGGCGGGCACCCTGCTTCTCGCGTGCCACGGCGCGGATGGCGCGGCCCAGGTCGGTGCGGCCGACGACGAGCAGCAGCAGGGCCGAGGCCAGCAGCGCACCGCCGAAGGCCACCAGCTTGGGCAGGGCGATCATGGCCGGGCCCCAGGCCGCCGGGCCGATGGCCAGGGTGGTGAGGGTGTAGGCGGTCTCGATCGTGCGTGTGTCGCTCTTGAAGGCCATCAGCGCGAGGTTCTCCAGCACGATGGAGATGCCCAGGGTGACGAGCAGGATGTTCTCGTCCTTGCCATGGCTGGCGCGGTTGATGATGCCGCGCTGCAGTGCATAACCGAGCACGAACATGCCGGGCACCACCAGGGGCAGGGCCAGGTAGGGGTCGATGCCCAGGCGTTCCTTCAGGAAGTAGACGGCGTAGAGCGCCACCATCAGCGCCGCACCGTGGGCGAAGTTGATGATGTGCAGCACGCCGTAGATGAGGGTGAGCCCCAGCGCGATCAGGGCATAGACCGCGCCGGTGGTCAGCCCGTTGAGGACCGAGGGGAAGAGGATGGTGATGTCGAGCACGCGGCCTCAGGCGCGCAGCGGGAAGATGGGGTCGGCCTCGCGGTAGTCGCGCGGCACGATGACCTTGATGTCGCCCTTGATCACCTGGGTCATGAGCGGCTGGGCGCCCTGGTTCTGGCCGTCGACGAACTTCGTCGCGCCATAGGGCATGAAGTGGTCGGCGAAGCTGCTCGATTCGAGCGCGGCGGTGATGGCGGCGCGGTCGGCACCCTTGCCGTCACGTCCGGCGCGCTCGATGGCATCGGCCAGCAGGCGCACGGCGGTGTAGGTGTTGAAGACCTCGTAGGTGAAGAACAGGCCCTTGGCTTCGACACGCTTCTTCAGTTCGGCGGCGCGCTTGTCCTTGGGGTTGAACCAGTGGTTGCAGTCGATGATGCCGTTGGCCGCGTCGGGGAATTCCTTCAGGAACTTGTAGCTCGAGGCTGCGCCGCCCAGCACCGAATAGATCGCCTTGGGCACCACCTTCTGCTGCTGCATGGTGCGCACCAGCAGGGCGTATTCGTTGAAGTAGTTGGCCGGGATGACGATGTCGGGGTTGACCGACTTC
>JBJOKY010000457.1:0-3527 GCA_046045865.1 Pseudomonadota bacterium | reverse complement strand
CAGCAGCTTGTCCAGCTGCCGGGCGCCACCGTCCGCCGCAAAGGCCTGGTTGACGAAGGCGGGGTCGATGACGACCTCGTGGGTGAGCTGCTTGGCCAGGCGGTCCAGCCACTTGCGCTGCACCGGCGTCCAGGCCAGCTGGGCGTGGATGGTCCCCATGGCACGGGCCACACGCTGATCGAAGGGCAGCAGCGCCTCACCCAGCGCGGCCTGGCGGATGTAGCCAACGTTGCTGGCGGCGATCTCGACGTTGCTGCGGTTGCGCCAGGCAGACTTGAGGTTGGCCTCGCTGTAGCCATGCGCGTCCAGCAGCAGGCGCACCTCGCGCAGCTGCTCGCGGGTCAGGTCGCGCGGGCGCTGCACCACCACGGCCAGGGCGGCGGACTGGTTGACCTGCTGGCGGATGAAGTGGCCAAAGCTGTCCAGGTAGTCCTCGGGCTGCTTGTGCTGGCCCCAGCTCTGCTCGCGCGCCACCAGGGCGTCAGCATGGCCCGACAGAATGGGCATCCAGGCCGTGCCCATCAGCTCCTGCACCTCGGCCAACTGCATCAGCAGCCGGGTGTGCTGGCGCATGAAGCCGGCCGCGCCCTGGGGCCCCAGTTCGTGCAGATGGGTGTGCAGCGTCGTCGGCGGCACGCCCCACTGCTGTTGCAGCTCGGCCAGCCTGGCCTTCACCCGGGGGCCACGGCCGGCGGGCTTCCCGGCCTCGTGGCCGGCGCGGCGCAGCACGCGCATCAACTTCTGGCTGAGCTGGTCCAGCACGTCGTGGGCGTGGCTGCGCCCTGCCCCACCGCCTTCGCCACCGACTTCACCGTCACCGCCGGGCGCCGCGTGGCTGGCCGGGTTGTCCAGCTCCGTGATGAGCTGCTCCAGCGTCACCTTCGGGTCCTTCACCAGCGGCTGCATGGTGTTGACCGGCTGCAGCGCGGCGTACAGGTCGACCGGGTCATGGATCCTGAAGACGGTCTTGCCGATGGTGTCACAGCGCCGCGTGGCGCGGCCGATCATCTGCTCGTACAGGATGCGGCTTTTCACCCGGCGCATGAAGACCAGGTGGCAGATGGCCGGCACGTCGATGCCGGTGGAAAGCAGGTCCACCGTGATGGCGATGCTGGGCAGGCGCTCGTTCTTGTACTGGCGGATCAGGCTGTCGACCTTGTCGCTCGCACCGGTGTTCTTGCGCACCGCTGCCTCGTTGTACTGCGCGTCGTACTGGGCCGCAAAGGCCTCGTCGAGCAGGCGCTTGACCATATCGGCGTGTGCATCGGTGGCGCAGAAGATGAGCGTCTTCTCCTCGCCGAAGGGGTCGAGTTCCTGCGCCAGCTGCTGGCAGATGACGCGGTTGAAGTACTCGTTGATGACGCGGCGGTTGAAGCTCTCGGTCTCGAAGTGCAGTTCGTCGTCCAGCACGCTGGCCTCGATCTCGCCGGTGGCCAGGTTCAGGGCCTCGACCCGCTCGCCCACGCTGAAGTGGATGCCGCTGCGCGTGAGCAGGGTCTCGTAGCGGATGGGCGGCTCGTGGTCGATCAGCCGGTCCTCGGCCACCGCCTCGCGGTAGGTGTGGGTGTAGACGGGTTTGCCGAAGATCTCGGTGGTGTGGCGGGCCGGCGTGGCGGTCAGGCCGATGCGCACGGCGTCGAAGTAGTCCAGCGCGCGGCGGTAGGTCGACAGGTATTGCGCCTGGTCGCGCAAGGCCAGTTCACCCTCGGTCATCTCCTGGTCGAGGGTGTAGCCGCGGTGCGCCTCGTCGACGATGAGGCAGTCGTACGCGTCCACCGGCGGCGGGCCACTGTCGCTGGCGAAGATGCGCTTGACCATGGCCTGCACGGGGCCACCTGCACGCGGGTCTCGGCCTCGGCCGCCATGTCGCCGAGTTCGGCGATGTTGTAGATCTTCGACAGCGGCTGGTTCTGCTCCAGCGGCACCTCATTGAAGGCGCCCCGGGCCTGGTCGCCCAGCGTCGTGCGGTCGACCAGGAAGAGGATGCGGCGGAAGCGCTCGGCCTTGAGCAGGCGGTAGATCAGGCCGATGGCGGTGCGTGTCTTGCCCGTGCCGGTGGCCATGGCGAGCAGGCAGCTGCGCCGCCCCTCGGCCAGGGCAGCCTCGACGGCGGTGATGGCGCGCCGCTGGTAGTCATGCAGGCGCAGATAGCCCATAGGCTCGGCGCCCAGGCGGGCCTCGGCCGCCTGCCGGCTGCGGCCGAGCAGGTCCAGCAGGCCCTGCGGCGAGTGGAAGCCGGGCAGCGAACGTGCGGTGTTGGAGGGTTCGCGCACATCGCGGAACCAGGTGCCGCTGGCCTCGGGCAACTGCCGGACCTGGGCGCGGCCGTTGCTGGAATAGACGAAGGGCACCCGGAAGCGGCCGCCCGCCTGGCCCTGGCCGTCGGGCCAGGCCTCGCTGCGGCCAGCCAGCTCCCAGGCCGGGCGCAGCCCGTCACCCGGCGCAATTCCGCGCGCATAACGCTCGGCCTGGCCGATCTTGCCCGGCACGTTGACGTTGCCACGCTTGGCCTCGACACAGGCGATGGGCACCAGGCCGGCGAACAGCACGTAGTCGGCCGACTGCCGGCCCGGCACGGGCCATTCGGCTATGGCCCGGTTGCGGCCGCGCTCGGGCCGCGCGCCCCGGGCGTGGGTGAGCAGCACGGTGTCGGCGTCCCAGCCGGCTTCGATCAGCTGCAGGTCGATGATCTGGCGCGTGGCGGCTTCGTCCAGCTGCACCTTGCCGGCCGCCACGCTGGCGCGCTGGGCGAATTGCTGCACCTCGTCGTTGCTGGCGGCGACGGCGGCCTGCTGGCGCGCCTGAGTCTGGGCCTGGGCCTGGGCGTTGGCCAGAGCGTTGGCCGTGCGGGCGTCAAACTCGGCCTGCAGCCGGGCGTAACGTTCAGCGGCTTCCTCGGCCAGTTGCTCGTAGATGGCCTTTTCTTCCTGCGCGCGCCGGGCCATCTCGCACTCCTGCGCGGCCTGGGCTTCGAGCAGGCGGGCGACCTCGGACTGGTTGCTCGACGAGGACTCGGCCTCGTGCAACCGGCTGTTCAGCGCGCTGATCTGCTGCTGCAGCGTGGCGAGTTGCTGGCTGGGGTCGTCCGGCAGGACGAAGGGGCCGGGGCTGAAATCCGGCTGCTTGCCGAAAGTGCGATGGAACCACACGGCGATCTCGCGCGCCAGCTTGAGCGCCTGCAGGCCTTCGCGGTAGCCGATGCCGTGGTCCAGCTCATGCGCAGCCTGGTTGCCGCCACGGCGCAGCAGGTGGAAGAGCTGGCGCACCTGCGGGTCTAGGCCCAGGCGGGTATCGATGGCACGCAGGAGTTCGGCCTGGGTTGGCTGGACCAGCGTGACGCCGGTGCGCGCGGCGATCTCCCGCGCCAGCGCCTCGGCCAGCAGGCGCAGCTTGAGCACGCAGCTCGCAGGGTCGAACGCAAATACCCGTTCGGCCGTGGCGCCCAGTTCGGCAAGCAGGGGCGAATGCCCGGCGAGAAACCCGAAATTGCCGCCCGCGCTGGCAAGCTTGTTGGCGCCCTTGGTGGT
>JBJOKY010000456.1:0-5325 GCA_046045865.1 Pseudomonadota bacterium | reverse complement strand
TTCTTCAGGCTCGTCGTCTTGGCGGTGACGAACTGAGCGTAGAGCCAGGCGGCCGCGGTCTTGTTCTCGTCGTGGTTGTCGAAGAAGGTCCAGCTGCCGACGTCCTGGTAGCCGTTCTGCATGCCCTGCTTCCAGTACGGGCCGTTCGGGCCGGGCGCCATGCGCCACTTCGGCGTGCCGTCGGCGTTGACCACCGGCAGGCCGGGCTTGGTCATGTCGGCGGTGAAGGCGGTGTACCAGAAGATCTGCTGCGCGATCTGGCCCTGCGCGGGCACCGGGCCGGCCTCGCCGAAGGTCATGCCGGTGGCTTCCTTGGGGGCGAACTTCTTCATCCAGTCGACGTACTTGGTCAGCGCGTAGACGGCCGCCGGCGAGTTGGTGGCGCCACCGCGGGCCACGCTGGCGCCCAGCGGCGTGCAGCCGTCGGCGCTGGCGCGGATGCCCCATTCGTCCACCGGCTTGCCGTTGGGGATGCCGATGTCGGCGGTGCCGGCCATCGACAGCCAGGCGTCGGTGAAGCGCCAGCCCAGCGACGGGTCCTTCTTGCCGTAGTCCATGTGGCCGTAGATGGGCTTGCCGTCGATGTTCTTCACGTCGTTGGTGAAGAACTCGGCGATGTCCTCGTAGGCGCTCCAGTTGAGCGGCACGCCCAGGTCATAGCCGAACTTGGCCTTGAACTTGTCCTTCAGGTCCTGGCGGGCGAACAGGTCGGCGCGGAACCAGTACAGGTTGGCGAACTGCTGGTCGGGCAGCTGGTAGAGCTTGCCGTCGGGTGCGGTGGTGAAGCTGGTGCCGATGAAGTCCTTGATGTCCAGGCCCGGGTTGGTGTACTCCTTGCCCGCACCGGCCATGTAGTCGGTGAGGTTCATGATCTTGCCGTAGCGCCAGTGGGTGCCGATCAGGTCGGAGTCGCTGATCCAGCCGTCGTAGATCGACTTGCCCGACTGCATCGAGGTCTGCAGCTTCTCGACCACGTCGCCTTCCTGGATCAGGTCGTGCTTGACCGTGATGCCGGTGATCTCGGTGAAGGCCTTGGCCAGGGTCTTGGACTCGTATTCATGCGTGGTGATGGTCTCCGACACCACGCTGATCTCCTTCACGCCCTTGGCCTGCAGCTTCCTGGCCGCGTCGATGAACCACTTCATCTCGGCGGTCTGCTGCTCCTTGGTCAGGGTGCTGGGCTGGAACTCGCTGTCGATCCACTTCTTGGCCTCGGCTTCGCCGGCCCGGGCGCTGTGGCTGCCGACCGCAGCGGCAGCAGCGATGGCCAGCACGGTGTAACGCATCTTCATGGGTTTGTCTCCTGTCACGCTTCCCCGTGTGTCTGGATGGCGCGGCCCCGGGGAAGCGCCGGGCCGGATCCTGGAAAAAGACGGTGCTGACGCCGTGATCTGCTGCGCGGCCAGGCGTCAGCCCTTGCGCATCACGACCGCCAGCAGGGCCATCGAGGCGACGAAGCTGTACCAGATGCTCGGGTCCTCGCCCAGGCCGAACCAGGCGGCGAACCTGCCCGACAGACCGACGAAGATGAGGTTGAGATAGGCCGCGCTCAGCAGGCCGATGAAGAGCCGGTCGCCCCGCGTGGTGGCGATGGGCAGGAAGCCCTTGCGCAGCGTGGTGGGGCTCTTCAGCTCCCACACCGTCATGCCGATGAGCATGAGCACGATGCAGGTGAAGAACACGGCGACCGGCAGGGTCCAGGCCATCCACTCGAACATTCAGCACTCCCAGATCAAGGGCGCCCGGCCCCCGCGGGGGGCGGACGCTGTACGCAGCGGCCGGGGGCTCATACGCGTCCCATGGCAAAGCCCTTGGCGATGTAGTGCCGCACGAACCAGATGACGATGGCGCCGGGCACGATGGTCAGCACACCGGCGGCGGCAAGCGTGGCCCAGTCCATGCCCGAGGCGCTGACCGTGCGCGTCATCGTCGCCACGATGGGCTTGGCGTTCACGCTGGTGAGGGTGCGCGCCAGCAGCAACTCGACCCAGCTGAACATGAAGCAGAAGAAGGCCGCCACGCCGATGCCGGCCTTGATGAGCGGCACGAAGATGGTCAAAAAGAAGCGCGGAAAGGAATAGCCGTCGATGTAGGCGGTCTCGTCGATCTCGCGCGGGATGCCGCTCATGAAGCCCTCCAGGATCCACACCGCCAGCGGCACGTTGAACACCAGGTGGGCCAGGGCCACGGCCAGGTGCGTGTCCATCAGTCCGACGGTGGTGTAGAGCTGGAAGAAGGGCAGCAGGAAGACCGCGGGCGGCGTCATGCGGTTGGTCAGCAGCCAGAAGAAGACATGCTTGTCGCCCAGGAAGCTGTAGCGGCTGAAGGCATAGGCGGCAGGAAGGGCCACGGCCAGTGAGATCACCGTGTTGATGGCTACGTAGATCAGGCTGTTGATGTAGCCCGAGTACCAGGATGCATCGGTGAAGATGGTGGCGTAGTTGGCCCAGGTGAAATGCCTGGGCCAGAGGCTGAAGTGCGAGAGGATCTCCTCGTTGGTCTTGAAGCTCATCATGACCATCCAGTAGATGGGCAGGAGGGCGAACAGGATGTAGACCAGCAGGAAGATGGTCCGCTTCTGGAACGGCGCCTTGACGGTGTTACTCATGACCACCTTCCTTGTCGGCCGTGCCCACCCGCTGCATCCAGTTGTAGAGGATGAAGCACAGCAGCAGGATGATGAGGAAGTAGATCAGCGAGAAGGCCGCCGCGGGGCCGAGGTCGAACTGGCCGACCGCCTTTTGCGTCAGGTACTGGCTGAGGAAGGTGGTGGCATTGCCCGGCCCGCCGCCGGTGAGCACGAAGGGCTCGGTGTAGATCATGAAGCTGTCCATGAAGCGCAGCAGCACCGCGATCATCAGCACGCCGCGCATCTTGGGCAGCTGGATGTAGCGGAACACGGCGAACTTGCTGGCGCCGTCGATGCGCGCCGCCTGGTAGTAGGCGTCGGGGATGCTGCGCAGCCCGGCGTAGCCCAGCAGGGCGACCAGCGGCGTCCAGTGCCACACGTCCATGACGAGCACCGTCACCCAGGCGTGCGTGGCATTGCCGGTGTAGCTGTAGTCGAAGCCCAGGGCCTGCAGCGTGGCGCCCATCAGGCCGATGTCGGCGCGGCCGTAGATCTGCCAGATGGTGCCGACCACGTTCCAGGGGATGAGCAGCGACAGCGCCACGACCACCAGCGTGGCGCTGGCTTTCCAGCCGGTGGCGGGCATGGACAGCGCCAGCAGGATGCCCAGCGGGATCTCGACCAGCAGCACGGCGAAGGAATAGGTCATCTGCCGCAGCAGGGCGGCGTGCAGGTCCTCGTCGCGCATGACCGAAGCGAACCATTCGGTACCGACGAACACGCGCCGCTCGGGCAGAGGAACACCGGCAGGATGAGGAACCAGGCCTTCTGGTTCACCGGTTTCACGGTCTGGCTCATGCGATCAGCTCCTCGTTCCTGTAGAAGCAGCTGTGTTCGCCCAGCACTTCGAGCCAGACCGTCGCGCCGGGCCGGGGCAGGTCGGCGTCGGGGGGCAGGCGCAGCTTGATCTCCAGCTCGGCCAGGCGGGCGGTGAGCATCCAGTAGGTGCCGATGTCCTGCACGTGCAGCAGCACGGCGGGCAGGGCGCCGGGCGCCCCGGGCGCGCTGATGCGCACGTATTCGGGCCGCACGCCGAGCTTGAGGTCGCCGTCCGGCAGGCTGGCCGCAGCGGCCGGCAGGGCGAGTTGCTGCGTGCCCAGGCCGAGCATGCGGCCGCTGGCGCGCACCGGCAGGAAGTTCATGCCCGGCGAGCCGATGAAGTGGCCGACGAAGGTATGGGCCGGGCGCTCGAACAGCGCCTCGGGCGTGCCCAGCTGCACCACACGGCCACGCGTCATCACCACCACCTCGTCGGCAAAGGTGAGCGCCTCGACCTGGTCGTGCGTCACGTAGATCAACGTGAGCTTCAACTCATGGTGGATCTGCTTGAGCTTGCGGCGCAGCTGCCACTTCAGGTGCGGGTCGATCACGGTGAGCGGCTCGTCGAAGAGCACGGCCGCCACGTCCGGGCGCACCAGGCCGCGGCCCAGCGAGATCTTCTGCTTCTGGTCAGCCGACAGGCCGGCGGTGCGCTGGTCGAGCTGGTGGCTCATCTCCAGCATCTCGGCAATCTGGCCGACGCGCTGCCTGATCCTGTCCGCCGCCACGCCGCGGTTCTTGAGCGGAAAGGCCAGGTTCTCGGCCACGGTCATGGTGTCGTAGATGACCGGGAACTGGAAGACCTGGGCGATGTTGCGCTGCTGCGGCGTGGCGCGTGTCATGTCCGCACCGTCGAAGCTCACCGTGCCGGTGGAGGGCACGAGCAGGCCGGACATGATGTTGAGCATGGTCGTCTTGCCGCAGCCCGAGGGGCCGAGCAAGGCGTAGGCGCCGCCGTCGCGAAAGCTCATCTTCAGCGGCAGCAGGGCGTAGTCGCTGTCCTCCTTCGGATCCGGCCGGTAGGAGTGGGCGAGGTCGAGGTCGATGCGGGCCATCAGGCGACTCCCTCGGCCACCAACCCACCGGCCGCGGCACCGACGCCGGCACGCCGCGCGGGCGCCAGCAGCAGCGCACCGGCAGCGTCGAACACATGGACCTGGCCCGGATGCACATGCAGCGTCACCGCGCTGCCCAGCTCGAAGTTGTGCACGCCGGTCAGCTGGGCCACCAGTTCACCCACGCCGGTGTGCACGTGCACGAAGGTGTCCGAACCGGAGATCTCGGCCAGCTCCACCTGGCCGGGAAGGCTGATGTCGCCGGGGCGGGCGTGCACGCGCAGGGCGCTGGCGCGGATGCCCACGGTGACATTGCGGCTGGCGCGCTGCGGCAAGGCCAGCGCAAGCAGCGTGCCACCGGGCAGCTTGACGCCACCCTCGCCGGCCTCGGCCGCCAGCAGGTTCATCGGCGGATCGCTGAAGGCCCGTGCCACGCGGATGGAGGCTGGCGCATGGAAGACCTCGGCCGTCGGGCCGTACTGCAGCAGTTCGCCGGCATCCATCACCGCCGTGTAGCCGCCCAGCAGCAGGGCCTCGGCCGGTTCGGTGGTGGCGTAGACCACCGTGCTGTCGCCGCTGGCGAAGAGCTGGCTGAGTTCCTCGCGCAGCTCCTCGCGCAGCTTGTAGTCCAGGTTGACCAGGGGTTCGTCCAGCAGCATGAGCGGCGCGGCCTTGGCCAGGGCGCGCGCCAGGGCCACGCGCTGCTGCTGGCCGCCCGAAAGTTCGGCCGGCAGGCGATCCAGGAAGATCTCGATGTGCAGCTTCTTCGCGATCTCGCGCACGCGGGCGTCGATGCCCCCCTCACGGCGCAGCTTGAGCGGC
>JBJOKY010000113.1:0-11680 GCA_046045865.1 Pseudomonadota bacterium | reverse complement strand
CATGGAGCTGGGCATCACCCGCGCCAAGGCGCACGGCTGCTGCATCGTGGCGCTGGGCAATGCGCACCACCTGGGCCGCATCGGCGCCTGGGCCGAGCAGGCGGCCACCGCCGGCCTGGTCTCGATGCACTTCGTCAACGTGATCTCGCGCCCCATCGTCGCGCCTTTCGGCGGCGCGGACGCGCGCCTGGGCACCAACCCCTTCTGCGCTGGCGTGCCGCTGCCGGACGGGCGTGCGCCGGTCATCCTGGATTTCGCCACCAGCACCATCGCCCAGGGCAAGACCCGGGTGGCGCACAACAAGGGCGAACAGGTGCCACCCGAGTGCCTGATCGACGACGCCGGCCGGCCCACGCAGCAGCCGCGCTACACCGTCGTCCCGCCCTTCGGCGCCCTGCTGCCCTTCGGCGGCGCGCTGGGCGGCCACAAGGGCTCGGGCCTGGCCTTCATGTGCGAGCTGCTGGGCGGCGCGCTGGCCGCGGGCATGACGCAGCGCGAGCCCGACAGCGGCAGGAAGCGCGTGCTCAACGGCATGCTGAGCATCCTCATCGACCCCGACCGCCTGGGCAACCGCGCCGCCTTCGAGGCCGAGGCCCTGGGTGCCATGGCCTGGGTGCAGGCCTCGCCGCCGCAGGAGGGCGTGGCGCGCGTGCAGATCGCCGGCGAGGCCGAGCGCGCCTGGCGCGCCGAACGCAGCGCCCGCGGCGTGCCGGTGGACAGCACCACCTGGCTGGAGATCCTGGACGCCGCCGCCTCGCTGGGCGTGGACGCCGCAGCGGTCAACGCCGCCGCCGGTCTGGACGGCTGATCACTCCGCCGTGATGCCGTTCTTCCTGATCACCTCGCCCCAGCGCGGGTAGTCGCGACCCACCAGCTGGGCCAGGGCGTCGGGCGACGAGGCCCTGGCATCCATGCCGGCCTTGCCGAGCAGCTCGCGCACCTCGGCCTGGCCCAGGATGGCGCTGATCTCGCTGTTCAGGCGCGCCTGCACGGCCGCGGGCGTCTTGCCAGGCAGGAAGAAGGCGTACCAGAGGTCGACGTCCACACCCTTGATGCCGAGTTCGTCGAACACCGCCACACCGGGCGCCACCGGGTGGCGCTGGGCGCTGCCCACGGCCAGGGCGTTGAGCTTGCCGTTGCCGACAAAACCCTGGGCGATGTGCACCGGCAGGAAGCCGGCCATCAGCTCGCCCGAGAGCAGGTCCTGGGTGTAGCCGGCCGTGCCCTTGTAGGGCACGTGCAGCAGGTCGGTGCCGGTGCGCACCTTGAACAGCTCCATGGCCATGTGGTGCGGCGTGCCCACGCCCGGCGAGCCGTAGCTGATGAAGCCGGGCCGGGCCTTGGCCGCCGCCACCAGCTCGGCCACCGACCTGATGCCGGTCCTGGGATGGGTGACCAGCATGAGTGCCCCGGTGGCCGCCAGGGTGACGGGGACGAAATCCTTCTGCGGATCGAAGGGCACGTTCTTGTACAGCTGCGAGGCGATCAGCATGGTGTTGGCGGTGATGAGCACGATGTAGCCGTCGGGCGCAGCCTTGGCCACGTTGTCGGCACCGATGTTGCCGCTCGCCCCCGGCGTGTTCACGATCAACACGGGCTGGCCCAGGCGCTCCTGCAGGCGCGGCGCGACGTTGCGGGCGATGGTGTCCATGCCCGTGCCAGCGGTGAAGGGCACGACGATCTTGATCGGCTGGGCCGGCCAGGCGGTCTGAGCCGGCGCGGACCGGGCGGCGCACAGCAGGGCGAACAGGGCCAGCAGGGCCGGCAGCAGACGGGTAGTCATCATGGACGTGCGGGGGTGCGTTGGACGGGATGAGCAGCATGCTAACGAGCGACCCGGGCGGCACCATCCGACCTTACCCGCCCAGACCTGCTTGATATGCCTCAAGTCTGACATCGATGCATGTGCAAGATCCCTCTTGCATACCCTATGGGGTAGTAATACCATATAGGGTATTCAGGAGCCCACCATGCGTCCACTGCCTGCCCTCCACGCCCAGACCCAGCACCCGCCCCGGCAACCGAACCGGCAACCAGCTGCGCAGCCCCCGGGCCGGGCGCTGCGCTTGCTGCTGGGCATGACCCTGCTGGTGGTCATGCTGCCCGGCTGGGGAGACACCCACGCGGCCGCACCCGCCCTGCTGGTGGAGACCGTGGCTGTCAACACGAGCGCCACCAGCCCGCGCTTCGAGCTGGACGGCCAGCTGCAGGCCGCGCGCCTGGCCACTGTCTCGGCCCAGAGCGCCGGCAACGTGCTGGCCCTGCTGGTGAAGGCAGGCGACAGAGTGCGCGCCGGCCAGCTGCTGGCGCGCGTGGACGACCGCTCCAGCAGCGCCGGCCTGGCGCAGAGCGAGGCCGGCGTCACCCAGGCCGACACCGTGGCCCGCCTGGCGCGCACCCAGGTGACGCGCCAGCGTGCCCTGCGCGCCGAGGGCTTCATCAGCCAGGCGGCGCTGGACGACGCCGAGGCCCAGCTCAAGGCTGCCGAGGCCGGCCTGGCCCAGGCCCAGGCCGGGCGCAGCCAGGCCGCGCTGGCCAAGGCACATGCCCAGGTGGTCGCGCCGTTTGACGGTGTGGTGCTGGCCACCCTGGTCGAGGCCGGCGACCTGGCCGGCCCGGGTCGCCCCCTGCTCACCCTGTTCGCCCCGGGCGCACTGCGCGCCGTGGTGCAGCTGCCGGCCAGCCAGGCGGCGCTGTGGCGCGCCCGGCTGGGCGAGGTGCGCATCGGCCTGCCGCAGACACCCGGCACCGGCGCGACCGACGGCAGCCTGCGGTGGATCACCCCGGTCAAGCGCGAGCTGCTGCCCCTGGCTGACGCCGTGGCCCAGACCATGGAGCTGCGCCTGGACCTGGCGGCGGCCGACACCCGCGAACTGGTGCCCGGGCTGAACGTGCGCGTGCGACTGATGGCCAAAGGCGCCGGTGGCCCGGCCGCGGCCCAGGGTGCCGCCTCCCAGGGCGCCTCCCAGGGCGCCGCCACGGTGGCCGTCGCGCCATCGGCCGCCGCCGCGCCCGCGCAGGCCGCCAGCCTGCGCGTACCCGCCGCCGCCGTGCTGCAGCGCGGCGAGCTGACCGCGGTCTACGTCGCCCTGCCCGGCCGGCCGGTGTTTGCGCTGCGCCAGGTGCGTGTCGGCCCGGCCGACGGCGGCCAGTGGCCAGTACTGGCCGGCCTGCGTGCCGGTGAACGCGTGGCGGCCGACGCCGTGCGCGCCGGCCTGGCCGGCGCCCAGCCGCGCTGAGCGCTCCCGCGGCCACCACTCGCCACACACCGCCCCGCACAGCACTGCAGCACCGCGCCCCGGATCCACCATGCACGCCGATACCCCCGCCCCCACCCAGGCACCGTCTGCCGAAGCTGCAGCCGCACCCGCCAGGCCGGCCGCCGCCCTGGGTGTCTCGGGCCGCCTGGCCGGCGCCTTCCAGGCCAACGCCATCACGCCGCTGCTGGCCCTGGTGGCGCTGCTGCTGGGCCTGTTCGCCGTGCTCGTCACGCCGCGCGAGGAGGAGCCGCAGATCAACGTCACCATGGCCAACGTGCTCATCCCCTTCCCCGGGGCGAGCAGCGCGGACGTGCAGGCCCTGGTGGCGCGCCCCGCCGAGCAGGTGCTGGGGCAGATCGCCGGCATCGAGCACACCTACAGCGTGTCGCGCCCCGGCGTGGCCGTGCTGACGGTGCAGTTCAAGGTCGGCGTGCCGCGCACGGATGCCCTGGTGCGCCTGTACGACGTGCTCAACGCCAACCAGGACTGGCTGCCGGCCGGCCTCGGCGCGCTGCCACCCGTCGTCAAGCCCAAGGGCATCGACGACGTGCCGGTGCTGGCCGTCACCCTGAGCAGCCGGGACGACCGCAGCGCGCTCGACCTGGAGCGCGTGGCGCGCAGTCTCGAAGCCGAGCTGAAGCGCGTGCCTGGCAGCCGCGAGGTGACGACCATCGGCGGCCCCGGCCAGGCCGTCATCGTCGAGCTCGACCCGAGCCGGCTGCGCGAGCGCGGCGTGGACCTGCTGCGTCTGCGCGAGACCCTGGCCGCCGCCAACCTGGCCATGCCGGCCGGCACGGTGCTCGACCGCCAGTCCGCCACGCGCCCGACCATGCTGACGGTCGAGACCGGCGAGTTCCTGCGCTCGGCCGAGGACGTCGGCCAGCTGGTCGTCGGCGTGCACAAGGGCAAGCCGGTGTGGCTGCGCGAGGTGGCGGCCATCAGCACCGGTGCGGCCCAGCCACACCGGCTGGTGTGGCACATGCCCGGCGCGGCGGCCGACGCGCCAGAGGCTGTCGGCGCCGCCCACCCGGCCGTGACGCTCACGCTCACTAAGAAACCCGGCGCCAACGCGGTCGACGTGGCCGAGGCCGCCCGCGCACGGCTGGACGAGCTGCGCAACACCGTCGTGCCGCCCGGGGTGCAGATGCACGTCACGCGCGACTACGGCGCCACCGCGGCCGAGAAAGCCAACAAGCTGATCCAGAAGCTGGCCTTCGCCACCGGCTCGGTCATCCTGCTGGTCGGGCTGGCGCTGGGCCGGCGCGAGGCGGTCATCGTCGGCGCGGCGGTCATCCTCACCCTCACCGCCACGCTGTTCGCCTCCTGGGCCTGGGGCTTCACGCTCAACCGGGTGTCGCTGTTCGCACTCATCTTCTCCATCGGCATCCTGGTGGATGACGCCATCGTGGTGGTCGAGAACATCCACCGCCACCAGCAGCTCGAACCGGGCCGGCCGCTGCGCGACATCATCCCGGGCGCGGTGGACGAGGTGGGCGGCCCCACCATCCTGGCCACGCTGACCGTCATCGCCGCGCTGCTGCCCATGGCCTTCGTCAGCGGCCTGATGGGGCCCTACATGAGCCCCATCCCCATCAATGCCAGCCTGGGCATGGCCATCTCGCTGGCCATCGCCTTCAGCGTCACGCCCTGGCTGGCGCTCAAGCTGATGAAGTCGCATCACGGCGCGGCGACGACGGCGGCGGCCGATGCCACCGGGGCAGCCCACCATGCCGCCACGGTGGACAGCGCCGCCCAGGGCCTGACCGGCCTGCTGCAGCGCGTCTTCACCGCCCTGCTCACGCCGCTGCTGGCGAGTGCACGCAAGCGCTGGCTGCTGGGCGCCGGCATCGTCGCCGCGCTGGCTCTCAGCATCGGCCTGGCGGCCGTGCAGTGGGTGGTGCTGAAGATGCTGCCCTTCGACAACAAGAGCGAGTTCCAGGTCGTCGTCGAGATGCCGGCCGGCACGCCGCTGGAGGACACCTCGGCAGCGCTCCAGGCCCTGGGCGGCTACCTCGCCCGCCAGCCCGAGGTGCGCGACCTGCAGGGTTATGCCGGCAGCGCCAGCCCCATCACCTTCAACGGCCTGGTGCGCCAGTACTACCTCAGGGCCGACGCGGAGCAGGGTGACCTGCAGGTCAACCTGGTCGACAAGCACCACCGCCACGACAAGAGCCACGCCATCGCCCAGCGCCTGCGCCCCGAGCTGGAAAAGCTCGGCGCACCCTGGGGTGCGCGCGTCAAGGTGGTGGAGGTGCCGCCCGGCCCGCCGGTGATGAGCCCGCTGGTGGCCGAGGTCTACGGCCCCGACGAGGCCGGCCGCCAGCAATTGGCCGCGCGCCTGGCCACGGCCTTCGTGGCTTCGCCCGACATCGTGGGCATCGACACCAGCCTGAAGGAGGACGCACCGCGTGCCTTCCTGCGCGTGAACCGCCAGCGCGCCGAATCGCTCGGCATCCCGGTCGCGGCGGTGGCGCAGACCGTGCACGGCGCCGTCTCGGGCCTGGACGCCGCCTGGCTGCACGACGGGCGCAGCACCCTGCCCGTACCGGTGCGCCTGCAGCTGCCGCGCGAGGCCCAGGTCGACCTGGGCAGCGTGCTGCAGATGCCGCTGCGGGCGGCGAACGGCCAGTTGGTGCCGCTGTCCGAACTGGTGACGGTGGAACGCGGCGTGATCGACAAGCCCCTGTTCACCAAGGACCTGCACGGCCTCAGCTACGTCTTCGCCGACATGGCGGGCCGGCTCGACTCGCCGCTCTACGGCCTGTTCGGCATCCGCCCGCAGCTGGCCGGCGCCATGCTGCCCGGCGCGGGCGAGCTGGCCGAATACTGGATCCACCAGCCCGGCGATCCCTACCGCCAGTACGCCATCAAGTGGGACGGCGAGTGGCAGATCACCTACGAGACCTTCCGCGACATGGGCGCGGCCTACGGCGTGGGGCTGATCCTGATCTACCTGCTGGTGGTGGCGCAGTTCGCAGGCTCGCGCCGAGCCGCCCCAAGTGAGCCAGACCCCCTCGGGGGGCGGACGGCGCCAGCCGGCCTGGGGGCTCACAACCCCTATCTGACGCCCTTGATCATCATGGCGCCCATCCCGCTCACCATCATCGGCGTCATGCCCGGCCATGCGCTGCTGGGCGCGCAGTTCACCGCCACCAGCATGATCGGCATGATCGCCCTGGCCGGCATCATCGTGCGCAACTCCATCCTGCTGGTGGACTTCATCGAGCTGCAGGTGGCCCAGGGCGTCGCCTTCGCCCAGGCGGTGGTGAGCAGCGCCGCGGTGCGGGCGCAACCCATCGCGCTGACCGGCCTGGCCGCCATGATCGGCGCCTTCTTCATCCTCGACGACCCGATCTTCAACGGTCTGGCGATCTCGCTCATCTTCGGCATCCTGGTGTCGACCCTGCTCACGCTGGTGGTCATCCCGGTGCTGTATTTCGCCGTCTACCGCAGCCGCCACGAGCCGGCCGGTGCCACCACGCCGACGCCGCCGGCAGCACCCGCCGATGCGGCCGCCACCCCGTCCCCCAGCCCCGCCGCCTGAGCGGCGCCCCGATCTCTCGTCCCGCAGGAGCCCACCATGACCATCGACCGCCTCATCCACGTCTTTGCCGGCAGCTTCATCCTCGTCTCGCTCGCCCTGGGCGTGCCCGGCAGCCCGCTGTTCCTCAGCCCCTGGGCGCTGGCCTTCACGGCCTTCGTCGGCGCCAACCTCTTCCAGTACAGCCTGACCAACATCTGCCCGCTGGGCTGGATGCTCAGGAAGCTCGGCGTGCCCGAGACCTGCGCCACGCGCGCCTGAGGTGTGCGGGACCGGCTCCCGCCGCCGCCACCCCACCCGCGCCGCACCCCACCGGTCCGCCCCGAGCGGATCAAGCCGCCCACCACGAGCCGCCATGACAATGTCCACCTCCCTCGACGAACGGCCGCCGCTTGCGGCCCATCAGGACTGCCCCATGGCCAAGCTCGAAGACCCCGCCAGCCGAACCGACCTGCTCAACCGCCTCAAGCGCGCCGAAGGCCAGCTGCGTGGCATCCAGCGCATGATCGAGGCGGGCGAGCCCTGCCTGGACATCGCCAGCCAGATGTCCGCCGTGCGCAAGGCCCTGGACAGCGCCTACGTGCGCATGACCGTGTGCTTCATGCAGCAGGAGCTGCAGCAGCGCCTGGGCGAGGAGGTGGTGGGCGGCGACACCCTGAGCGGCATGTTCGACGACATGCAGACGCTGCTGGGCAAGGTGCGCTAGCACCGCGCCACGCCCACCCCACCCCGATGGAGAACCCGCCATGAGCGACACCCCCGCCACCCTCCGGCTCACCCAGCTGGGCGACTACCGTTTCGAGGCCGATTTCGGCGCCGGCATCGTGCCCGCCGTGTTCGACGAGCCGCCGCCGCTGGGCCAGGGCAGCGGCGCGTCGCCGACGCAGCTGCTCGCCGCGGCGGTGGGCAACTGCCTGTCGGCCTCGCTGCTGTTCGCGCTGCGCAAGTACAGGCAGCAGCCCGAGCCCATCCGCTGCGAGCTGTCGGTCAGCACCGGGCGCAACGCCGAGAACCGCCTGCGCGTGCAGCAGATCGTGGCGAAGCTGCACCTGGGCAAGCCGGCCGCCGAGCTGGAGCACCTGCAGCGCGTGCTCGACAGCTTCGAGAGCTACTGCACCGTCACCCAGACCGTGCGCGGCGCGGTCGACGTGGCGGTCGAGGTCTACGACGTCACGGGCGTACGCCTGAAGTGAACGGCACCCCAGGGCGGCTCAGGCGACGTTAAGCCGGCGCAAGCAAGATGCCACAGCCCCCCGCCGTGCCAGGGTAGACCCGCACCGGCCGCACCGCGGGGCGTGCCAGAGTGGGTGCCCCGTCATGACGCGCGGGCACCTGATTGCGTCGACCTGCCCACCCCAGCCTGCCGCCCGCCATGAACATCCTCGACTGGTTCAAGACCCTGCTGATGCCGACGCGCCCGCTCGTGGGCGGCGTGGGCGGCGCCGACGACCGCAGCCTGCCCGCAGCCGAAGGTTCGGCCGAGCTGGCCGGGCTGGACTTCCAGGCCGCCATCCGCGTCCACCACGAGTGGAAGCAGCACCTGGACGAGCTGCTGCAGGGCCAGGAGCGCGACACGCTCGACCCGGTGACCGTCTGCCGCGACGACCTGTGCGAGCTGGGCCAGTGGATCTACGGCGAAGGCCGGCGCGTCTTCGGCCACCTGCCGCTGTTCGAGGAGCTGCGCGTGAGCCACGCCGACTTTCACCTGGTGGCTGGCGAGGTGGTGCACGGCGTGCGCGCCGGGCGAGTGGAACACGCCCGCCAGCTCATGGCGGAGGACTACCAGCGCACCTCGCAGCAGGTGCAGGCGCTGCTGGCCGGAATCTTCCTGGAACACCACCAGCCGCGCTGAACGGCGCCGCGGCCTGCCGGGCATTCAGGGTCTGCAGCCGCGTCAGGTCCAGCACCGGCGCCTGGTCCAGGTCGGCGCACACCGCCAGCACGCCGTGGCCGTCCCTCACCTCTACCTGTTCCGGCACGGCCGGAAAGTAGACGCTGGGCGTGAGCAGCACGGCCAGCCCGGCGGCCCGGGCGGCGCGCAGGCCGGGCCCGGAATCCTCCATGGCGACGGCCTCGTGCGCCGGGCAGCCGAGCAGGGCCAGGGCCTGCCGGTAGACCTCCGGGTCGGGCTTCTTGCGGGCCACATCCTCGCCGCACACCACGGCGGCAAAGCGCTCGCGCCAGCTGCGGCCGAACCAGCCGCCCAGCAGGGCGTCGACATTGCTGCGGCTGGTGGTGGTGGCGATGGCCTGGGCCAGGCCGGCCGCACGTGCCTCGTCCATGAGCCGCAGCACGCCCGGGCGCGGCACGATGCGGCCCATGCGCACGATGTCGGCATAGGCCGCGTTCTTGCGCTGGTGCAGCAGGGCAGCCAGGGCCTCGCGCCCGGCCGGGTCGGCGGGCGCGTCGACGCGGCCGGCCATGTCGTGCAGCAGGCGTTCACGCCCGCCGGTCACCGCCAGCAGCTCGCCGTAGCGCGCCACGTCCCAGCGCCAGCGCAGGCCGCTGGCCTCGAAGGCCTGGTTGAAGGCCAGGCGGTGGCCGTCCCGCTCGGTCTCGGCCAGCGTGCCGTCCACGTCCCAGATCAGCGCCTTGATCGTCATCGCCTGCGGCCTCCCGGGTCGGGTGCGGTGCGGTGCGGATCAGGCGTAGCGCTGCACCATCAGGTCCAGCGCCACGGGCATGATCCTGGCGGTCTGCCGCGCCTTGCGCGGGGCGAACTCGTCAGGCTGCAGGGTGGAGCGCCGACACATGGCGCGAGTCATGGCCAGGCGGAAGTCCGTGTCGGCCTGGGTGTCCATCTTGCGCACGCCACCCTGGAGGCCGCGCACGGTCTCCCCCACACACACGCCCCCGTCGTGGTCGGCCGCGTGCCCCGGCAGTTGATGGCGTGTGACGAGGGCCATGATGGGCGAGCCTGCTCAGCTAGACGGGATGGACGGCGGCGCGGGAGATGATGGATGCGGATGGATGCGGCGCCTGGGTCGCGGCCGGTCGGTCGCTCAGTCGAACTGCGAGACCAGGTCCATGGCGGCAAACCAGTGGCGCAGGTCGTCGACACCGACCGGCTCGTCGTCGCGCGCGGCGGCCAGGGCGGGCGTCCAGCCACTGCGGCGGTGGAAGCCCGGGCCGATCGCCACGGCGCTGTCCACCGCCGTGGTGGCGAAGAAGTGGCTGCGGGTCACCAGCACCGGCACGTCGGCGGCGCGAGCGGCCGCCACGCCGCCGGGGCCGTCCTCGATGGCCAGGCAGGCCAGTGCAGGCAGGCCCAGCAGCGCCAGCACGCGCTGGTGGATGGCCGGGTCGGGCTTGTGCGCGCCGGCCTCGGCGGCACAGACGGTGACCTCGAAGATCTCGGCCCAGCGGCGGCCGAACTGCACCGCCAGCAGCACCTCCAAGTTGGCGCGCGTGGTGGTGGTGGCGATGGCCTGGCGCAGGCCGGCGGCGCGCGCCGCCTCGACCAGTTCGCGCACACCCGGGCGCAGCGTGACCGCACCGGCACGCACCAGTTCGGCGTAGTGGCGGTTCTTGGCCGCGTGCAGCCGGGCGCCCAGGGCCTCGCGTTCGTCCAGCAGCGCCGGGGCGTCCGGGCGATGGGCCATGTCGCGCAGCAGGCGTTGGCGGCCGCCGGCGGCGGGCAGCAGGGCGGCGTAGTCGGCCTCGCTCCAGCGCCAGGGCAAGCCGGCGTCGGCAAAGGCCTGGTTGAAGGCGACCAGGTGGCCGTCGCGCTCGGTCTCGGCCAGCGTGCCGTCGACGTCCCAGATGAGGGCTTGGAGATGACTCATGGGCAGGCTCCCGGTTGTGTTTTGTGGTCGGCGGGTGGTTGGATGGCGGAGGGCATCAGGCCGCGGCGCGCCGGCCGGCCGGCGACGCCTGCTGGGCCAGCACATGGTCGGCCACCTCGGCCAGATCGGCGAACAGGCGGCTCGGGCCGTCCAGCGCCACCGGGCGCCCGCCGTTGTAGCCGTAGGGCACGGCCCAGTCGGCCACGCCGGCGTTGCGGGCGGCGTCCAGATCGGTGCGCGAATCGCCCACATGCGCCAGCCGGTCGCTCGCCACGCCCAGCTGCCGGGCGGCGGTGCGCAGCACGCTGGAGTCCGGCTTCCTGTGCGGCAGGCTGTCGCCGGCCAGCACCACGTCCAGGTACGGCGCCAGGCCGGTGGCGTCGAGCAGGCGGCGGGTGAAGGCACCGTCCTTGTTGGTGACGCAGGCGGTGCGGATGCCCGCCGCACGCAGGTCGGCCAGGGCCTGCAGCGCGCCCGGATAGGGTTGAGCGCTGCGTCCGGCCAGGCCGGCGTAGATCGCCTCCACGCGCAGCAGCAGGGGCTCGACGCGCACACGCTCGGCCAGCGCCGGCTGCTCCAGCATCAGACGGGCGAGCAGGTTCATCATCAGCGCGCGCAGGCCGTTGCCGATGAGGAGGATGATCTCCTCGGCCGGGCGCGGCGTGATGCCGGCCTCGACCAGCGCGGCGTTGACCGCCTCGACGATCTCGCCGGCCGTGTCGACCAGGGTGCCGTCCAGGTCGAAGCTGACCGCGTCGATGCGGGCGGGGCGCAGGGGAGTCGTCATGGCGCGGATGTCTCGGGCAAGGTGATGCACAGGGGCGGTCATCATGCGCCCTCAGTTGCTGGAGCGCAGCACATGGTGTTCCGGGTCCAGTTCGCACAGCACCAGGGCGGCCAGGCCGGCGGGCGTGAGGCCGAAGTGCTCGAACACCGCCGGGCCGGGGCCGGATTCGCCGAAGCTGTCCACGCCCAGCGCCGCCACGCAGCCATATTGCGACCAGAAGCGCGAGATGCCGGCCTCCACGCCGAAACGCGGCAGCGCACCCAGCACCTCGTCGCGGTACACGCGCGGCTGACGGTCGAACACCGAG
>JBJOKY010000455.1:0-3564 GCA_046045865.1 Pseudomonadota bacterium | reverse complement strand
AGGATAGGGGGAGTTGTCTTGCTGTGAGCTTGAAGGTGATTCCGCCAATAAAGGTGATGACAGTGGTTTTGCATAATTCCGGCTCGGGTCTTGCGACCGTACCGGATGTGGTTGTTCCTGCTTGAGGGTATCGGCCAGCGGCAGCGCCAGCAGGCCGCCGACCTCGTCGTCCTGGCAGGCGTCGATGAGCCGATCGACCCAGGCAGGTGTGATCAGGCAGCGCGCCGCATCGTGCACGAGCACCCAGTCATGCGGCTGGGCACCACGTTCGATCAGCTCCTGCAGACCGTTGGCAACCGTTTCGGCACGCGTTGCACCACCGCAACGCGCCACCCAGGCCTGTTCGCCACGGTGCTGCGGCGCGGCCTGCTCGAACTGGCAGTCATCGGGCGAGAGCACCACCAGCGTGGCGCTCAGCCGGCTGACCCGCGCGAGCGCCGCCAGCGTGTGCGCCACCAGCGCCCGGCCCGCCAGCGGGTGGTACTGCTTCGGGCCGGCCACGCCAGCGCGCTGGCCTACCCCGGCACAGGGCACCAGCGCGAAACAACGGGGAGAGGATCCAATCTGCATGCGGGCGTGATTGTGCCGGTAGCCGGGGCGGGATGTGGCGATTTTTGTGCAATGCGCCGTGCATTCATCGACGGCAAGCCCATCTGTAGCACTTCACGCGTTGCATGCGGCCGCAACTTGTGCTTTGCCGCCAGCCTAGAATCACTCCCCTCGCGCTGCCCGGCGCCGACGCGGTCCACACACCCGTCCCCTCGTCCGGCAGCGCGCCTGTCATTGTGGTGGTGTCCGACTCATGCAACTTCCCTCGATCGCGCCCGGCAAACGCTACACCGTCCCCCGCCCGCTCGGTTCGGCCGACGCGCTGCTGCTGGCCAGCTTCGCGCGCCAGCGCAAGGCGGCCGGGCAGGTGCTGGCCATCATCACCGCCGAGCCGGCCGACGTGCAGCGCCTGCCCGACGAGCTGGCCTTCTTTGCACCCGAGCTGCGCGTGGCGGTCTTCCCCGACTGGGAAACCCTGCCCTACGACACCTTCAGCCCGCACCAGGACCTGATCTCCGAGCGCCTGGCCACGCTGTGGCGGGTGCTGCGCGGCACGGGCGACGAGCGCGTGGACGTGCTGCTGCTGCCGGCCACGACTGCGCTCACCCGCCTGGCGCCGCCCAGCTTCCTGGCCGCCTACACCTTCTCCTTCAAGGCCAGGCAGAAGCTGGACGAGGCGGCGCTCAAGGCCCAGCTCACCCTGGCCGGCTACCAGCACGTCAGCCAGGTGGTGAGCCCGGGCGAATACGCCGTGCGCGGCAGCCTGATCGATCTGTTTCCCATGGGCTCGCTGGTGCCCTACCGCGTCGACCTGTTCGACGACGAGATCGACTCCATCCGCACCTTCGACCCCGACACCCAGCGCAGCCTCTACCCCGTGCCGGCGGTGCGGCTGCTGCCCGGGCGGGAGTTCCCGCTGGATGAGGCGGCGCGCACGGGTTTTCGCGCCCGCTGGCGCGAACGCATCGAGGGCGACCCGACCAAGGCGCGCATCTACAAGGACATCGCCACCGGCGTGGCCGCGGCCGGCATCGAGTACTACCTGCCGCTGTTCTTCGACCAGACCGCCACGCTGTTCGACTACCTGGGCAGCGCGGCCGGCCTGGCCCTGCACGGCGACATCGACGCCGCGCTCACGCGTTTCTGGAACGACACGCGTGAGCGCCACAAGTTTTTGCAGCACGACCCGGACCGGCCCATCCTGGCGCCGCACGAGATCTATCTGCGGCCGGAGGATTTCTACACCCTGGGCCGCCAGCACGCGCAGCTGGTGCTGCGCGGCGGCGCGGCGGCGGCGGCCGAGCTGAACGCCGAAGGTGCAGGGGCTTCGGCGGATGACGCTGACGCTGCGAGTGGTGACAGCACCGCCGCTCTCGCCGCTGCGGCGACCGCCGCATCCGCCACGCCGGCCTGGGCCCGCGCCCTGCCCGAACTCGCCGTCGAACGCGGCGCCGAGCAGGTGCTGCGTCGTTTCGAAGCCCAGCTCAGGAGCTGCCGCGCCCCCGATGCGCGAGCGCAGCCGAGCGCCGCCCCCCCCAGGCGCCTGCTGCTGGTGGCCGAGAGCGCCGGCCGGCGCGAGAGCCTGCTGGATTTCCTGCGCGAGCATCACCTGGATGTGCCGCCGGTCGACGGCCTGGCCGCCTTCCTGAACAGCGATCACGCCTACGCGATCACGACGGGCGCGCTGGCCGCCGGCTTCGACTGGCTGGACGAAAACCTGCTGCTGGTCACCGAGACCGAGCTGTTCGACGCCGCACCCACCGCCCGGCGGCGCCGCAAGCAGGAGCAGGTGAGCGATGTCGAGGCCCTGATCAAGGACCTGAGCGAGCTGAAACCGGGCGACCCGGTGGTGCACGTCAACCACGGCATCGGCCGTTACCTCGGCCTTGTCAACATGGACCTGGGCCAGGGCTCGACCGAGTTTTTGCACCTGGAATACGCCGACAAGGCCACGCTGTATGTGCCGGTGTCGCAGCTGCAGCTCATCGGGCGTTACACCGGCGTGAGCCCGGACGAGGCGCCGCTGCACCGCCTGGGCTCGGGCCAGTGGGAAAAGGCCAAGCGCAAGGCGGCCGAGCAGGTGCGCGACACCGCCGCCGAGCTGCTCAACCTCTACGCCCGCCGCGCCGCGCGCGAGGGCTTTGCCTTCCGTTATTCGGCGCAGGACTACGAGGCCTTTGCGGCCAGCTTCGGCTTCGAGGAAACCGCCGACCAGGCCGCGGCCATCCACGCCGTCATCCAGGACATGATCAGCCCGCGGCCGATGGACCGGCTGGTCTGCGGCGACGTGGGCTTCGGCAAGACCGAGGTCGCCCTGCGCGCAGCGTTTGTCGCCGTGATGGGCGGCAAGCAGGTCGCGCTGCTGGCGCCGACCACGCTGCTGGCCGAGCAGCACTACCAGACCATCGTCGACCGTTTCTCGCCCTGGCCGATCAAGGTGGCGGAGATGAGCCGATTCCGATCGGCCAAGGAGGTGAAGGCGGCCATGGAGGGCATCGCGGCCGGCACCATCGACATCGTGGTCGGCACGCACAAGCTGCTCAGCCCGGAGACGAAATTCAAGAACCTGGGCCTGCTCGTGATCGACGAGGAGCACCGTTTCGGCGTGCGCCACAAGGAGCAGATGAAGGCCTTGCGCGCCGAGGTGGACGTACTCACGCTCACCGCCACGCCCATCCCGCGCACCCTGGGCATGGCGCTGGAAGGCCTGCGCGACCTCAGCGTGATCGCCACCGCGCCACAGCGCCGCCTGGCGATCAAGACCTTCGTGAGGAACGAGGTGAGCGGCACCATCCGCGAGGCCGTGCTGCGCGAGTTGAAACGCGGCGGCCAGGTCTACTTCCTGCACAACGAGGTGGAGACCATCGAGAACCGGCGCCAGAAGCTGGAGGAACTGCTGCCCGAGGCCCGCATCGCCGTGGCCCACGGCCAGATGCCCGAACGCGAGCTGGAGCGGGTGATGCGCGAGTTCGTCGGCCAGAAGCACAACCTGCTGCTGTGCTCGACCATCATCGA
>JBJOKY010000112.1:0-11723 GCA_046045865.1 Pseudomonadota bacterium | reverse complement strand
TGCCCAGGAGGTCGCTGTCACCCACACCACCTGCAGTACCAATAGAGTACAGGTAGGCTGCACCGGTATCTTCCAGCACGGTATTGGTCATAGCTTGCAGGCCGGCCAAATAAGGGTCATAGGCAAGATGTGTCTGCGCCTTAAACAGCAGTACCCTCAGCACCTTGCCCGACTGACCGGTCATTTGCACCAGCCGGTAATAGCCCCACAGGTGATAATCTGTACCGGTTGCAGACGGTGGCGGTGCTCACGCCCTACCCCAACCCCCGCCCGCTCGAGCGCGCCGCGCTGCGGGCGCTGCTGGACCGGGCCCAGCACGGCCTGGAGCCGCAGGGCTGAGCCGCCCGCCGGCCCCTGTGCCCCAAGGCGACCACGACGACCACGACGACCACTGCACCCACGGAGACCATGATGACCTTGAACCGCCGCCACTTTGTCCAGGGCAGCGCCGCCCTGACCGCCACCGCCGTCGCACCCGTGCTGTGGGCGGCCGATGTCGTCAGGATCGGCTATGTCTCGCCGCAGACCGGCCCGCTGGCGCCCTTCGGCGAGGCGGACAAGTGGGTCATCGAGCAGATGAAGGCCGCGTTCAGGGACGGCATCACCATCGGCGGCAGGAAACACGAGGTGCAGATCATCCTGAAGGACAGCCAGTCCAGCCCCAACCGCGCCGGCGAGGTGGCCAACGACCTGATCCTCAAGGACAAGGTCGCCCTGGTGCTGACCGCCGGCACGCCCGAGACCGCCAACCCGGTGAGCGACGCCTGCGAACTCAACGAGGTGCCCTGCATCAGCTCGGTCGTGCCCTGGCAGCCCTGGTTCTTCGGCCGCAAGGGCAACCCGGCCACCGGCTTCAACTACACCTACCACCTGTTCTGGGGCCTGGAAGACGTCATCGCCAACTTCACCAACGGCTGGAACAGCGTCACGACCAACAAGAAGGTCGGCGGCCTGTTCCCCAACGACGGCGACGGCAACGCCTGGGGCGACAAGGAGCTGGGCTTCCCCAAGCCGCTGGCCGGCATGGGCTACAGCCTGACCGACCCGGGGCGCTTCCAGAACGGCACGCAGGATTTCAGCGCGCAGATCGCCGCCTTCAGGAAGGACGGGGTGGAGATCGTCACCGGCGTGGTCATCCCGCCCGACGCCAAGACCTTCCTGACCCAGGCGCGCCAGCAGGGTTTCAAGCCCAAGGTCATCACCCTGGGCAAGGCGCTGCTCTTCCCCGGTGCCATCGAGGCGCTCGGCGAGCTCGGCCACGGCCTGAGCACCGAGGTGTGGTGGACGCCGTCGCACCCCTTTGCCTCCAGCCTGACGAAGCAGTCGGCCAAGGCCCTGGCCGAGGCCTACGAGGCCGGCACGAGGAAGCAGTGGACGCAACCCATCGGCTTCGCCCACGCGCTGTTCGAGGTGGCGGCCGACGCGCTCAGGCGCAGCAAGTCGCTCAAGTCGGCCGACCTGCGGGATGCCGTGGCGGCATCGAAGCTCGACACCGTCGTCGGCCCGGTGGCCTGGGGCGGCCAGGGCCCGTTCAGGAACGTCAGCAAGACGCCGCTGGTGCTGGGCCAGTGGGTCAAGGCGCCGGCCGGCTCGAAGAACAAGGTCGAGCTGGTGGTGGCCAACAACGCCGCGGCGCCGAAGATCCCGGCCGGCGGCAAGCTGTCGCTGCTCTGAAGCCGGCGGCGCGGCCTGGGCCCCCTCATGTCCCTGCTGGTGCTCGACCGCGTCGACAAGTCCTACGGCGCGCTCAAGGTGACCGACGGCATCTCGTTCTCGGTCGCCGCCGGCGAGACCCTGGGCATCCTGGGGCCCAACGGTGCGGGCAAGACCACCCTGTTCAACCTGATCTCGGGCGACGTGCGGCTGGACAGCGGCAGCATCCGCTACAAGGGCCGCGACATCTCGGCGCTCAGGCCGCACCAGCGCTGCCGCGCCGGCATCGGCCGCAGCTACCAGGTGCCGCAGCCCTGGGGCCACATGACGGTGTTCGAGAACCTCGTCACCGCCGCCGTCTTCGGCGCCGGCCTGAGCGAGCAGGCCGCCTGGGAGCGCGCCGCCCGGGTGCTCGAGCAGACCGGGCTGAAGGCCCAGGCCAACCGCCTGGCCGGCGGCCTCGCGCTGCTCGACCGCAAGCGCCTGGAACTGGCGCGCGCGCTGGCCACCGACCCGCAGCTACTGCTGCTCGACGAGATCGCCGGCGGCCTGACCGAGCCCGAGGCCCGCCAGCTGGTCGAGGAGCTGGCACGCATCAAGGCCCAGGGCGTGACCATGGTCTGGATCGAGCACGTGGTGCACGCCCTGCTCGCCGTGGCCGACCGGCTCTTCGTCATCAACTTCGGCCGCGCGCTGGCCGAGGGCCTGCCGCACGCGGTGATGGCCGACCCCGAGGTGCGGCGGGTCTACATGGGCATCGAGGCATGAGCGCCGGTGCATCGACCTCGAACGCGCCGCTGATCGAGACGCGCGGCCTGCGCGCGGCCTACGGCGACGCCCAGGCGCTGTTCGGCATCGACTTCCGGCTCGACGCCGGCGAGGTGGTGGCCATCATCGGCGCCAACGGTGCGGGCAAGAGCAGCCTGCTCAAGGCCCTGACCGGCCTGCTGCCGGTGGCGGCCGATCAGGTCCGGCACCGGGGCGAGGCGATAGGCGGCAGTGCGCCCGGGCGCATCGCGCGCCGCGGCATCGCCATGGTGCCCGAGGGCCGGCGCCTCTTCCCCAGCCTGACGGTGGAGGAGAACCTGCTGATGGGCGCGCAGGCGCAGCGGCCCGGGCCGTGGAACCTGGCGCGGCTGTACGCGATGTTCCCCGTCCTGGCCGACAGGCGCCGCCAGCCCGGCACGGCGCTGTCGGGCGGGCAGCAGCAGATGGTCGCCATCGGCCGCGCGCTGATGAGCAACCCCGAGCTGCTGCTGTGCGACGAGCTCTCGCTGGGCCTGGCGCCCATCGCGATCAAGGAGATCTACGACGCCCTGCCGCGCCTGGTGGCCGAGGGCCTGAGCGTGGTCGTGGTCGAGCAGGACGTCGGCACCGCGCAGCGCGTGTCCGACAGGCTCTATTGCCTGCAGGAAGGCCGCGTGTCGCTGACCGGTGCCAGTGCCGCCCTGACCCGCGAGCAGGTCAGCGCCGCCTACTTCGGCATCGCGTCCCCGGCGCGCGACCTGACATGACGAGGCGCTGAGTCCATGCCGCCGGGCGGACTGCTCCTGGACGTGCTCATCCCCGGCCTGCTGCTGGGCAGCCTGTACGCGCTGTTCGCGCTGGGCCAGTCGCTGATGTTCGGCGTCATGCGCCTGACCAACACTGCGCAGGGCGACTTCATCGTGCTGGGCGCCTTTGCGGCGACCTCGCTGGTGGCACCCCTGGCGCCCGTGCCGGGCGGCCTGGCGGCCGTGGCGCTGGCGCTGCTGGTGCTGCTGCCGCTGGCCTTCGGCACCGGCTACCTGCTGCAGCGCCAGGTGCTCAACACCACGCTGGCCAGCGGTGCGGCCAGCGACCCGCTGCCCTCGCTGGTGGTCACCTTCGGCCTGGCCATCGTGATCCAGAACGGCCTGCTGCAGCTGTATTCGGCCGACCCGCGCTCGATCGACGTCGGCGCGCTGGCCACCCAGGCCATCGCGCTGGGTGACGAACGCTCGGTCGGCGCCCTGCCGCTGCTCATCGCCGCGGTGGCGCTGGCGGCCACGGCGGGCCTGCAGTGGCTGTTCGGCCGCACGGCGCTGGGGCGGGCCTTCCGCGCCGTGTCGGACGACCGCGAGATCGCCGAGACCATGGGCCTGGACGCGCGCCACATCTACGCCCTGGCCACGGCCATCGCCTTCGCGCTGATCGCGCTGGCCGGCGTGCTGCAGGCCATGCGCACCACGGTGGCGCCGTCGGACGGCCCGCTGCTGCTGCTGTTCGCCTTCGAGGCCGTGATCATCGGCGGCATGGGCTCGTTCTGGGGCACCTGGTGCGGCGCGCTGCTGCTGGGCGTGACGCAGCAGATCGGCTTTCGCATCGACCCGGGCTGGGGCATCTGGCTGGGCCACATCGCCTTCCTGGCGGTGCTGCTGGTGCGCCCGCAAGGCCTGTTTCCCAAGACGCGAGGGTGAGCCGGCATGACCCGTCCGCTGCCTGTCGAGGTGATCCGCAGCACACGCGCCAGCCGCATCGCGCTGTGGCCGGGCCTGGTGCTGGTCGCGGCGGCGGCCACGCTGCCGGCCTGGGGCGAATCGAGCTGGATGCGCGAGTTCGTCGAGATCGCCTGCTACTTCCTCTTCGCGCTGATGTGGAACCTGCTGGCCGGCTACGGCGGCATGGTGTCCATCGGCCAGCAGGCCTACTTCGGCCTGGGCGGCTACGCCATGCTGATCCTGGCCAACTTCGGCGGCGTCAACCCCTTCGTGGCGATCTGGCTGGGCGCGGTCGTGGCCGCGGCGGTGGCGGTGCCGGTGTCGCGCATCGCCTTCCGGCTGCAGGGCGGCTACTTCGCGATCGGCACCTGGGTGATCGCCGAGGTGTTCCGGCTGGGCTTCGCCAACCTGAGCGTGGTGGGTGGCGGCTCGGGCACCAGCCTGACCGCGCTGCGCGGCATCCCCAGGGCCACGCGCGAGGGCCTGACCTACGCCACCGCGCTGGCCTGCGTGGTGCTGGCGCTGGCAGGCGTGTACCTGTTCCTGCGCAGCCGGCATGGCCTGGCGCTGCAGGCCATCCGCGACAACGAGGTGGCGGCCGAGAGCCAGGGCATCGCCGTCGGGCGCATGAAGCTGGCGGTCTACGTGGTGGCCTCGGCCGGCGCGGCACTGGCCGGCGGGCTGTACTTCGTCGGTAACCTGCGCATCAGCCCCGATGCCGCCTTCAGCGTCAACTGGAGCGCCTTCGCCATCTTCATGGTCGTCATCGGCGGCATCGGCCGCATCGAGGGGCCGCTGATCGGCGCGCTGGTGTTCTGGGCCCTGAACAAGGCCTTCAGCGACTGGGGCAGCAGCTACCTGATGGGCCTGGGTCTGCTGGCCATCGTGATGACGCTGCGCTTCAGGCAGGGCCTGGCCGGCTGGGCACACCAGCGCTGGGGCCTGAGCCTGTTCCCGACCCGCCGCACGCTGCGGCTGTGAGCCCGAGCACCACCCGGCCGCAAGCACCCACCATGCACAAGATGATCTGCCACACCGTGCTGTGGCGGCTGCACGACCCGGCCGACGCCGGGCGCTTCCGCGCCGAACTGCTGAGCTGCCGCGACCTCGTGCCCGGCCTGCGCCGCTACGACGTGGGCATCCGGCACGACGCGCTGCCAGGCAACGTCGACGTCGCCCTGGTCGCCTGGTTCGACGACGCCGCGGCCCTGCAGGCCTATCTCGACCACCCCCAGCACCTGGCGGTGAGCCGGCGCATCGGGCCGCTGCGCAGCGAACGCCACGTGCTCGACTTCGAGCTGCCCGCCTGAACCAGCGCCAGGATCGCCAGCGACGGAGGCCCCCCGCCTGCCCGGCTGCCGCTACAGCACCGCCGGGAACCCGCCGTCCACGAACAGCGTCTGGCCATTGCCGTAGGCGGGCGCGCGCACCCGCACCCATGCGTCGAAGCTGGGCGTGTCCATCAACGCCTGGTTCATCTCGGTGCGCATGCAGCCCGGCGCGATGGCGCTGGCCTGCACGCCGTGCGGGCCCCACTCGGCCGCCATGGCCTTGGTGAGCATCCTGCCGTGTCCGCGCGCCACCATGCGCCGACCAGGCCTGCGGCCATGGCGCGGCCCAGGCCGCGGCTGGAACCGGTCACCAGCGCGGTGCGGCCGCGCTGGTCGAACAGGGGGCATGGGTGTGGTCATGGCGGGTCGGTCTGGTCGGAGCTTGGCGGCAGCTCGTCCGATTCTCCGTGCCGCAGCAGGTTAACCCTCGGTGTCGTGCACGGCAAAGTGGCGGTCATCGACGGGCAAGTGCAGGAAATTGCCTTTGGACAAAGTACGCCCCAGGCTGGGCGGAACGTCGACAGGTCGGTGGCGCCGGTCAGCAGCACATCAATACCTGTTCGGAGACTACCCATGCCGATTACGCGCAAGACCTGGATGCTCACGGCCGTCGGTGCCGCCATCAGCACCACCTGCTTCCAAACCCGTGCCCTTGAGTACAAGGCAGACAACGGTGTCGAGGTCAAGGTCAATACCGTGCTGACCCTGGGCACCCAGATCCGCGCCAGGGATCCCGGCCCGGATGCCTATTCCGCGGCCGTCTCGCCCTTCGTGGCGGGCGTGGCGCGCGGCAACCTCGCCGGGCAGAACGGCGGCTCCGACCTGAACTACTACCAGGGTGACCAGATCTCCACCGTGCTGAAGGCCGGCACCGACATCGATCTGAAGAAGGGCGACATGGGCCTGTTCGTGCGCGCGAACGCCTGGAAGGACTTCGCGCAGGGCGAGAAGAACGTCGCCTACGGCAACTACGTCAACGGCTTCGCGCCGGGCACGCCGCTCAAGGACGATGGCTTCGACAGCAGCTCGAAGTTCTCCAACGCCGAGTTCCGCGACGTGTACGCCTACGGCGCGGGCAGCCCCGGCACGGGCCTGAACCTGAGCGGCCGGCTGGGCCGCCAGGTGCTGGCCTGGGGCGGCGCCCAGCTGACGGGCGGGGGCGTCAACGCGGCCATCAACCCGGCCGACCTCTCGTCGCAGCTGCGCCCGGGTGCCCAGCCGGTGGACGGCAGGCTGCCGCTGGGCATGCTGACCGCCAGGCTGAACCAGGGCACGGCCTGGAGCCTGGAGGGTTTTGCCGCCTTCGAGCACCGCGGCAACGTCTACCCGGCCTGCGGCACGTATTTCGACGTGGCGTCCTTCATCGCCACCGGCTGCAACATGATCTCCTTCGCCGGCGCGTCCGAGCAGCAGCGCCTGGCCGCCGGGGGGTATGTGCACCGCACGCCCGACGTCAAGCCGGGCGGCCTGGGCCACTATGGCCTGGCCGCGGGCTTCAAGGCCGATGCACTCGACGCCGACCTGAAGTTCTACGCCATGAACACCACCAGCGTGGCGCCGAGCTACCGCATGACGGTGAACTCGACCGCCGCGGGCACGCCGGCCAACCCGACCAACGTCAGCTACGGACTGGTCTACCCGGAGGACGTGCGGGTGTTCGGCAGCTCGTTCAACAAGAAGCTGAACGCCGAGCTGACGGCCTATGGCGAGCTGGCCTACCGGCCCGACCAGCCGATCTCCTTCAACGCCTCCGACCTGCTGAGCGCCTTCGTGATCCGCAGCCCGGCCTCGCTGCTGGCGCTGCGCAAGGACATCCTGGCGGTGCCGGTGGGTGGCAGCTTCGACGCCTACGACCGCTTCAAGGTCGTGACCGGCAGCCTGGGCGGCAATGCGGTGTACACCAAGGCCCTGGGTGCCGACCGGGTGGTGGTGGTGGGCGAGGTGGGCTTCAGCCACATCAACGGCCTGCCCGGCCAGGACCAGCTGCGCTTCGGCCGCGGCACGGCCTACGGCGCGGCGGCCTATGCCGGCCCGACCGGCAGCCTGACCGCCTGCACCGACACCGTGGGCGGCAAGCAGTGCACCAGCGACGGCTACACCAGCGCCAACGCCTGGGGCGTGCGCCTGCTGAGCTCGGCCACCTATGCCGACGCCGTGGCCGGCGCGGCACTCACGCCCTCGCTGCTGCTGGCCAGGGACGTGCGCGGCTATGCCTACGACGGCAGCTACTCGCAGGGCCGCACCGTCATCCGCCCCGGCCTGCGGGCCGACTGGGCGCGTACCCACTACGTCGACCTGCAATACAACCGCTACGTGGGCGGGCGCTACAACCTGCTGGTCGACCGCGACTACCTGAGCCTGGTGGTCGGCACACGCTTCTGATGATGCGGGGGCCGGCCGTCCCGGCCCCTGTCCCCTGCCCCTGCCCTGCCTCATGGAGTCCCGGATGACACCAGCCCCAGAAGCTGCCTCGGCCCCCGCCGTCGTGCGCGCCACCTCGCTGGGCGGCTCGCTGGTGGTCGAGCCGCTGAGCTGCGCCATCGGCGCCGAGCTGCGCAACGTGAACCTCGGTGCCGCCTCGCGCGACCCGGCGCTGGTGGCCGAGATCCGCGCCCAGCTGCTCAGGCACCGGGTGCTGTTCTTGCGCGACCAGGACATCACGCGCGCCGAACACGTGGCCTTCGCGCGCCACTTCGGCGAGCTGGAGGATCACCCCGTGGCCGGCAGCGACCCCGATCACCCGGGCCTGGTGCGCATCTACAAGTCGCCCGACGCGCCCAACGACCGCTACGAGAACAGCTGGCACACCGACGCCACCTGGCGCGACAAGCCGCCCTTCGGCTGCGTGCTGCGCTGCATCGAATGCCCGCCGGTGGGCGGCGACACCATGTGGGCCAACATGGTGCTGGCCTACGAGCGCCTGCCGGACCACGTGAAGCAGCAGATCGCCGGCCTGCGCGCGCGCCACAGCATCGAGGCCACCTTCGGCGCGGCCATGCCGATCGAGAAGCGCCATGCGCTCAAGGCGATGTACCCGGACGCCGAGCATCCGGTGGTGCGCACCCACCCCGAGACCGGCGAGCAGGTGCTGTTCGTCAACGGCTTCACCACCCACTTCACCAACTACCACACGCCCGAGCGCGTGCGCTACGGGCAGGACTTCGCGCCCGGTGCCGGCCAGCTGCTGCAGTACCTGCAGATGCAGGCCTTCATCCCCGAGTACCAGGTGCGCTGGCGCTGGCAACCGAACAGCGTGGCCGTGTGGGACAACCGCTCGACCCAGCACTACGCGGTGATGGACTACCCGCCCTGCCACCGCAGGATGGAACGCGCCGGCATCGTCGGTGATGCGACTTTCTGAACCCTCCAGACCGACCAGGACACCCCGCCATGAACTTCCTCGACGGACACCTCTACCCCGAGAACCAGCAGCCGCTGGTCATCACTGCCGCGCCTTACGGCCCGGAATGGATCCCCTCGGACTTTCCCGAAGACATCCCGGTCACGATGGAGGAGCAGGTGCAGAAGGCGGTGGACTGCTACAACGCAGGCGCCACCGTGCTGCACCTGCATGTGCGCGAGCCGGACGGCAGGGGCAGCAAGCGCCTCTCGAAGTTCAACGAGCTGATCGCCGGCGTGCGCCGGGCCGTGCCCGGGATGATCATCCAGGTGGGCGGCTCGATCAGCTTCGCGCCAGAGACCGAGGGTGCGGCGGCCAGGTGGCTCAGCGACGACACGCGCCACATGCTGGCCGAGCTCGACCCCAAGCCCGACCAGGTCACGGTCACCGTGAACACCACGCAGATGAACGTGCTGGAGCACATGGATGCGCGCGACATCGCCGGCACCTCGCTGGCCGATCCGCAGAACTTCCAGGCCTACCGCGAGATGATCGTGCCGGCCGGCCCGGGCTGGGTGGAAGAGCACGTGCGGCGGCTGTCGGCCGCCGGCATCCAGAGCGCCTTCCAGTTCTACAACCTCAACAGCTTCGAGACGGTGGAGCGGCTGATGCGCCGCGGCGTCTACAAGGGCCCGCTGGTGATGAACTGGGTGGCCATCAGCGGCGGCATGGACGCGCCCAACCTCTACAACCTGGCCAACTTCGTGCGCGCCGTACCGGACGGCGCCATGCTGACGGTGGAAAGCAGCATGCGCAACGTGCTGCCCATCAACATGATGGGCCTGGCCCTGGGCCTGCACGTGCGCTGCGGCATCGAGGACAACCTCTGGACCCAGGACCGCAGCGCCAGGATGACGACGGTGCAGCAGATCGAGCAGCTGGTGCGCATGGCGCGCGAGTTCGGCCGCAAGGTGGCCAGCGCGGCCGAGGCGCGCGAGATCTGCAAGATCGGCGTGTTCTACGACAGCGTGGAGCAGACCCTGGCCGCCAACGGCTTCGCGCCCAACCGCAACGGCGGGGACCAGGGCTACCTGCGCAAGGCCGCCTGACCGAATGAATGAATGAGTGAAGGAACACTGCCCATGTCCCGCGTCATCCGCTTCCACGAGACCGGCGGCCCCGAGGTACTCAGGCTCGAGCACGCCGAGGTCGGCGCACCCGGCCCGGGCCAGGCCCGCGTGCGCCACAGTTATGTGGCGGTCAACTTCATCGACATCTACTTCCGCACCGGGCGCTACCCGCTGCCCCTGCCCGCAGGCACGGGCTCGGGCCTGGGCTCGGACGCGGTGGGTGTGGTCGAGGCGGTGGGTGAAGGTGTCACCGACATCAAGCCCGGCGACCGCGTCGGCTACCTGCTGGGCCCGCAGGGCGCCTACAGCGAGGTGCGCGTCATGCCGGCCGAGGTGCTGATCCCGCTGCCCGACGCCGTCAGCGACCGCAGCGCCGCCACGCTGATGATGAAGGGACTCACCGCCCAGTACCTGTTCCGCCAGGTCTACCCGCTGCAGGGCGGCGAGACCATCCTGTACCACGCCGCGGCCGGCGGCGTGGGCCTGGTGGCCTGCCAGTGGGCGCGCGCTCTGGGCGTGACCATGATCGGCACCGTCAGCACCGAGGCCAAGGCCGAGGTGGCGCGTGCGCACGGCTGCGCCCACACCCTGGTCACCGGCGCCATGACACCCGAGCAGTTGGCGGTGGAGATTCCGCGCCGCGTGCGTGAACTCACCGACGGCCGCGGCGTGCCGGTGGTCTACGACTCGGTGGGCCAGGACACGCTCATGGCCTCGCTGGCCAGCCTGCAGGTGCGCGGCCACTTCGTCAGCAACGGCACCTCGTCCGGGCCGGTGGTGGTGGACAGCCAGCAGCTGGCTCGCCACGGCTCGCTGTGGATGACCCGGCCAGCCATGGTGCACTACGCCGCGCCGCGCAGCCACATGCTGGCCATGGCCGACGAACTCTTCGGCCACGTGCTGGCCGGGCGCATCGTGGGTGAACCGCAGCAGGAATACCCGCTCGCCGAGGCGGCCGAGGCGCACCGCGCGCTGGAGTCGCGCCGCACCACCGGCGCCACCGTGCTGGTGCCCTGAGGTGCTGACCGACCGCGCCGGCCTCGGCGCCGCCGACCTGCGCGCCACCCTGCACACCGTCTTTCCCGGCCTGCTGGCCTGCGCCGTGGTGGCGGCGGCGGCCACCTTTCTCTCCGAGCACTACGGCGCGCCGGTGATGCTGTTCGCCCTGCTGCTGGGCACGGCGATGAACTTCCTGTCCGAGACGGTCGAGGGCCGCGGCGGGCCCTGCCTGGCGGGCATCGAGTTCACCGCCCGCCAGGTGCTGCGCACGGGCGTGGCGCTGCTGGGCCTGCGCATCACGGTGGGCCAGATCGCCGAGCTGGGCTGGGCGCCGGTGCTGATCGTGGCGGCCTCGGTGGTGCTGACCATCGGCGTGGCCATGGCGCTGGCGCGGCTGATGGGCTTCAGACCTCTGTTCGGCCTGCTCAGCGGCGGGGCCACGGCCATCTGCGGCGCCTCGGCCGCGCTGGCCCTGGCCGCGGCGCTGCCGGCCCATCCGCTCAGGGAGCGCGCCACCCTCTTCACCGTGGTGGGCGTATCGCTGCTGTCGACCCTGGCCATGATCGTCTACCCCATGCTGGCCAGCGCCCTGGGCCTGGATGCCCGCACGGCCGGCATCTTCCTGGGTGCCACCATCCACGACGTGGCCCAGGTGGTGGGCGCGGGCTACGGCATGTCCAGGGAAACCGGCGACGTGGCCACCTTTGTCAAGCTCATGCGTGTGGCCATGCTGGTGCCGGTGATCGTGTTCGCCGTGCTGCTGACGCGCGCCCGCGCGGCCGAGGCCGGCGAGTCCGGCGCCACGGCCGGC
>JBJOKY010000010.1:0-26023 GCA_046045865.1 Pseudomonadota bacterium | reverse complement strand
GCGCAGCGCCCAGGGCCAGGCCCAGCGCGCTGCCCAGCAGGCCCAGCAGCGTGGCCTCGCTCAGCACCAGGCCGCGCCGTTCACCCGCCGACATGCCCAGCACACCCAGCAGCGCCAGCTGCGGCACGCGCTTGGCCACCGCCAGCGCCTGCACGGCGTAGACCAGGAAGGCGCCGGTGAACAGCGCCACCAGCGCCAGCACCGACAGGTTGACGCGGTAGGAGCGCGACAGCTGCGACAGCCGCTGCTCGGCCTCGTCGGGCGCGGCGGCACGCACCTCGGGCGGCAGCGCCAGGGCGCGCAGCAGGGCGGCGGCGTCCTGCCCCGGCGCCAGCTGCAGCGCGATGCGGCCCAGCCGCCCCGGCTGGCCGGACAGCTGCTGCGCCGCGGCGATGTCGACCACCAGCAGCGGCGCGCCGGCCGCCGCCACCGTGCCGGCCACGGTGAACAGGCCGGCGGTGGAGGTGGCGTCGCCAGCCGCGCCGCCGCCGGGGGCGGCAGCGCGTGCCGGGCTGGCGGCGGTGCGCGTCCTGACGGCTGCGCCGGCCAGCGCCAGCCGGGTGCCGGGCACCGGGTTGCCCAGCAGCCGCTGCGCCGCCGGGTTGAGGAACACCAGGCCCGGGTCGACCAGGGCCAGCCGGTCCTGTCCGGGCGCGGGGCGCGGCAGCAGGTCGGGCGCCAGCCGCGCCAGACCGAGCGCGTCGACGCCCAGCAGGCGCAGCGACGTCGCGGCAGCGGGCACCGTCCCGGCCCGTGAGGCCGGCGCCGGTGCAGGCCTGGCCTGCGCCTGCGTCACCTGCACCGTCAGCTCGACGACGGGCGTGGCCAGCGCGACGCCGGGCTGCGCCGCCACGAGGTCGTACAGGCGGTCGTCGAAGCTGGCGGCGTCGCCCGCGGTGGCGCGCAGCTCCAGGTCGGGCTGGCCGTTCACGCTGCGCACCGCCTGGCCGAACTCCGCCAGCGCCGACGCGTTGACGAGGAAGACGGCGTACGACAGCGCCACCCCCACCGCCAGCGCCAGCAGCGCCAGCGCGACGCGGCCGGGCTGGTGGCGCCATTCGCCGACGATCAGGCCGGTCCACAGCACCAGCCTGGCTGGCAGGCGCGCGCCGACGCGGGTCATGGGCGCCTCATGGGCGGCTCATGGGATGTGATGGCCAGCCGGCGCGCGGGCAGGCTGTAGTGGCGCTCGGTCATCAGGTCGATGCCGCACTGCAGGCCCTGCACCCAGTCGATGAACTCCTGCACCGCCGGGCCGGCCAGCGGTGCGCCGTGCTGCGGCACGATCTTCTGGATGCCCAGCGGCGCGACCATGCGCGCCCACAGCCGCAGCACCTTGTTGCTCACCATGTAGCGGCGGTGGAAGGCTTCCATGTGCTGCAGGTGGGGCGCCAGCGCGGTCACCTCCACGCGCGGATCGCCGCCCAGCGACGCGCCCAGATCGCCCGAGAACAGGATGCGGCTGACCGGATCCCAGAACTGGAAGTTGCCCTCGGCGTGCAGGAAATGCGCCGGCAGCGCGTGGATCACGCTCGTGCCCATGGCGATGCGCATGCCCTCGTCGGGGATGCCGACGATGCGCCCGGCCGTCTTGCCCGGCTTGCAGAAGTGGGGGATGAAACGCTCCCACACGGTGGAGATGTAGACCTTGGCCGGGCTGGCGGTCATCCAGCGGTCGAGCGAGGCGATGATGTCCGGGTCGGCGTGTGATGCCAGGATCGCGTCGAGCTGGTGCGGCGTGCAGTGCTGCGTCAGGCCCATGTACAGCTCGTTGTAGGCCAGGTTGCCGCCCGGGTCGAGGATGAGGCTGTGCAGGCCGTCGACGAACAGGAACTGGTTGCTCTGCACCGCCATGCCTGCATCGGTGGACATGTTGGTGAACATCAGCCGCAGATGTTGACCGTCGTTGTAGAGCTCGATGGGCATGAGGGATCCTGGGCCGGGCGAGTGTGCAGATGTGACAGGTCAGGCACTCTAGCCGCAATTCAGGGCGCACCTGCCGTTGTTGTGCCCAGGCTGCGGACACCCCGGACATCGAGTTCCAGCACCCGGTCGGCGCGTGCCGCCGCGGTCGCCGAGTGCGTCACGATCAGGCAGGCCGCGCCCTGCTCGCGCGCCTGGCGGCACAGCAGGTCGAGCACGCGCGCGGCGCTGGCCGGGTCGAGGTTGCCGGTGGGCTCGTCGGCCAGCACCAGCGCCGGGTGGTGCACCAGCGCGCGCGCGATGGCCACGCGCTGCAGCTGCCCGCCCGAGAGCTGGCGCGGCGCACGTGCGCCCAGGCCGTCCAGCCCCACGGCGGCCAGCAGCTCGGCCACGCGCGCCTGCACCTTGGCGCGTTCGCGCCAGCCCAGCAGCAGCAGCGGCAGGGCGACGTTGTGCGCCACGTCCAGATGCGGCAGCACATGGAAGGCCTGGAAGATGAAGCCCAGCTGCTCGCGCCGCAGCCGCGCCGCGTCGGGCTCGGCCAGGGTGTCGACGCGCCGGCCGGCCAGGGTGACGCTGCCGGCGTCGGCGCTGTCCAGCCCGGCGATGCAGTTCAGCAGCGTGGACTTGCCCACGCCCGAGGCGCCCAGCAGCGCCAGCACCTCGCCCGCGCGCATGTTCAGGTCCACGCCCTGGAACACGGCGTCGCTGCCGTAGGCCTTGGCCAGGCCACGCACGCTGAGCAGGGCGGGCGGGTGGTTCATCGCAGCGCAGTGCCGGCCAGCAGCCCGGCGTGCGCCGTCGGCCAGGCCTGCAGCAGCGGCGTCAGCGCCCGGCACAGGCGCGCAGCCGGATCGCCGGCGTCGTCGGTGTCGCAGGCCAGGGTGTGGCGCTGCGGCAGGCTGCGCAGCCAGGTGAGCTGGCGCTTGGCAAGCTGGCGCGTGGCGGCCACGCCGCGTTCGCGCAGCAGCGGCAGGCCGGCCGGGTCGCCACCGTCGTCCAGCCACTGCCAGACCTGGCGGTAGCCGACCGCGCGCAGGGCGGGCAGGTCGGCGTGCAGGTCGGCGCGCGCGCGCAGGCGGCGCACCTCGTCGACCAGGCCGGCGGCCAGCATGGCGTCGAAACGCCGGGCGATGCGCTCGTGCAGCCAGGTGCGCGCGCCGGGCTCCAGGCTGAACAGCAGGTGGTCGGCCGGCGTGGCCGGGCCGCCGCTGCCGCCGGCCGCGGCGTCGAAGCGCCGCTGCAGCGACGACAGCGGCTGGCCGGTGCTGTGCCAGACCTCCAGCGCGCGCTGGATGCGCTGGGCGTCGTTGGGCGCCAGGCGCGCGGCGATGAGCGGGTCGACCTGCGCCAGCTCGGCGTGCAGCGCCGGCCAGCCGAGCTCGCGCGCACGTGCGTCGAGCGCGGCGCGCACCGCCGGGTCGGCGGCGGGCAGGGCGTCCAGGCCCTCGATCAGCGCCTTGTAGTACAGCATGGTGCCGCCCACCAGCAGCGGCAGGCCGCCGCGCGCGCCGATCTGCGCGATCAGTGCGCGCGCGTCGGCGACGAACTCGGCCGCCGAGTAGGCCTCGCGCGGGTCGCGGATGTCGATCAGGTGGTGCGCCGCGGCGGCGCGTTCGGCCGCGTCGGGCTTGGCGCTGCCGATGTCCAGGCCGCGGTAGACCAGGGCCGAGTCCACGCTGACGATCTCCACCACCGGCCCGCCCAGGGCACGGCTGTGCGCCGCGACGGCCAGGGCGGCGGCCGTCTTGCCGCTCGCCGTGGGGCCGGCCAGGCCCAGCCAGGCCAGCGCTGCCGCGCCGGCGGGCCGTGCCGGTGGCGGGCGGGTCGGTTCAGGGGCGGCCTGTGACATCGCGGCGTCTCGTCCGGTGCAGGCTCAGGCGCGCGCTGGCGCCGCTGCGGCGGCAGGCCCGTGCGGCTCGCCATGGCGACGCACCAGCGTCCAGGCGCACAGGCAGGTCAGGGCAGCGAACAGCGCGCCGCCCCAGGCCAGGGCGCGCGTGCTGTGGTCCAGCGCCTGGCCCAGGCCCAGGCCGATGACGAAGGCCACCAGCGCCGAGGCGCAGCCCGACAGCGCCGAGGCCACGCCGGCCTTCTCGGGAAACGGCGCGACCGCACCGACCTGGCTGCACGGCATGTGGGTGCCGTGGGCGAACTGGTAGAGCAGCTGCGGCAGCCACACCCCCGCCAGGCTCTGCACGCCCAGCAGCGCCGGCACCGCAAAGGCAGCCGCGGCCAGCGCTGTCAGCACGGCGGCCTGCTGCACCGACCCGGTCACACCCAGGCGCGCCAGGCGGCGCCGGCAGTACAGCGTGCCGCACAGATAGCTCAGCGAGCAGGTCGCGGCCACCGCGCCGTAGCCCAGCGGCCCCAGCCCCAGCACGCCGATGTATACGAAGGACGAGCCGGCCAGGAAGACGAACAGCCCGCCGTAGCTGCAGCAGGTCAGCAGCGCCCAGGCGCGAAAGCCCGGGTGGCGCAGCACCTCGGCCCAGCTCGCCGCCAGGCCGGGGCTGCCGCCGGCGCCGTGGCGGCGCTCGGGCGCCAGGGTTTCCGGCAGCCGCCACACCACCAGCGCCAGCGCCGCCGCGCCGCCGCAGGCCACCGTGAGGAAGGCCGCGCGCCAGCCCAGCAGGGCGGTGACGATGCCGCCCACGATCGGGCTGGCGATGGCGATCATGCCCAGGCCGGACAGCCCGCGCGCCATCACCTGCGCGCCCTGGGCCGGCTCGTACAGGTCGCGCACCATGGCACGTGCCACCACCACGGTGGCGGCCACCGCCAGGCCCTGGGCCATGCGCAGCACGACGAGCAGCTCGATCGAGCCGACCGTGGCGGCCGCCAGGCTGGCCGTCACGTAGGCGCCCAGCCCGGCCAGCAGCACCGGGCGGCGGCCGTGGCGGTCGGACAGCGGCCCCCACACCAGCTGCCCCAGCCCGAAGGCCAGCAGCAGCGCCGACATGGTCAGCTGCGCGGCGCTCACGCTGGCGCCCAGCTCGCGCGTGAGCAGCGGCAGCGCCGGCAGGTACAGGTCGGTCGTGAGTGCCTGCAGCCCCATGAGCAGCGCGATGGCCAGCGCGGCCAGCGCCGGGCCGGGGCGGGGCAGGGGGACAGGGGCGGCGGCGTGCGAGGGAGCGTTCACCTCGTCAGGTTAACAGTGGGGCGGCACGGCGCCCGTCCGCTGCGCAGCGCCCTGGTGGCGTGTGCACCGGCCGTGTCCGGCAGCCGTCTGCGGCCGGCTTCGCGGCGTTTTTCGGGCGATTCGACCGCGGCACGGCGTTGCATAGTGGCCGGATCACGCCCTGGTCGCACCGCTGCACGGAAGTCCCCGCATGCTCACTGAACTGACCCGCATCTGCCTGGCCCCGGCCCTGGTGCTGCTGCAGCAGCTGAGCCTGCGCGGCCAGCTCGGCCTGCTGGCCGCGCTGATCACCCCGCTGCTGCTCGGACCGGCCTGGCAGCTGTTCGCCCGCCCGGGCCCGGCCGGCACCGCACCGGCGCTGTCGACGCTGGTGCTGGCCGGTCTGCTGACGGCCGGCGTGCTGGCCGCCTACCTGCTGGCGGCCATCACCAGCCGGGTATGCGGCGCCGTCGCCGGCATCGAGCAGTCGGTGCAGGCCTGCGCCGCGGGCGACCTCGACCGGGTCGTGCTGCTGCCGGGCGACGACGAATTCGCCCGCATCGCCCTGGGCCTGGAGCGCATGAGCGAGCGGCTGTCGATCAGCGTGGCCGAGATCCGCAGCCAGGCCGCGCTGGTGGGCGCGGCCGGGTGCGACGTGGCCGCGTCCAGCCAGGAGCTGGCCGCGCAGGCGCAGTCGCAGGCGGCCAGCCTGCATGAATCGAGCGCCGCGGTGCAGCAACTCAGCAGCTCGGTGCGCGCCAACGCCGACAACGCCGCCATGGCGGACCGGCTCGGCATCGAGGTGAGCGAGCGCAGCCGCGCCGTGGCCGACGTGATGCAGACCGCGCTGGACACCATGGCGCGCATCGAGACCAGTTCGAGGCGCATGAGCGACATCGTCGGCGTGATCGATGCGATCGCCTTCCAGACCAACATCCTGGCGCTCAACGCCGCGGTCGAGGCGGCACGCGCGGGCGAGTCCGGCCGGGGCTTCGCCGTGGTGGCCAGCGAGGTGCGCAGCCTGGCGCAGAAAAGCGCGCAGTCGGCCGGCGAGATCCGCCAGCTCATCGTGCGCTCGGGCGAGGAGGTGGGCAGCGGCGTGACCGCCATGCAGGGCATAGGCACGACGGTGCAGGGCATGCTGGGCGGCGTGCACGACGTGGCCGGGCGGCTGAGTGCCATCGCCCAGGGCAGCGAGCTGCAGAGCGCGGGCCTGCAGCAGGTGGCCGCCGGCATCGGCGAGCTGGAGCGGCTGACCGGGGCGCACACCAGCATCGTCGACCAGGCCGCCCATGCGGCCGCGCAGATGCAGGAGCGCGCCGCGCGGCTGACCGCGGCGGTGTCGGCCTTCCGGCTGCGCCAGGGCACCGCCGACGAGGCGCTGGCGCTGGTGGAGCGCGCCGCCGCGCTGGCCGCACGCGAGGGGGCGCCGGCCCTGCTGGCGCGCTGCAACCGCACGGGCAGCGAATTTGCCGACCGCGACCTCTACGTCTTCGTGCTCGACCGCGAGGGCCGCTACCTGGCCTACGCCGGCCAGCCGGCCAGGGTGGGGCTCAGGCTGGCCGACCTGCTGGGCGACGCCGGCCGGCGCCTGGTGGCCGACATCTGGACCCAGGCCGACCGCGGACCGGGCTGGGTGGACTACACCGTGGCCCACCCGGTGACGGGCCAGCCGCAGGCCAAGGCCTCGCGCGTGGTGGCGCTGTCGCCCATGCAGGTGCTGGGCTGCGGCATCTACCGGCAGGCCGGCGTCGCGCCGGCCTGATCCGGCCCTGGCCGGGCGGCTCAGCGCGTGGCGCGCCGGCGCACCGCGTCGAGGTAGGCGTGCGGGTCGGGCGGCTGGCCGCTGCGCTGCGAGGCCCAGATCATCTCGCCCAGGCAGTCCATCACCTCGTGCTGAGCGGCGTGCAGATCGCCGCGCCTGGCGGCCAGCAGTTCCAGCGCCTGGCGGATGCCGCGTGGCTGGTCGATCGAGACCTGCTCGCTGATCGACAGGTGCATGGACAGGTGCAGGAAGGGGTTGGTGCGGCCGTCCTCGACCGTGTAGACCGCCGCCAGCGCGGCCTCGACGTCGGCCAGTTCGGCGTGGTACTCGGGGTGCTGCTCGATCCAGCCGGCCGCCAGGGCCTCCATGGCCGAGAGCGGCTCGCCGGTGCGCTGCTTGCTGTAGGCGCCGCAGAAGAAGCGGCGCACGTCGTGCTGGTTGGGCGTGAACATGGCGCGATTGTCCTGCCTGGCCGGCGCCAGGCGCTGCCGCGCAGGGGCGCTGGCATGATGGCCGGCCCTGAGCCCAGCCGGCCCCTGCCGCTTCACCGTGATCACCGACCCCTGGTTCTACGCCGTTGCCGTTCCGGCCGTGCTGCTGCTCGGCCTGGCCAAGAGCGGTTTCGGCGCCGGTTTCGGCGCGCTGGCCACGCCGCTCATGGCGCTCACCATCACCGTGCCGCGTGCCGCCGCCATCATGCTGCCGCTGCTGGCCATCATGGACGCGCTCGGGCTCATGGCCCTGATGCGCCAGGCCGACCGCGCGCTGCTGCGCCGGCTGCTGCCGGCCGGACTGGTCGGCTCGATGCTGGGCTTCGCCTCCTTCGGCGTGCTCAGCGCGCCCGCGGTGGGCGGCATCGTGGGCACGCTGACGCTGGGTTTCCTGGCGCTGCGGCTGTTCTTTCCGCCAAGGTCGGATGCGCCGCCGCCGGCCCGCGCTACCGGCTGGCTGCTGGGCGCGGCCTCGGGCTTCACCAGCTTCGTGGCCCATGCGGGCGGGCCGCCGGTGGCCTTCTACGTGCTGCCCATGCGGCTGGCACCCATCACCTACACGGCGACGATGGCGGTGTTCTTCGCCGTGATCAACGTCTCCAAGTGGGTGCCCTACGGCCTGCTGGGGCTGCTGGACCTGAGCAACTTCATGACCTCGCTGGTGCTGGCGCCGCTGGCGCCGGTGGGCGTGTGGACCGGCGTGGTCCTGGCCAGGCGCATGCGCATGGAGGTGTTCTACCGCGTCGTCTACCTCGGGATGTTCCTGACCGGGCTGAAGCTGGTGTGGGACGCCTGGCGCGCCCACGCCGGCTAACATGTTTCCGACTGTAGAGCGGCCCGGGCTGCGCCCGTGCAGTGGCCGGTGCACCCGGCCTGATACCGCCCGAATCCCACAAGACCGACCCGGAGACCACCATGAAACGCCTGCCCCTGCCCACGCGCCGCCGAGCGCTGCTGTCCACCCTGGCGGGGGGCGTGACCGCCCTGGCCGGCACCCTGCTGCCATTGGCTGCCCAGGCCCAGGCCTGGCCGGCCAAGCCGGTGACCTGGGTCGTGCCCTTTCCGGCCGGCGGCGGCACCGACGCCTTCGCGCGCCCGCTTACTGCCGTGCTGAGCAAGCAGCTGGGCACCCAGGTCATCATCGACAACAAGGGTGGCGCGGGCGGCAACGTGGGTGCCACGGTGGCGGCCAAGGCCGCGCCGGACGGCTACACCTGGTTCATGGGTGCGGTGCACCACGCCATCGCGCCCAGCATGTACCCCAGGCTGGACTACAACCTGCAGGTCGATTTCGTGCCCGTGGCGCTGATCGCCAAGGTGCCGCAGGTCATCGTCGTGAACCCGCAGCGCGTGCCGGCCGGCAACCTGGCCGAGTTCATCGCCCTGTTGAAGAAGAGCCCGGGCAAGTTCAACTACGGCTCGGCCGGCAACGGCACCTCGCACCACCTGGCGGGCGAGCTGTTCAAGCTGCAGACGAAGACCTTCATCACCCACATCCCCTACCGCGGCGCCGGCCCGGCGCTGCAGGACCTGATCGCCGGCCAGATGGACATCATGTTCGACGGCCTGGGCTCGTCGGCCAACCACATCAAGGGCGGGCGCATCAAGGCCATCGCCGCGGCAGGCGACACGCGCGCGCCGGGTTTCCCGGACCTGCCCACCGCCGCCGAGGCCGGGCTCAAGGGCTACGAGGTCGCCACCTGGTACGGCCTGTGGGCGCCCAAGGGCACACCCAGGGAAGCCGTCGAGCGCATGACGGCCGAGCTGGCCAAGGCCTTTGCCAGCAAGGAGATCAAGGACATCTGGAACGGCCTGGGCGCTGATGTGCCCACCGCCACCGGCAAGGCCTTCGGCGACTTCGTCACCGGCGAGATCAGGCGCTGGGGCGAGGTGGTGAAGGCCTCCGGCGCCACGCTGGACTGATCGCCAGATCGCCGCCGCCTCATCCCTCTAGCCTCGCCGCCCGCCATGACGCTGACTGCCGTGCCCACGCCTGCTGCTGCCGCCCCGCACCCTGACGACACCAACGCCAACCTGTTCGCGGCCCTGCGGGCGGCCTTTCCGGCCGACCTGGACGCCACGGCCATCGAGACCGACAACGGCCTGCACTACAGCTGGCGCGACATCGAGCGCGCCACCGCCATGCTGGCCAACCTGCTGCAGGGCCTGGATGTGCCGCGCGGCAGCGTCGTGGCTGCGCATGTCGAGAAGTCGGTCGAGGCGCTGCTGCTGTACCTGGCCACGCTGCGGGCCGGCTTCGTCTACCTGCCGCTCAACACGGCCTATCAGCAGGCCGAGCTGGACTACTTCATCGCCAATGCCGAGCCGGCGGTGGTGGTGTGTGCGCCGAAGAACTTCGGCTGGCTGAGCAAGCTGGCTTTCAAGGCTGGCGTGGCGCATGTGTTCACGCTGGACGAGGAGCGCGGCGGCAGCCTGCTGGAGCGCGCCGCGCTGATGAGCGACGTGCACACCGTGGCGGTGAAGCGGCCGGACGAGCTGGCCGCCATCCTCTACACCAGCGGCACGACCGGGCGCAGCAAGGGCGCGATGCTGAGCCACCGCAACCTGCTGTCCAACGCCCAGGTGCTGAAGGACTACTGGGACTGGCAGCCCGGTGACGTGCTGATCCACGCCCTGCCCATCTTCCATGTGCACGGCCTGTTCGTGGCCAGCCACGGCGCGCTGCTCAACGGCAGCAGGATGCTGTGGCTCGGCAGGTTCGACCCCAGGGCGGTGATCGAGCGCCTGCCGCGCGCCACCATCTTCATGGGCGTGCCCACGCTGTACGTACGCCTGCTGGGCGAGGCCGGGCTCACGCGCGAAGCGTGCGCCCACATGCGCCTGTTCATCTCGGGCTCGGCGCCGCTGCTGGTCGAGACCTTCCGCGACTTCCAGTCCCGCAGCGGCCACACCATCCTGGAGCGCTACGGCATGAGCGAGACCGTCATGCTCACCTCCAACCCCTGCCGAGCGGGCGACGGCGAGCGCATCGGCGGCACGGTGGGCAGGCCGCTGCCCGGCGTTGGCGTGCGGGTGGTGCGCACGGCGGCTGACGGCAGCGTCAGCCCCCTGCCGGCAGGCGAGATCGGCGACGTGCAGGTCTGCGGCCCCAACGTCTTCGCCGGCTACTGGCGCATGCCCGAGAAGACCGCCGAGGAATTCACCACCGACGCCAAGGGCCGCCACTGGTTCAAGACCGGCGACGTCGGGCGTTTCGACGGCCAGGGCTACCTCACCATCGTCGGGCGCAGCAAGGACCTCATCATCAGCGGCGGCTACAACGTCTACCCGGCCGAGATCGAGGGCTACCTCAACGACATGGCCGGCGTGGCCGAATCGGCCGTGGTCGGCGTGCCGCACCCGGATTTCGGCGAGGGCGTGATCGCGCTCATCGTCGCCAAGCCCGACACGAACCTGAATGCCGAGGCGCTGGTGGGCGAGCTCAAGAGCCGCATCGCCAACTACAAGGTGCCCAAGCGCGCCTTCGTCGTGGCCGACCTGCCGCGCAACGCCATGGGCAAGGTGCAGAAGAACCTGCTGCGCGAACAGCACAAGGGGCTGTTCGGCTGAGCGGCGCCGCGCTTGGCGTCAAGTCCCGTCAAGTCTGGCGCCGGCATGCCGAAAACTGGGGGCTGCCGGCGGGGCTGTTCCGCATTTCGGGCAGTGCCGGCCGGATCACAGTCACGGTCGACCTCAACCTTCGGGATGCTCCACCGTGAAACTCAAGACTCATCTGCTGGCCTACGGACTGATCGGCGCCGTGCTGGCCACCGCCGTGGGCGCCATCGGTCTGGTGGGCACCCAGCGCCAGGCCCGTGCGCTCGACGAGGTCCTGGCCGCGACCGCGGCCGTGCACAAGAGCATGGACGGCGACATGATGCATGACGCCATCCGCGCCGACGTGCTGGGTGCCATGCTGGCCCAGGCCCAGGGCGACCAGGCCCGTGTGGAGATCGCGCGGCGTGACCTGACCCAGCACGGAGAACGCTTCAAGGCGGACTTCGTCATCCTGAAGCAAGGTCAGCTGGCGCCGGCGGTGCGCGAGCAGTTCACGCTGGTGGAGCCGCTGCTGGCGCATTACCTGACTGACGCACAGACCCTGGTGCAGGCCGGTGGCACGGATCCGGCCGTCACGACGGCCGCGCTGGCGTCCTTCATGACGAGTTTCGAGACCCTGGAGCAGCAGATCCAGAGGCTCGACGTGCTGATCGAGACGCACGCGGTCGACACGGCGGTCGCCGCGTCCGAGGCTGCCAGGCAATCCAGGTACTGGATCGGCCTGACCCTGCTGGCCGTGCTGGTGGCGTCGGCCCTGGCGGCCGGCGTGGTGGCTCGCCAGCTCACCCGCCCGCTCGGCGCGGCCGTGCAGGTGGCCGACCGCATCGCCGAAGGCGACCTGACCCACGCCGTGCCGCGCAGCGACTGCCACGAGATCAACCAGCTGCTGCTGGCGCTGGACAGCATGCAGGCCAAGCTCAGCCACCTGACCGCCAGCGTGCGCCAGCGCGCCGAGACCGTGGCCGCGGCCTCCACCCAGGTGCACTCGACCAGCGACATGCTGATCCAGAACACCCAGGTGCATGCCGCCACCATGGGTGACTCGACCGAGGCGCTGCAGCGCATCAGCGCCGAGATCCAGACCAACCTGAGCCAGACCCACGAGGCCAACCAGCTCGCCGAGGGCGCCTCGCAGGTGGCCGGGCGCGGCGGCGAGGTGGTCGGCCAGGTCGTGGAGACCATGCGGGGCATCAATTCGACCTCGCGGCGCATCCACGACATCATCGGCGTGATCGATGGCATCGCCTTCCAGACCAACATCCTGGCGCTCAACGCGGCGGTCGAGGCTGCACGTGCCGGCGAGCAGGGCCGCGGCTTCGCGGTGGTGGCCAGCGAGGTGCGCTCGCTCGCCCAGCGCTCGGCCAACGCGGCCAAGGAGATCAAGTCGCTCATCACCGCCAGCGTCGAGCATGTCGAGCATGGCACGACGCTGGTGGACAACGCCGGCGCCACCATGCAGGAGATCGTCACCGCCATCGGCCAGGTGCGCGAGCTGATGGAGCGCCTGAGCCGCGACAGCCAGGCGCATGCCGAGGGCATCGACAGCGTGCAGCGCACCGTCACCCGGCTGGACAGCGCCACGCGCGAGAACGCCGGCCTGGTGGAGGAGAGTGCCCGTTCCGCCGCCTCGCTGCACGACGAGGCCAGCGAACTGATGGCCGCCGTCGCCTCGTTCAAGCTGCACGTGCGCGCCTGAGGGCACAGCCGGCCGGCTGCCCCGGTGTGTCCGGCCGGGCCTGGCCTGGCCCGGCTGCGTCAGTCGTGCCAGCTGCCGGCCTGCTGGCGCCGCGCCCGTTCCTGGGCGAACAGCTCCTCCAGCTGCTGGCTGCCTGACCTGGACATGGCCGTCATGCGTGCGCTGTCGCGCCGGTGCGGCCAGATCCGGCCGACCATCTCGCGGTTGAAGCGGCGGAAGGCGCCGGCCAGCTGCCAGGCGCGGTGCGGTTCGACGTCCAGCGCCTCCAGCACGCTGCGCCCGCTGTTCAGGGCGGATTCGAAGGTCTCGCGCTCCACCAGCGTCACGCCGCGGTCGAGCAGCGCGTAGTGGTGGCCCATGTTGCGCGCGCGCACCACCAGCGTGGCCCGGGCGAAGTGCTGGCGCGCCAGGTCGACGATGGCCAGGCTCTGCTCCACGTCGTCGACCGCCACCACGATGACCCGCGCGCGCTCCGCGCCCGCGCTGCGCAGCAGGTCCAGCCGGGTGGCGTCGCCGTAGAAGACCGTGAAGCCGAAGCGTTTCACCACCGCGATCTGGTCGGCGTCGTGGTCGAGCACGGTCACCTTCAGGCCGCTGGCGTAGAGCAGCCGCGCGACGACCTGGCCGTAGCGGCCGAAGCCGCACAGCAGCACGGGGGCCTCGTGCGTGCCGTCGAGCTGGTGCTCGTCGCCCAGCGCGGCGGCGCTGCGCACGGCGTCGCGCGCGGCCAGGCGCGGCAGCCACCAGCGGTCGATCGCCACCAGCAGCAACGGCGACACGAGCATGGACAGCGCCACCGCGCCGGTGAGCAGCGAGGCGGTGGCATCCGGCCAGACCCGCGCGCTGCCGGCCTGCTGGAACACGACGAAGGCGAACTCGCCGCCCTGGGCCAGCAGCAGCACCCACACCGGCCGCTCGACCGCCGCCAGGCGCAGGGCGCGTGCCAGCAGCGCCAGCACCGCGGCCTTGAGCAGCACGAAGGCCAGCACGATCAGCGCCACCAGGCCGGGCTGGGCCGCCAGCGCGCCGAAGTCGATCGCCATGCCCACGGCCATGAAGAACAGGCCCAGCAGCAAGCCCTTGAAGGGCTCGACATCGGTCTCCAGCTCGCGCTTGTATTCGCTTTCGGCCAGCAGCACGCCGGCCAGGAAGGCGCCCAGCGCCATCGACAGCCCGACCGCCTGCATGAGCGCAGCGATGCCCACCACCAGGCCGAGCGAGGCGGCGGTGAAGATCTCGGGCGTGCGGCTCTTGGCCACCCAGCGCAGGCCGTGGCGCAGCAGCAGCCGGCCGACGGCGATGATGGCGGCAATCACGCCGACCGCCTTGGCTGCGCCCAGCCAGGGCGACTCGGCCGCCTCGGTGCCGCTGCCCAGCAGCGGCAGCAGTGCCAGGATGGGGATGGCGGCGACGTCCTGGAACAGCAGGATGGCGAAGGCCGCCTGCCCGCCCGGCGTGGGCAGCAGGTTGCGCTCGCCCAGCACCTGCAGCGCGATGGCGGTGGACGACAGCGCCAGCCCGAGTGCGCCCACCACGGCCCAGCGCCAGGGCACGCCCAGCGCCAGCACCGGCAGGGCGATGGCGGCGGCGCAGGCCAGCAGCTGCACGCTGCCGGCGCCGAAGATGGGCCGGCGCAGTGCCCACAGCCGGCGCGGCTCCAGCTCCAGCCCGACCATGAAGAGCATGAGCACGACGCCGAATTCGGCCACGTGCAAGGTGGTGTCGGGGTCGGTCACCAGGCCCAGCCCCCAGGGGCCGATGACGATGCCGGCACCCAGGTAGCCGATGATGGAGCCCAGGCCGAGCGCACGAGCCAGCGGCACGGCGATGACCGCAGCGCCCAGGAAGACCAGGCTGGCGACCAGCCAGTTGCTGCCGTGGTCCATGTTCAGGCAGCCTGCTGGTGCACGCCGGCGGGGGGCCGGCCCGGCGCGATGCCGGTGTCGGCGCTGGCGCGGGCGGGGCGGTCGGGGGCGGGCACGACGCAGGCCGGGCAGTTCTCCAGCTCGGCCAGTTCGGGCCAGACCTCGGGCTGCGGCCAGCCGGCCAGGCGTTCGGCGTAGGTGTTCACATGGGCGTCGAGTTCGGCCTTGCCGGCCACATGGGCGCCGTGCAGCAGCAGCGGTGGCAGGAAACGCAGGCCGCACAACGCGGCGGTCTGCTCGTAGGGCGGCAGGAAGGCGTCGAAGAAGTAGCGGTTGTAGCCGGTGGGGCTGTAGGCCTGCTCGCGCGCACCGGTGGAGGCCACCAGCCACAGGCTGCGCCCCGCCAGTGCGCCGCCACCGCCGGCATGGCCGTAGGCCCAGCCGTGGGTCAGCACCTCGTCGAGCCAGAGCTTCATGAGCGCCGGCATGCTGTACCACTGGACGGGGTGCTGCCACACGATGAGCCCGGCGCGCTGCACCGCGGCCTGTTCTGCGGCCACGTCGATGGCGTAGTCCGGATAGAGCCGGTACAGGTCGCGCACCTCGATGTGTGCGCCCGCCGGCAGGCTGGCCATGCGCTGCGCCGTGGCGTGCAGGCGCCGGTTCACGCGCGAGGCGTGCAGGTCCGGGTGCGCCACCAGCACCAGCACTCGGCCGGTGGCGGCAGGGTCGGGGCGGGCGGCGGGGTGGGTGGCAGGGTTGTTCATGCTGGGGTGGGGCGGCGCGGTCAGCCGTTAACATCTCTCGAGAACAAGGGCAAGGCCAGGAGGCACGACATGACGGTATTTGCAGTGGCGAACCCGAAGGGCGGCGTGGGCAAGTCGACCATCGCCACGAACCTGGCGGGCAGTCTGGCCAGCCGCGGACACACGGTCGCCCTGGGCGACACCGACCGGCAGGAGTCTGCCCGTTTGTGGCTGAGCTTGCGCGCGCCCGCGCTAGCGCCGATCGCGCACTGGCCGGTCGACCCCGGCGACGTCGGGCGCCTGCCCAGGGGCTGCAGCCACGGCGTGCTGGACACGCCGGCCGGCCTGACCGGCAAGGCCTTGCGCAGCGTGCTGCGGCGCGTGGACAAGGTCATCGTGCCGCTGCAGCCCAGCGTGTTCGACATCTTCGCCACGCGTGACTTCCTCACCGAGCTGCTGGCCGAGCGCCGCGCCGCGAAGGTGCAGGTGGCCGTTCTGGCCAACCGCGTGCGCGAACACAGCCATTCGGCCGAGCAGCTCGAACAGTTCCTGGGCACCCTGGGCGTGACGCTGCTGGGCCATCTGCGCGACACCCAGAACTACGTGCACCTGGCCGCGCACGGCCTGACGCTGTGGGACGTCGCGCCCAGCCGCGTCGAGCGTGATCTGGAGCAATGGCAGCCGGTGCTGGCCTGGGCCGGTGTCGAACCGGACGGCGCATCATGAAGACCTGGGCCCACCTGAGCGAGCTGCGCGACCTGGTCGGCACGCGCATCGGCACGAGCGGCTGGATCGAGATCGACCAGGCACGCATCGATCGCTTCGCCGCCGCCACCGACGATCACCAGTGGATCCACGTCGACCCGGCCCGTGCAGCGGCCGGGCCGTTCGGCACCACCATCGCGCACGGCTTCCTGACCCTGTCGCTGCTGCCGCTGTTCTTCGAGTCGACCTATGCCATCGCCGACAGTGCCATGGGCATCAACTACGGACTCAACCGCGTGCGGTTCACCGCGCCGGTGCCGGTGGGTGCGCGCCTGCGCGCGCAGATGCTGCTGGAATCCTACGAGGACATCCCGGGCGGTGCGCAGCTGCAGTTCGAGGTCACGGTGGAGCGCGAAGGCGAGCTGCGCCCGGTCTGCGTGGCACAGGCCATCGTGCGGCGCTACACGGTCTGAGCGCGCGCGGCATCCTACATGCATGGGACGGGCTGCACAGGCGGCCTCGCTAGCATGCGCGATGTGCCCACCGCCACCGATTCCCGTGCCCTGGCCCTGCCGCGGCAGTCCGTCTGCCTGACATGAAAGCCCTGCTGCTTGATGATCACCCACTCATCCTCACGGCCATGCAGGCTCTGGTGCAGGGACTGGGGCCGCATGTCCAGGCCGACGGGGTGGAAACTCCCGAGGAGCTGCGCAGCTACCTGGCCGCCCACCCCGATGTCGACATCCTCCTGCTCGACCTGAAGCTGGGCAACAGCGACGGCTTCGATCTGCTCGACGAGCTGCGCGACAGCCATCCGGCGCTGCCGGTCGTGATCGTCAGCGCGTCCGAGAACCCGGCCGACGTGCGTCGGGCCCTGGACAGCGGTGCGGTCGGCTTCGTGCCCAAGCGCGCCAGCAACGAGATGCTGTTCGAGGCGCTGCACATGGTGCTGTCGGGCGGTGTCTTCATGCCGCCCATGCCCGGCCAGCCCTACGACGTGCGACCGGGCCTGTCCGATGCCAGCCGTACCGCCCAGCTCGACGAGCACGACGAGCCCACCCGCCCCGCGCCGCTGGTCAGCGCGCCGGTCGGCCTGCCGCCACGCATGCCGGGCAACCCCCTGCGCGACGAAGCCCGCGCCACGCAAGCCTTGTTCGACACCCTGGGCCTGACCCCGCGCCAGCTGGAGGTGCTGCGCCTGCTGCTGCAGGGCCAGCCCAACAAGATGATCGCGCGTGAGCTGGGCCTGTCGGTCGAGACCATCAAGGACCATGTCGCCGCCGTGCTGCGTGCGCTGGGCGTGAATTCACGCACCCAGGCCGTGCTGGCCGTCAACCACCGGCTGCAGAGCGAGCGGCGCGCTCCCGACGGCCCGCCCGGAGATGCTGCCAGCGACCCGGTCGACCCGGGGTTGCCGGGCGATGGACCGGTCTGAGCCGGGGCCGAGGGCTGTCCGGGCTGCGCTGCCCGACCCTGCCGGCCGGCCCGACTCGCCTGACCGGTCGCAGCACCTGCGCGAGCAGCTCGACCAGCTGCAGGCCGAGCTGCAGCGGCTGCACGCCCGCCAGCAGGCGCAGCTGGCGTACTTCGCAAGCGCTGCCCATGACCTGCGCCAGCCTGTGCACGCGCTGGCGCTGCACGGCACCCATCTGGCCCGCGCGAACCGCGATGCCGCGCTGCAGCCCGTGCTGCAGCAACTGCAGGCCTGTGTCGGCGCGCTCGACACGGCCTTCACCGAACTGCTCGACCTGGCCCGCATCGACCTGGGGGGCGTGCCCGCGCAGATGCAGCCCTGTGCGCTGGCGCCGCTGTACGAGCGCCTGCGCCTGAACTTCGGCGTGGTTGCCTTCGACAAGGGCCTGGCCCTGGGCTTGCGCGGCGCCGACCAGGTGGTGCTGGCCGACCCCCGTCAGCTGGAGCGCGTGCTGGCCAACCTGCTGGCCAACGCCATCGCGCACACCGAGGACGGCGGCGTGCTGCTGGCCTGTCGCCGGCGCGGCACCCGGCGGCTGCTGCAGGTCTGGGACAGCGGCTGCGGCATGCCGGCCGCGCAGCTCGAACGCATCTTCGAGCCCTTCCACCAGCTGCCGCGCCGCGCCGGCCAGGCGCTGCCTCCCGGCCTGGGGCTGGGCCTGACCATCGCCCGACGCCTGGCAGCCCAGATGGGCGCCATGCTGTCGGTGCGTTCGCGACCCGGCCACGGCTCGGTGTTCGAGCTGCTGCTGGACGCCGCGCCGGCACCGCCGGGGCCGGCCGACGGACAGGGGCCGGGCGCGACTTAGAATCCGGCCCCTTCGACACGAGTGCTACACACAAAGGTGACACATGGGCATGGATGACCGCGACGGCAAGATCTGGATGGACGGCCAACTCGTCGACTGGCGCGACGCCAAGATCCACGTGCTGACGCACACGCTGCACTACGGCTGCGGCGCCTTCGAGGGCGTGCGCGCCTACAACACGGTCAACGGCACGGCGATCTTCCGCCTGCGCGAGCACACCGAGCGGCTCTTCAACAGCGCCAGGATCCTGCGCATGAAGATCCCCTTCTCGTTCGAGCAGGTCATGCAGGCCCAGTGCGACGTGGTGCGCGAGAACAAGCTGCAAAGCTGCTACCTGCGCCCGCTGACCTGGATCGGCTCCGAGAAGCTGGGCGTGAGCCCCAAGGGCAACCAGATCCACCTCATGGTGGCGGCCTGGGCCTGGGGCGCCTATCTGGGCGAGGAAGGTCTCAAGCGCGGCATCCGCGTCAAGACCAGCAGCTACACGCGTCACCACGTCAACATCACGATGACGCAGGCCAAGGCGGTGAGCAACTACACCAACTCCATCCTGGCCAACATGGAAGTGACCGAGGAAGGCTACGACGAGGCGCTGCTGCTCGATTCGAGCGGCTTCGTCAGCGAAGGCGCGGGCGAGAACATCTTCGTCGTCAAGAACGGCGTGATCTACACGCCCGACCTGTCGGCCGGCGCGCTCAACGGCATCACGCGCAACACCGTGTTCAGCATCGCCAGGGACCTGGGCCTGGACATCGTGCAGAAACGCATCACGCGCGACGAGGTCTACATCGCCGACGAGGCCTTCTTCACCGGCACGGCCGCCGAGGTGACGCCGATCCGCGAACTCGACCGCATCGAGCTGGGTATCGGCTCGCGCGGCCCGGTCACCGAGAAGATCCAGACGGCCTTCTTCGACATCGTCAACGGCCGCAACGCCAAGTACGCCGACTGGCTCACGCCGGTCGGCCTGTAAGCCTGGTGCGGCATCGTGCGGCATCCAGCAGTCACAAGGTAGTGATCCATGAGTGAAGCTTCAACGGCAACGGGTGCGGTGGTCGAGGTGCGTGCCGCCGACGTGCACGGCGGTGGCGTCGTGTTCTGCCCCAACCCCAGGCAGGCGTTGTGGAGCGAACATCCGCGCGTGTTCATCAACATCGCCAGCCACGGCGAAGGCAAGTGCCCGTACTGCGGCACGACCTATCGCCTGGCCGCCGGCGAGACGCTGCACGCCGGGCACTGATGTCCCGCACGCCCTGCCGCAGGCGACGGTGCTGAGCCATGCCTGACGCCCGGGTGCGCAGTGTTGTTGTCGCGCCGCAATGGATAGGTGACGCGGTGATGAGCGAACCCCTGATCGCGGCGCTGGCTGCGCGGGGCGAGCAGGTCGACGTCGCGGCCCTGCCCTGGGTGGCGCCGGTCTACCGCGCCATGCCTGGTGTGGCGGCTGTGCAGGCGCTGCCGTTTGCGCACGGCCGGCTCGATCTGTCGGCGCGCCGCACCGTGGCGCGCGAGTGGCGCGGCCGCTATGACGTGGCCTACGTCCTGCCCAATTCGATCAAGGCTGCACTGCTGCCCTGGCTGGCGCGCATTCCCCTGCGCGTCGGCTACCTGGGTGAGCAGCGCCGGCTGCTGCTCAATCGCCACCTGCCCAACCCTGGCGGGCGCCCGCCCATGGTGGCGTTCTACCGCGCCTTGGCCGATGTGCACGCCGGGGTGCCTGCTGCGCCAGCCCTTGGCGAGGCCCACGCCCAGATCGTGGCGGCCGACGCCGCGCCGCGCCTGGCGCTGGCAGCTGAACCGGTCGCCCGTCTGCTGGCGCGCCATGGCCTGTCGCCGCGCGCGTATGTCGCCATGGCGCCGGGCGCCGAATACGGCTCGGCCAAGTGCTGGCCGGCCGAACACTATGCCGATCTGGCGCGTCGCCTGCACGCCGACCGTGGCCTGGCCGTCGTGCTGCTGGGCTCGCCCAAGGAGACCGAACTCGCCGCGCGCATCGCCACCCTGGCCGGTCCTGGCTGCCTGCCGCTGGCCGGGGCGACCAGCCTGGACGAGGCCATGGCCCTGATCGCCGGCGCGGCCGGCCTGGTGAGCAACGACTCCGGCCTCATGCACGTGGCCGCTGCCTTCGGCCTGCCCCAGGTGGCGGTGTTCGGCTCCAGCAGCCCCGAGCACACGCCGCCGCTCAACCCGCGCGCGCGCGTTTTGTGGCTCAAGCACGAGATCGGCCTGGCCTGCTCGCCCTGCTTCGAGCGCAGCTGCCGCTACGGCCACACGCGCTGCCTGGTCGACATCGGCCCCGAGCGGGTCCGCCTGGCACTGGACGATGCCTGGGGTCCGGGCGCCTGCCTGTCTCCTCGTCCGGCCGGTCGTGCCGCGCCGGCGCGGGCTGCCACGTCATGACGGTCGATCCCTGCCTTGCCCCGCGGCTGCAGGCCCTGGCCCTGGCCGTGCTGCAGACCCAGATCGAGGGTGGTGACCTCGGCGCGACACTGCGCCGCCTCGTGCTCGGCGTGGCGGATCTCTACCGTGCCCGCGTGCTCATCTGCCGCAGCACCGCGGCCGGTGCGCTGCTGGCCCTGGCCGGCAGCGACGGCGCCGTCATGCCTGCACCCGACAGCGGCGAGGCACGTCTGCTCGAGCACGCGCTGCTGGCCAACGGCGCGCTCAGCTACGGCAGCTGGCTGGCCATGCCGGTGCAGCGCTACGGACTGACCCTGGGCGTGCTCGCCCTGGACACGAGCGGTGCGGTCGACCTCGGCACGCTGGCCGGCCAGATCGACCCGGTCGTGAATGCACTGGCCAGCCTGCTGGCGGCCGCGGCGCAGGGCGGCGAGGGCGCATCACCTGCTGCCGGTCGCGCTGCCACCCCTGAGCCTGCGGACGGCGTCGCCGGCACGCCTGTCGATGTCCTGGCGCCAGTACCGGCGGCGCTGCTGCGGCGTGCGCTGCGCGTCTCCGGCACCCTGGTGTGGGAATGGGACCTGCCCACCGATGCCCTGAGCGACATCGAGGAGGGCGCCGCGATGCTGGGCTATGCCCCCGGCGCGCTCGGCCATACCCAGCGGGACTGGAACCGCATCATCCATCCGGACGACCTGGAGCCGCTGGAGTCGTCCTACCTGGCGCACCTGGGCGGCCATACCGCCGTGTACGACCATGCCTACCGTGCACGTGCCGCCGACGGCAGCTGGCGCTGGCTGCACGAACGTGGCAGGGTCGTCGAATGGTGTGCCGACGGCAGCCCGCGCCGCATGATCGGTACCCAGGCCGACGTGACCGAGCGCCAGACCCGCCAGGCGCACGAGCGCGAGCTGATCGACCGGCTGCAGCATACCGTGGCCGGCCTGCCCGGGCTGCTGGTGCAGTACCACCAGGTGCCGGGACGGCGTGGCCGGTTCGAGTACGTCAGCGCCCGGGCGCTCGACCTGCTCGGCCTGTCGGCCGACGAGCTGATGGACGATGCCCTGCACGCCTTCGGCCGCCTGGACCAGGACGACCTGGCCGCCTTGCTGGTCCAGGCCGTGCGCTGCAGCGCCAGCGGCACGCCATTGCGCGCCGAACTGCGCCTGTCGCGCGGCGATGCGGGCCAGGTCTGGCTGCGCTGCCACGCCCGGGCGCAGGCGCAGGGCGACGGCAGCGTGCTCTGGCACGCCTATGTCGAGGACATCACCGGGCAGCGCACCACCACGGTGTCGGCCAGCCGCGCGCCGGCCGGTCACGGCGAACAGCGCGTGCGCGGCGACTTCCTGGCGCAGATGAGCCACGAGCTGCGTACGCCGCTCAACACCGTGCTCGGCTTTGCCCAGCTGCTGCTGGGGGACACCGTCGAGCCGCCCAGCAGCAGCCAGCGTGCCCGCCTGTCGCGCATCCAGGACGCCGGCCAGCATCTGCAGGCGATGCTGGTGGACCTGCTCGACCTGGCGCACCGCGAGTCCGTACGCCTGACCGTGCAGCAGGACGCCGTGCCGCTGGCCGGCCTGCTGCACCACTGCGTCGAGCTGATGCGCCCGCTCGCCGAACGCTCGGGCATCGCCGTGCATGCCGAACCCGTCGGTGTGCTCGAAGTCAGCGCAGACCGGCTGCGTGTGCAGCAGATCCTGCTGAACCTGATCGGCAACGCGATCCGCTACAACCGCCCGCAGGGCTGGGTGCGCGTGAGCTGCACGGCCTCGTCCGACGCCCGCACCGCCCGGCTGGAGGTGGTCGACAGCGGCCCGGGCATGACGGCCGAGCAGCTCGAACGGCTGTTCGTGCCCTTCAACCGCCTGGGGCGCGAGCACAGCGGCATCGACGGCCTGGGCATCGGCCTGGCGCTGTCGCGCAGCCTGGCCGAGATGATGGACGGGCGCATCGAGGTCAGCAGCTCCCCCGACCAGGGCAGCACCTTCACCCTGTGCCTGCCGCTGCGTCAGCCGGCACGACCTGCCGGCTGACGGCCGGACCGCACCAGCTGACCGCTGCCCGGGGCTGTGCCTGCGTCACCCGGACGGCGGGGCCCGCCCCGGGTCAGTTGCGCAGCCGTCCGCTGGAGACGATCTGGCCGCTCGGCGTACCCGTGGGCGAACCGCCGCGCGGCTCCAGGCTGAGCGCGAAACCCAGCGTGTCCTTGAGCAGGCGCTTGCGCGATACCTCGGTGCTGCGGTGCGCCGACATCAGGCCGAGCGAACGGGTCGTGCCCTGGGTCGTGAGCTGCCAGAGCTCGAGTTCCTGGCGCGCGTCCACCGTCACGCCGCCCAGCGGCACCAGCACCAGGCTGCGGCCGTCGCCCGCCACGCTGGCCACGAAGCTGGGCGGTCCGCTGGCCTGCGACAGCACCACCACCACCGGCGGCGGCTCGGCCGGTGGGGTGAGCTGCACCGCCAGCACCAGCAGCAGCGCCAGACAGGCCGTGACGGCCAGCGCGCGCCACACGCCGGCCTGCTGCCACCAGCGCCTCGAGCCGGCTGTGGCGCTGCCTGGGCTGGTGGCCGGGCGGTCGAACAGGCGGTCCTCGATGCGGCGCCAGACCTGCGGCCCTGGCGCCAGCGGTGGCACGCTGGCCGCCAGGGGCATGAGGGGGTCGTGCCAGCGCGCCACCGCGGGGCGCAGTCCGGGGTGGGCCGGCAGCAGGTTCTCGAAGCGCCGACGGGCACGCCCGCGCAGGGTGCCGAGCACGTATTCGGCGGCCAGTCTGTCGGCTCGTTCGGGCAGGCTGTAATCCATGATGCGGGTGTCAGCCGGCGTCGGCGCGGCGCTCGAGGCAGGCGCGCAGCGCGGGCAGGCAGGTGCGCAGCCAGCCCTTCACGGCGGCCGGGCTCTGGTGCAGTTGTTCGGCCACTTCGGCGTGGCTCAGCCCGTGGTAGTAGGCCAGGGCCAGGCTCTGCTGCTGTTCGGTGGTGATGGAGTACAGGCAGCCGCGCACCGCACGCGCCAGCATGGCCGCGCCCAGCAGCTCGGGCGGCGGGCTGGTATCGGCGCCGATGTCGTAGCTGGCGTTGCGTGCCACCGGCGCGGCGCGCTCGGTCAGCAGGGCGACGGCGGCAGGGTTGCCGATGTCGCGCCGGCGCAACGCCTCGATGGCGCGGTGGCGGGCGATGCTCATCAGCCAGGTCATGGGCTGGGTACGGTGCGAGTCGTAGCTGCCGGCGCTGCGCCACACCGTGATGTAGACCTCCTGCAGCACGGCATCGGCCTGGTCGCGCTGCGGGTGCATGCGCGCGATCAGGCCGAGCACGTGGCCGGCGGTGCGTTCGTAGTAGCGCGCGAAGGCGCTGCGGTCACCCAGACCGACCTGGGCGATGAGGTCGGCGAGATCCTTGTTCGAGGGCGGCGAGGCCGGCGACGTGTCGTTGGTGGTCATGGCGGCGGGTGATCACAGGGCTGCCGGTGTGCGCTGCCGGTGCAGCGCCGCTGCCCGCAGCGGTGTCGGCCTGTGGCTTCATTCTAGGGGCGCCTGCGTAGAATCCGGTCACCATGCCGAATCACCGCGAGTTTGTCCTGACCCTGTCGTGCCGCGATACCAAGGGTATTGTTTATGCCGTCTCGGGCCTGTTGTATCAGGCCGGTTGCAACATCATCGATTCCCAGCAGTTCGGTGACGTTACCTTCGACGACGCCACCGGGCTGTTTTTCATGCGGGTGCATTTCGAGGCGCCCGAGCACCTTGCCGACGTGCCCACGCTCGACCGCCTGTTCGGCAACGTGCGCCAGCAATACGGCATGCGGGCGCAGTTTCACCATCTGGCGCGCAAGTCGCGCCTGCTGCTGATGGTGAGCAAGCACGGCCATTGCCTGAACGACCTGCTGTTTCGCTGGAAAAGTGGCCAGCTCGACGCCGAAATTGCCGCCGTGGTGTCCAACCACCCGGACTTCGCCGAGTTGTGCGCCAGTTATGGCCTGCCTTTCCACCACCTGCCGCTGCCGACCGGTGCGGGCCCGGCCGCAAAACGCGCGCAGGAGCAGCAGGTGCAGGAACTGATAGCCCGCGAATCGGTCGACCTGGTCATCCTGGCGCGTTACATGCAAATCCTGTCGGCCGAGTTCTGCGAGTTTCTGGCGGGCCGCGCCATCAATATCCACCACAGCTTCCTGCCCAGCTTCAAGGGCGCCAAACCCTATTACCAGGCGCATGAACGCGGCGTCAAGCTGATCGGCGCGACGGCGCATTACGTCACCGCCGACCTCGACGAGGGGCCCATCATCGAGCAGGACGTGGCGCGCGTGAACCACACCCTGTCGCCGGAGGACTACACCGCCGTGGGCCGCGACGTCGAATCCGTCGTGCTGGCGCGTGCGGTGCGGTGGCATGTCGAGCACCGCGTGCTGCTCAACGGCCGCAAGACCGTGGTGTTCCAGTGACCATGGCGACCCGCCCGGTACCCCTGCTGCCGCTGCTGGCCACACCCGACGACTGCGAGGCGCAGTTCTACGAGGCGCTGCAGCAGGCCGACCTGGAGCGCCTGATGGCGCTGTGGGCCGACGAGGACGACATCGCCTGCATCCACCCGGGCGGCCTGCGCCTGGTGGGCGCGGCAGTCATCCGTGCCAGCTTTGCCGAGATCTTCGCCCACGGCGCGATCGACTGCCAGCCGGCCGAGGTGCGCCGCGTGCTGCTGGGCCAGGTGGCGGTGCACACGCTGACCGAGCAGGTGCGCGTCGTCACGCCCGACGGCACCCAGCTCGGTCACGTGCTGGCCAGCAACGTGTACGTGCACACGCCACTGGGCTGGCGCCTGGTGCTGCACCATGCCAGCCCGGGCATGGTGAACGACGCCGGTGGCGCGCAGCGCGAGGCCGGCGCGACCCTGCACTGATGGCGCCCGCCTGGCAGGCGCTGGGCGCCACCCCGGCCTGGCTGCCCGGCGGGCACCTGCAGACCATCTGGCCCGCCCTGCTGGCGCGGCGCTGGCGCGTGGTGCCGCCACGCTGGCAGCGCGAACGCTGGACCACGCCCGACCACGACTTCATCGACGTCGACTGGCTGGTGCCCGGCTCCGACCCGACCCCGGCACCGGTCCCGGGCCTGCCCGCCCCCCTGCTCGTGCTCTTCCACGGGCTGGAAGGCTCCTCGTCCAGCCACTACGCCCAGGCCCTGGCCGACCACGCTGCCAGGCTCGGCTGGGCCTGCGTCGTGCCGCACTTCCGCGGCTGTTCGGGCGAGATCAACCTGGCGCCACGCGCCTACCACTCGGGCGACCACGCCGAGATCGGCTGGATCCTCGGGCGCCTGCGTGCGCGCCATGCCGGCCCGCTGCATGCCGTGGGGGTGTCGCTGGGCGGCAACGCCTTGCTGCGCTGGGCCGAGGAGGCCGGCCACACGGCACGCCAGACCGTGGCCAGCGTGGCGGCCGTGTGTTCGCCCATCGCCCTGGCCGCCAGCGGCCACGCCATCG
>JBJOKY010000001.1:0-44551 GCA_046045865.1 Pseudomonadota bacterium | reverse complement strand
TGAGTTGATTGCGCATATTGCGGTTCAGTACAAGATCGACCACTTCAGGCGCCACGGCCGCCTGGTCGCCGCCAACAACGACCTGTTCGGCCCAGCCAGCTGGCTGGCCGTGCACATCGGCCAGCACAACTGGCCCGAACGCTGCGACCCGCTGGCCGACCTGCGCGGCGGTGACACGGCCGACAAAATGCTGGAACGCCAGCGTCTGGCCATGGTGCAGGCAGCCGAATCGATGCCGGGCCACGCCGAAGTTCATCCGCCAGTACTGCCCCGCCGCGACGATATTACAAGGATAGATAGGACTTACGCAGACAGTATTCATAGGGAAGCGCTGAACAATAAATGCATCCAGCCCGCCCACTTTCCGCCAGCCGCATGATTTTCATGATGCGAGATATTTAACCTGTTCGGACTCGATTTCCTGGTTTTGAGGCCGGTTTTTGCCCCTTTCTGGGGCCATTTGCCCCATCAGGGCGCACCAGTGCCTTGTGGCACCGAATTGAGTAGGCGATTCCTGGCCATCATGAGGTTGGCCAACGCAAAAAGGCTATACAGCTGGGCCGTGTTCTTGGCCAAACCCTTGTAGCGCACTTTCTTGTAATGGAACAGGTTCTTCACGATATGGAAGGGGTGCTCGACCCGCGCGCGGATCTGCGCCTTCTTGCGCTCGACGGCCTGCACCAGTTCCTTCAACGGTCCTGCGGGCATTTTCTTGATCTTGCCGCGCTTGGTCGCCACGTTCCATTCCAGGTCGCTGCGGATCTTGCCGTCGGCCTGTGCCTTGATGATTTCCGCGCGTTTTTCTACGCCGGTGTAGCCCGCGTCCAGGTGTGCTTTGGTTTCTTGGCCGTGCAGCACCGCGTGGGCATGGGCCACGTCGCTTTCATTGGCCGAGGTGGTGTGCAGGCTGTGCACCAGGCCCGAGTCGGCGTCGGCGCCGATGTGCGCCTTCATGCCGAAGTGCCACTCGTTGCCTTTCTTCGTCTGGTGCATGTCCGGGTCGCGGGTGTTGTCCTTGTTCTTGGTCGACGGCGGTGCGGCGATGATGGTGGCGTCCACCATCGTGCCCTCGCGCAGCAGCAAGCCGCGCTCGCCCAGCAGCGCCTTGATCTCGTCGAACAACTTGACGGTCAACGCGTTGTCTTCGAGCAGACGACGAAACTTCAACAGCGTGGTGGCGTCAGGCACCGATTCACGTGCCAGGTCGATGCCGACAAACTCGCGCATCGATTGGCTGTCGTACAACGCGTCTTCGAGGGTCAGGTCCGCCAATCCGAACCACTGCTGCAGCCCACGGCACGACTTGCTCCATCTCGCCCAGGAACTTCTCGCGCCGGGTCACGCGCTTTTTCTGCGCGAACTCGTAGCTGGCGAAGCTCAGCTGCTTGAGGGGCTGCGGGCGGTGTTTCATGGCTGTTCAAGCATGCAGGAATCGGGCCGAATTGATCAGCGTTTCCCTAAGTGCTTGATTTTGCTGAGCGAGTGCGTTGCGAGCATGCAAGAAGAAAGAAGAGTAAAAATTGATACAAATAGACACAAAAGACCAACTTCTAAGTCATTGATTTCATTGGATTTTTTGAATCACCTTGAAAGCACTGACCCTCTACCATTCAATACTAGGCGCGCCGACATCCTACAAACATGAGCGACAAATGAGAGTTGCGATTCCGGCACAAATCGCCATGAAAATAATTTCCTCCTATATATCGCTGATGGTTCTTGCAATGCCGACGCCAATCATCGCCAAGGATCTCTTTCAATATTCATTGGAGAGCAATCTTGGTGGAGAGGTATGCCATCATATGGAGGCCACATTAAATAGAAGCTTTCAAGACATGTGGCAACTCGGCGAAATACTAGATGAGTCAGCATATTCAGAAAACGGCGTCTTCGCATTCAAACGCCAAGATGGTATAGCACCGAACTCAAGCATAATACAAGATCTAGCGCTTTCGAAGTGGCCAGATACGAATGAGTTTGCGGCGATTTCTTGGACAGAAGGGCGATATCTGATTGCCGATGCACAGGTAGGGATAGATCAGCCTGGAAATGGCCCCAACCCAATGTTGTTTGCTTATTTCGACTTTGACAACGATGGGAAAATTGACACTGTACTAAAGACCGGCTTTACCCCCGGATACGGGCCGCTTCACTATGGCGAGGACCGCCATGCTGAAATCCTTTGGATTATCCGCGGGGTGCAAGCACATATACCGATAAACGTGTCGAAAGAATCATTGCGCAGGAAATATTCTGGGCCAGATCACGAAATAATCTTGATTGATGGGGCATACGTACGGCCATTCCAATATAACAAGAAGTCGTATTTGTTAATATTGACTCCAATATACTTACAACAAGGGATACCAGACCCTACAGGCAAGCTCTTAACATTTGATGTTACCATAAATACATACAAATATTCTGGAAAGTTCAATAAATCACCCGAAAAATTGCCTATCTGGGATCAATTTACTGTATGTAGATTAATTGCACGCAGTTTCACCAAGTAATCACTGGATAATATAATGGTACTTCGCAAGACGCATTCTGAGAAATTGATCAAGATAAAGACTGGCCGACGTCGCGTAAGCTCATGCAAAGAAGTTTCCTACACATCTTCGACAGCAAATGTCAGTCTAATCAATGACTTAGTCACATTCATGATGCATCAAACTTGTTGTGAAGAGCTTATTGATGCCGTTGTGGTCGATATGTTTCGTAAGCCATAGAAAATAAGTTTCAGTCTATTAAATCCAAAATTTTTGGTGGATTTCAACATCGCATGCAGGATCCGAGATATGATATACCGCATTGCACATCAGATGCGGATTTATGCCGATCAAATATCTAATCGATCTTGGCCCGGAGTGCCGCAAAACGCTCGAAGAAGTCATTCAAAAAGGCGCTGACTGGCGGCAGCGCCAACGAGCGCAGACCTTGATTCTCCTGGATGATGGCTGGTCCGCGGCCGATGTGGCGCGGCTTGTCGATATTCATGTCCGCACAGTGGGCAGCACCCGCAGAGCGTGGTTCAAGACTGGCCTGGATTGTCTGGTCGATGCTCCGCGCTGTGGCGCGCCAAGAAAAGTGTCGCCAGAACAACTCGACAAGATCGTCGCTGCCGCCGAGGCCGAACCCCTTACGGCCAGGGAGTTGCTTGCCAAGCATGTCGCAGATGGTGGCACGCCCGTGCACCTGAACACGATCAAGGGCAGGATCAAGGCAGCGGGCATGGTGTGGAAGCGTACGCGCACGTCTTTAGAAAAAGTCGAAACGAGCTAGCCTTCAGAGCTGCGAAAGTGGAGGTCGACGCACTCAGGACCAAGGCTGCTGCAGGTGACATCGTCTTGGCCTATGTCGACGAGGCCGGCTTTTCTCAGATCCACCCCAACCGTAGCGCCTGGGCACACAAGGGGCAACGCCACCTCATCGAAGCCAAGCGCGGCAAGCGTCTGAACGTGCTGGGCGCCATGATCTCGACGGGTGAACTCTTCAGTGCCAAGTTTTGGCAAACGACCACGGGCGATGCCTTTGCTGGATTTCTCGGGCTGCTGCAAGACCATGTCGGGAAACCACTGACGGTTATTCTCGACAACGCCTCGATCCACAAATCCAAGGCCATCAAGCCGATCTTGAAACTGCTAGAGGCACGAGGATTGACTCTGTATTTTCTTCCGCCATACAGCCCGGAACTCAATCGGATTGAACGTCTGTGGCACAAGATGAAATACACCTGGATGGCCGCCAAGCACCGCGATGCACCAACCCTGGAGGCTGACGTTGACGACATTCTCTCGAATTTTGGGAGAAAATTTCAGCTCAGCTTTTAATGCAGTGGACTTTATTGCTAGAGCTTATTGCCTCCACTCTCAACGCAATCAGACGGCGGCGAATTGAGTACAAGGTGTCGCATTGGCTTGAATGGCGCCAGGCTCATGCCCCTGAATCCTTCTTGCCCGTGTCTTCCGACGTGATGAGCCACCCGATCGGCCGCTTGGGTGGCTCGGGCGGCATCATGAGTTCGCGCAACGCGTCGAACACCTGCTTGAGTTGGTTGCGGGTGTTGCGGCTGAGGCATCGTGGCAAATCGCCAGTGCCTCGGTCTTGTCTTCGAACTCGGTCAGCCGCTTGGCCAGTTCGACGTGCGTGGCGGCGAGGTGACGCACACGCACGAAGGTGCGCATGATCTCGATGTTGACGGCGATGGCGCGCGTGCTGCCCGGCACGGAGGAGAGCATCGCCACACCCTGCTCCGTGAAGGCATAAGGCGCAGTTCGCCGGCCGTCGCGGCCTTCGGTGTTTGAGATCGCAGGCTGTGATCTCAAGGCATATTGACGTGGCTGGTCGCGATGCCAGTTCCTGGACCGCTCAGCCCTGTGCAGCCACCCCCGCCTCTAACGCATCCACAAAGATCCCCGCCACATCACACCCCGTCTGATCGGTGATTTCCTGGAAACACGTCGGGCTGGTGACGTTGATCTCGGTGAGGCAGTTGCCGATCACGTCCAGCCCCACCAGCAGCAGGCCGCGGGCGGCCAGGGTCGGGCCCAGGGCTTCGGCGATCTCGCGTTCGCGTGCCGAGATGGGCATGGCCACACCCTTGCCGCCGGCGGCCAGGTTGCCGCGCACTTCACCGCCCTGGGGGATGCGCGCCAGCACGAAGGGCACCGGCTTGCCGCCGATGACGAGCACGCGGCGGTCGCCCAGGGCGATCTCGGGCAGGTAGCGCTGCACCATCACGCTGACGGCGCCGTTCTGGTTGAGCGTCTCGATGATGGCGCCGAGGTTCAGGCCGTCGGCGCCGACGCGGAAGATGCCGGTGCCGCCCATGCCGTCGAGCGGTTTCAGGATGATGTCGCCGTGTTCGGCGTGGAAGGCGCGGATGGCCGCGGCGTCGCGCGTCACCAGGGTGGGCGCGATGTGTTCGGGGAACTCGAGGATGGCGAGTTTTTCCGGGTGGTCGCGCAGCGCGGCGGCCTTGTTGAAGACCTTCGCGCCTTCACGTTCGGCCTGGCCCAGCAGGTGGGTGGCGTAGAAGTATTCGGAATCGAAGGGCGGATCCTTGCGCATGATGACCGCGCCGACATCGGCCAGGGCCGTGTCCGCGGTGTCGGCCACCAGGTACCACGGGCTGTGGTCGTGCGCGTGCGGATCGTGCGCCGGGTTGAGCGTGATGCGCCGCGCGCCCTTGGCGGTGACGCGCCCACCGCGTTGCCAGATGAGCTGCTGCGGCTCGCAGGCGATGAGGCCGTGGCCGCGCCGGGCGGCCTCGCGCATCATGGCGAAGGTGCTGTCCTTGTAGGTCTTGAAGGTATCGAGCGGGTCGGCGACGAACAGGATGTCCATGAGGCAGCAGCTGGGTTGGAGCAGTAGAAGTAAGACCCGCTCAGCGGGGTGCGCGCCAGTGTTGCACAGCGACCGCCAGGCTGCCGGCGACCACGCCCCAGAAGGCCGAGCCGATGCCCAGCAGGGCCACGCCGCTGAGCGTGACGAGGTAGGTGATGAGCGCGGGCTCGCGCCACTTCAGCTCGCCCAGCGCCGTGGCCAGGCCGCCGGCTATGGTGCCCAGCAGCGCCAGCCCGGCGACGGCCAGCACCAGCGCCTTCGGGAACACCGCCAGCAGCCCGACCACCGCGCCGCCGGCCAGCGCCATGAGCAGATAGAACACCCCGGCCATGACGGCGGCGGTGTAGCGCCGCGCCGGGTCTTCATGCGCCTCGCGGCCCATGCAGATGGAGGCGGTGATCGCCGCGAGGTTGTAGCTGTAGCCGCCAAAGGGTGCGAGCAGCAGGTTCACCACGCCCGTGGCGGTGATGGCGGGCGACACCGGCGTGTCGTAGCCCGCCGCGCGCTGCGCCGCCACACCCGGCAGATTCTGCGAGGCCATGGTGACGACGAAGAGCGGCAGCGCCAGGCCGACCAGGGCGCGCAGGCTGAACTCGGGTGGGGTCCACACCGGCGCGGGCCAGTGCGCCTGCATGGCGCCCAGGTGCAGCTGGCCCTGCAGCGCTGCGATAGCCAGACCGGCCAGCAGCACGCCGGGCACGGCGTAGCGCGGCCACAGGCGACGGCCGAGCAGGTAGACCAGCAGCATGCCGCCCACCAGCGCGAAATCGCTGCGCAGCGCGCCGAAGGCATCGAGCGCAAAACGCGTCAGCACGCCGGCAAGCAGGGCCGCGGCGATGGGCTGCGGGATCCTGGCCATCACCCGCTCGAACAGCCCGGTCACGCCGGCCAGGGTGACGAGCGCGCCACAGACGACGAAGGCGCCGATGCCCTCGCCCAGGCTCATGCCGGTGGCCGCGGTGGCGATCAGCGCCGCGCCGGGCGTCGACCAGGCGGTGAGCACCGGCTGGCGGTAGTGCAAGCTCAGACCGATGCTGCTGGCCGCCATGCCCAGGCCCAGCACCAGCAGCCAGGACACGAGCTGGGCCGGCGTGGCACCCAACGCCTGCGCCGCTTGAAAGACGATGACGACCGAGCTGGTGTAGCCCACCAGCACGGCAACGAAGCCGGCGACGACGGCGGGCAGCGACAGGTCGCGCCAGAAGTGGCGCCCGGTGGTGCCGGCCTTCGGGCCGACGGCGGCGGCGGCAGCCGCAGCCACCGCCGGGGCAGCGTCAGTCACCGCGTGCGTCAGAAGGTGTAGCCGAACTGCACGGCCACGCCGCCCAGGTCCTCCAGCAGGCGCGACAGCGGCCGCAGCACTGAATAACGCGAGGCCACGTGGTGGGCCTGGCGCCACACGCGCGGCAGGTCGTTCAGGTATTGCGCCTTGCCGTCGCGGTAGTTCAGCCGGCAGAAGATGCCCAGCACCTTCAGGTGGCGCTGCAGGCCCATCCACTCGACATCGCGCCAGAAGTTGCCGAAGTCGTCGGACAGCGGCACGCCGGCCTTGCGGGCGCGTTCCCAGTAGCGCACCGCCCAGTCGATCTGCACCGCCTCGTCCCAGTCGACATACGCGTCGCGCAGCAGCGAGACCAGGTCGTAGCTGAGCGGGCCCCACACGGCGTCCTGGAAGTCGAGCACGCCGGGGCGGGCCGGTGCCTTCGCCGTGCCGGGCTGATCCGGCTGCACCATCAGGTTGCGGCTGTGGAAGTCGCGGTGCACCAGGCCCATGGGCTGCTCCTGGCACACGCGCAGGATGTGCTCGAAGCTCTCGTCCAGCACCTTCTGCTGCTCGGCCGTGAGCGTGACGCCGCAGTGGCGCGCCACGTACCAGTCGGGGAAGAGCCGCAACTCGCGCGCCATCAGCGCCCGGTCGTAAGGCGGCAGCTCGGCCTGGGCCGTGGCACCGCCGACCTGCAGTCGCACCAGGGTGTCGAGGGCGTCGTGGTACAGGCCGTCGACCTGCTTCAGGCCGGCCGGCGTGGTGGTGTCGAGGCTGCCCAGCGCGGCGAGATAGGTGGTGCTGCCCAGGTCGGGCAGCAGCATGAAGCCGTTGGCCTCGTCCCATGCCAGCACCTCGGGCACCTTCAGGCCGGCCTGACCGAGCAGCCGGGCCACGTGCACGAAGGGCCGACAGTCCTCCTGCGCCGGCGGGGCGTCCATGACGATGAGCGGCGCGCCGGCCGTGGTGTCCAGGCGCAGGTAGCGCCGGAAGCTGGCGTCGGCGCTGGCCGGGCGCAGGGTGTCGGCGCGCAGGCCATGGGCCGGACCGACGGCGGCGAGCCAGGCATGGCAGAGCTGCTCGCGCGCCGGGTCGGCCCAGCTCACGCTGGTGCCGCCGGGGCTGGTGGTCTGGGCGGGGGAGGTGGGCGGGAGGCTGGCGGTCACGATGCAGGGCGGTGGGTGTGGCCCCGCCGCAGGCCGGCCGCAGCACCGGGCGGGCCGCCACCGGGCGCCGCAGGGCGCATGAAATAATGAATTTCATTCTAATGAGGCGGCCGCTGCGCGCTGGCCACCGATCCCCTTGCCGACCACCCCCACCGCGCCCGCCCATCACCGCCGCCTGCCGCTGGCCGCCGCCCTGTCCGCCGCCGCGCCTGCCTGGCTGGCCCTGGGCAGCTGGCTCGTGGCCGCGGGCGTGCAGGCGCAGGTGGCGGCACCGGCATCCGCCCAGGCAGCTGCCGCTGCCACCACCGCCGGCACGGACGAGGACTGCAGCCCGCGCCCGGCCCCCAGGCGCCCCCCCGCCGCCGCCGCACCGTCAGCCAGTGCGCCCCGCGGCGGGCCGCTGAGCATCGAGGCCGACCGCCTGGTCGGGCGCACCGGCACCGGCCTGACGGCCAGCGGGCGCGTGCGGCTGCAGCAGGGCGGCATGGACATGTCGGCCGACAGCGTGGACTACAGCCTGGCCGACCACCGCGCCCGCGCCCGTGGTCAGGTCAGCCTGCGCCGCGGCGACGACGTCTACAGCGGCCCCGAGCTGGAGCTCGACACCGAGACGCTGGAGGGCTACTTCCTCTCGCCGCGCTTCACCATCGCGCGCACCCAGGGTCTGGGACGGGCCGATCGCGCTGACTTCCTGGGCAACAACCGGCTGCAGATCACCGGCGCGAGCTACACCACCTGCGCCGCGCCGGCCGGCGAGGACCCGGCCTGGGTGCTCAGCGCCAGCCTGATGCGGCTGGATTTCGCGGCCAACGACGGTTATGCCGAAGGCGCGGTGCTGCGCTTCCTGGACGTGCCCATCCTGGCGCTGCCGGTGCTGAGCTTTCCGGTCAACGACACGCGCAAGTCCGGCTGGCTGCCGCCCATGCTCAACCTGTCGAGCTCGGCCGGCTTCGAGGTCGGCGTGCCCTTCTACTGGAACATCGCCCCGCAGGCGGACGCCACCCTGATGCCGACCTACTCGCCGCGCCGCGGCAGCGGGCTGGACAGCGAGTTGCGCTACCTGCTGCAGCAGGGCAAGGGCGACCTGCGCATCGTCGCCCTGCCGCGCGACCAGGAGACCGCCCGCTCGCGCTGGGGCGGACGCACCCGCTACACCAGCGACACCGGCTCGGCCTGGGGCCTGGACCTGGACGCGGTGCGTGCCTCCGACGAGAACTACTGGCGCGACGGCCTGCGCGGTGCCGACAGCCTGACGCCGCGCCTGCTGGGCACACGCGCCCAGCTCAGCCACACCCGCGTGCTGCGCGGCTGGGGCGGCGAGGTCGACCAGACCGTGTACGCCGGCATCCAGCGCTGGCAGGTGCTGCAGTCCAGCGACGCCAGTGCCAGCGTCGCGCCGCCCTACCAGCGTGCACCGCAGATCGGCGCGCAGTGGCGCGGCGAGCTCGGCCAGGCCGAGCTGGCGCTGCAGACCGAGTTCAACCGCTTCACCAACAGCGACCCGGGCCTGGACGGCGGCGAACGCGTCCATGCCCTGGGCAGCCTGGGCTGGCGTTTCAGCGACGGCGCCCACCAGCTCACGCCGCGGCTGAACTTCAACGCCGCCAGCTACCAGCTCGACACGCCGCTGGCCGACGGCCGGCGCCGCCTGCAGCGCACCATCCCGAGCCTGAGCGTGGACAGCCGCTGGACGCTGGAGCGCCAGACCGAGATGTTCGGCCGCGCGCTGCGCCAGACGCTGGAGCCGCGCCTGTACTACCTGCACACGCCCTGGCGCGACCAGAGCGAGCTGCCGAACTACGACAGCGCGCCGCTGGACTTCAACGCCACGACCATGTTCGAGGCGAACAGCTACTCGGGCGTGGACCGCGTGGCCGACGCCCACCTCGTCACCGCCGGCGCGACCAGCCGTTTCGTCGACGCCGGCAGCGGCGCCGAACTGGCCCAGGTCGGCCTGGCGCAGCGTTTCCTGCTCAGCGAACAGCGCATCACCGGCGACGGCCAGCCGCTCACGCGCCGGGCCTCGGACATCTTCGTGCTGGGCTCGACCAGCGCCATCACCAGCTGGGGCGTGGAAAGTGCGCTGCAGTACAACCCCGAGTCGCGCCGCATCGTGCGCAGCATCAGCAGCGTGCGCTACACGCCGCAACCCTTCCACAGCCTGAGCGCCACCTACCGCCTGCAGCGCGGCAGCAGCGAGCAGCTCGCGCTGGGCTGGCAATGGCCGCTGTACAACGCCCGGCGCGTGGAGCTGCCGCCCACCCCGGCCGCCCAGGCCGTGCGCAGCGCAGGCGAGCAGGCGCGCAATCACCGCTACGCTGCGGCCGGCAGCTGCAGCGGCACGCTGTACGGCGTGGGCCGGCTGGACTACAGCATGCGCGACAGCCGGCTGTCGGGCGCGATCGTCGGCCTGGAGTACGACGCCGGCTGCTGGATAGGCCGGCTGGTGGCCGAACGCCAGTCCACCGGCGCCAACGCGTCGACCACGCGGCTGATGCTGCAGCTCGAACTGGTCGGGCTGTCACGCCTGGGTTCCAACCCGCTGGCGGTCTTGAAGGACAATATTCCCGGATACAAGCTGTTGCGCGATCCCGAGACCCTGAGCGACGACGGCGCCGGCAACCCTGGCCGAGCCCTGCCCGCAGCGGGCGACAGTGCCCCCACCCCCTGATCCGGCCCGCGGCCGGAACGCTGAACCGGCCCTGCGCCGGCACGATGACCCGCCATGCCTTCGTCCCTGCTCCGCCTGCCGCCCTCCCTGCCGCACCATCTCCACGGCCCGCTGCCGTCAGCCCGGCCAGCTGCCGTCCCGCGCGCCCTGGTGCTGGCCGCAGCCCTGTGTGTCGCCTTGGGCGCCGGCGGCACCGCCTGGGCGCAGCCTGCCACCGCGCCTGCTCCGGCACCTGCACCGCAGGCCTACGTGCCCGAGCGCCGCGGCGGTGACTACATCGTCGCCGTGGTCAACCAGGAACTGGTGACCAATGCCGAGGTGCAGCAGCGCGTCGTGCGTCTGGTCGAGGAATCCCGGCGCAGCCGCCAGCCGCCCAGCCGCGAGGAGCTGCAGCGCCAGCTGCTCGACCAGCTGATCGACGAACGCGCCCAGCTCAGCTACGCGCGCGAGACCGGCACCCGCGTCGACGAGCTCGAACTCGACCGCGCGGTGGCCAACATCGCGGCGCAGAACCAGATCACGACCGAGCAGCTGCGCGAGCGCCTGCGCAAGGAAGGCATGGACTACCAGCGCTTCCGCGGCAACCTGCGCGATCAGGTGCTGCTCGAGCGCGTGCGCGAGCGCGAGGTGCAGTCGCGCCTGCGCGTGAGCGACACCGAGATCGAGAACTGGCTGCAGTCCGAACGCGACAAGGCGGGCCTGGCCAACGAGTACAACATCGCGCAGATCCTGATCCCGGTGGCCGACGGCGCCAGCCCGGCCGAGACCGCCGAGCGCCGCGCCCAGGCCGTCAGGGCGCTGCAGCGCCTGCACGGCGGCGAGGCCTTCGTCGCCCTGGTCAAGGAGCTGTCGCAGGGCGGCAAGGAGCGCGGCGGCGAGCTGGGCCTGCGCCCGGCGTCCAGGCTGCCCGATGTCTTCGTCGAGGCGGTCCGGCCGCTCAAGGCCGGCGAGGTCGCGCCCCAGGTGCTGCGCACCGGCGCGGGCTTCCACGTGCTCAAGCTCATCGAACGCAAGGACGCCGGCCTGTCCATCACGCAGAACCGTGCCCGCCACATCCTGCTGCGCCCGACCAACGAGCTCAGCCCCGAGCTGGCCACGCGCCGCCTGGCGGCCTACAAGCGCGATGTCGAGGCCGGCAAGGCGCGTTTCGACGACCTGGCACGGCGGTTCTCCGACGACGGCAGCGCGCCGGCCGGCGGCGACCTCGGCTGGGCCGGGCCGGGCCAGTTCGTGCCCGAGTTCGAGCAGGCGCTCAATGAACTGCAACCGGGCGGCGTGAGCGACCCGGTGGTGTCACGTTTCGGCGTGCACCTGATCCAGCTGATCGAGCGCCGCCGCATCACCCTGGACGCCCGCGAGCAGCGCGAGGCCGCGCGCAACGCCCTGCGCGAGCAGAAGTACGAGGAGGCCTACAACGAGTGGGCCCGCGAGGTACGCGCGCGCGCCTACGTCGAACTGCGCGAGCCGCCGCAGTGAGCCGCTCCCCCCAGCCGCGGGCGGCACGATGAAGCACCAGGCCCGCAAGCGTTTCGGCCAGCACTTCCTGGCCGACAGCGCGGTGCTCGACGCCATCGTGCGCGCCATCGACCCGCGCGTCGGTGAACCGCTGGTCGAGATCGGCCCCGGCCTGGGCGCCATGACCGACCCCCTGGTCGAGCGCTGCAAGCACCTCACCGTGGTCGAGCTCGACCGCGACCTGGCCGCCCGGCTGCGCAGGCGCAGCGAGCTCACGGTGATCGAGGCCGACGTGCTGCAGGTCGACTTCGCCGCGCTGGCCGCGGCGGCCGGGCGGCCGCTGCGCGTCGTCGGCAACCTGCCGTACAACATCTCCAGCCCCATCCTGTTCCACCTGCTGGACGTGGTCGGCCACGTGCTCGACCAGCACTTCATGCTGCAGAAGGAAGTGGTCGACCGCATGGCAGCCGGCCCGGGGAGCAAGACCTACGGGCGCCTGTCGGTGATGCTGCAGTCGCGCTACGAGATCGAGGCGCTGTTCGACGTGCCGCCCGAGGCCTTCGACCCGCCACCGCGGGTGGATTCGGCCGTGGTGCGCATGCTGCCGCTGGCCGTGCCGCCGGCGGTCGACCGCGCGCTCCTGGGCGAGTTGGTGACGGCGGCGTTCTCGCAGCGGCGCAAGCTGCTGCGCCACAGCCTGGGGCGCTGGCTGGCCGAACGCGGCAGCGAGCCGGGCGCCTTCGACCTGCAACGCCGCGCCGAGGAGGTGCCGGTGGTCGACTACCTGGCGCTGGCTGCGGCGATCGCACCGGGCTGAGGCCGGGAGCCCAGGCCGGGCGGGCGCCACGACGCCCCAAAAGCAAAACGGCCCGATCGGGGCCGTTTGAAGCTGGAGGCAGGCGGTTTATCAGCCGCCCTGCGCTGCCGCGCCACGGGGTAGGCGGCGGGCGGAAGGCGGAGCCGGCCGATCGGCCGACCCCACCGTGATCAGATGACCTGGCAGGAGACTCAGGCCAGTTCACCCGCAGCGCCGGTGCGCTTGGGCGACGGGTGGTGGTGATCCTGCAGCTTGTCCTTGTGGCGCACGACCTGACGGTCGAGCTTGTCCATCAGCTGGTCGATCGCGGCATAGAGATCCTCGTCAGCGGTTTCGACAAAGATGTCCTTGCCCTTGGTGTGCAAGGTCACTTCGGCGCGTTGGCGCTTTTCCTTCTCCTTCTGCTTTTCCACGGTAAGAAGAACGTTGACGTCCACCACCTGGTCGAAGTGACGGATGACCCGGTCCAGCTTGGTAAGCACGTACTCACGCAGGGCGGGGGTGACTTCGAGGTGATGACCACTGATCGTCAGATTCATGGAGCCTCCTTTCCAGAGGATGGTGGGAAGACGCTGATGCTTGTCTTGTCAGCCAAGGCCTGTGGCGCCATGGCGAGCCCAGTGTGACCGTGCCGGCAGCGGTTGACAAGCCCCGCCCCTTACACCTTTGCCCCTGCGTGAGTTAATGACAGAGCGTGCGAAAGATCGCGCCACCCTTGCGTTTCAGGGGGGGCGAGACACGCCAGGCACGCCATGCTCGCGGACGGACACGCAGGCCTGAGCGCGCCCGGCCGCAGGCGCCGAGCCGGGCCGAGCCAAGCCGTTATCCTGCACCCGGATGTTGCGCGCCCTGCGGCGCCACCCGCAGGAGTTCCCCGGTGATCAACGTGTTCACGCTCGCCAACGGGCGGCTGATTCAGGAAGAAATCGAAGGTCCGCTCGACCTCACCCATGTCGAGCCGGTCTGGGTCGACCTCGAAGCCCCCAGCGCCGACGAGAAGGCCTGGCTGCGCAGCCGCTTCGGCCTGACCATCCCCGACGACGTGGTCGACGACGACCTCGAGGAGTCCGCCCGTTTCTACGAGAACGACAACGGCGAGCTGCACATCCGCTCGGACTTCCTGATCGACGACGACGAGGCACCGCGCAACGTGCGCGTGGCCTTCATCCTGCACGAGCGCATGCTGTTCTCCATCCACGGCGAGGACCTGCCGGTGTTCCGGCTGCTGCGTCTGCGCGCGCGGCGCATCCCAGCCATGATCGAGGACGCCAAGGATGTGCTGCTCAAGCTCTACGACGCCGACGCCGAGTATTCGGCCGATTCGCTGGAAGGCATCTACGACGCGCTGGAGAAGGTCAGCCAGCGCGTGCTCAAGCAGGAGGTCGACGACCGCAGCGCCGGCGAGGCGCTGGCCGCCATCGCCCGCGAGGAAGACCTGAACGGGCGCATCCGCCGCAACGTGATGGACACGCGCCGCGCGGTGAGCTACATGATGCGCAGCCGCATGCTCAGCGCCGAGCAGTTCGAGGAGGCGCGCCAGATCCTGCGCGACATCGACTCGCTCGATTCGCACACCGCCTTCCTGTTCGACAAGATCAACTTCCTGATGGACGCCACGGTGGGCTTCATCAACATCAACCAGAACAAGATCATCAAGATCTTCTCGGTGGCCAGCGTGGCGCTGCTGCCGCCCACGCTGATCGCCAGCATCTACGGCATGAACTTCAAGTACATGCCCGAGCTGGACCACACCTGGGGCTATCCCATGGCGCTGGGGCTGATGGCCGCGTCGGTGGCTGCGCCCTTCATCTATTTCCACCGGAAGGGCTGGCTGCGCTGAGGCCGCCGCGGCCGCCCCGACCCGGCCCGGCCCCGTTCACACACGGTTGCGCCCGCTTACCTTGTGAACCCGGCGGGCGGCTTTTTGCGGGTTCTGCGTCAGGCTCGCGTCCCTACACTGCCGCCGCCACCTCGTGGTCTGCCCCCAAATTTCCTGCCCCGGAGCCCTCACGATGCACCGTCTGCCCTTGTCCCGCCGCCTGTCCACCGGCCTGGCCGCCCTGCTGATCTGTGCCGCAGCCGCCGGCACCGCCCAGGCCCAGGCCCAGTTCGCCGAAGCGCCGCCGCCCAAGGCGCTGACCGCCGCGCCGTCCGCCGCCGCGACCGACGTGCTCTACCGCAAGGACGCCGCCAGGCACCTGTACGCCGCCTACCCGGGCAAGATCCACAAGGGCAAGCTGCCGCCCATGCTGGTGGGCGTGGCCATCATCAACACCACCATCGACGCGACCGGCCAGGTCACCGCGGTGGACGTGATGCGCCCTCCGGCGATGAAGGAGATCGCGCCCTGGGTGGAAACCATGATCCGCGCCGCCGCGCCCTACCCCGCACCGACCAAGCTGGGCCAGAGCGTGACCTGGCGCGAGATCTTCCTGGTCGAGGCCGGCGGCAAGTTCCAGGTCGACGCGCTGACCGAAGGCCAGCGCAACAAGTAAACAGGCGTGGCCGAGGCGCCCTGGCCGTGGTCGCCCCGCCGCCGCGGCTCAGGGTGTCGCCAGCCGGCGCCTGAGCCAGCGCAGCAGCGCGCCGAGCAGCGGCAGCTTCTCGTACAGCTCCTCGGCCGCGTCCCAGTAGTCGCGGTGCCGGGCGATGCGGCCGTCCGGGCCCAGGTGCAGCAGTGTCGCGCCGCGGATGCACTGGCGGCCCGGGCCCAGGCGCGGGCTGTGGAAGACGAAATCCCAGCCCAGCCAGCAGCTCGCACCGTCGACCGCGATGTCGGTGACGACGAAACGCGGCGCACGCAGCGCGACGAACATGTGGGCGTAGATGCGCCGGATGGCGTCCAGCCCCTCGACCTCGTTGAACGGATCCTTGAACAGCGCGTCGCGCTGGTAGATGTGGTCCAGCTCGTCCAGCGCCGCAGGTGACAGCCGCTCGAAGTAGTCGACGATGGCGGCCACGCGCGCATCCGCATGGCGCGCCGCGGGCGCCGGCAGTGCCGGCCCGGTCGGCAGGCCAGGCACCGTCATACGCGCTTGCCGGTCAGCCGGCCGGTCAGCTTGAAATACAGCCGGTCGCTCGCCAGCCCCAGCAGGTCGAGCAGCTTGAGCGTGCGGCTGAAGCGGCGCGGGAAGTGGATCTCGAAGCGCCCGGCGCGCCAGCCCGCCAGCATCTCGGTCGCGGCCTGCTGCGGCGTGATGAGCGCGGGCATGTGGTGGCGGTTGCCCGCCGTGAGCGGCGTGTCGACGAAACCCGGGCTGATGACCGACACACCCACCCCTGCGGGCGCGAGGTCGAAATACAGCGACTGCGCCAGGCTGATCAGCGCCGCCTTGGTCGGCCCGTAGGCCATGGCCTGCGGCAGGCCGCGCCAGCCCGCCACGCTGGCCACCAGGCTGACATGGCCGCCGCGCTGGCGCAGCAGCCAGGGCAGCACGACGCCCAGCAGGCGCAACGCGCCGACGTAGTTGATGTCCTGGTGCCTGAGCATCTCGGCCAGGTCGTAGCGCGCGGCGATCTGCGCCTTGTAGTGGCCGGCGCAGTACAGCACCAGGTCCAGCCGCGGCCAGGCCGCCTGCAGCCGCTCGCCCGCGGCCTGCAGCTGCTGCTGGTCGGTCACGTCCAGCGGCAGGGCCAGGGCGCCGGCATGGCGCACGGCAAAGGCCTGCAGCGGCGCGGCCTGGCGCGCCGAGACGGCGACCCGGGCGCCCGCCGCGGCCAAAGCCTCGGCCGCGGCCAGGCCGATGCCGCTGGAGGCGCCGACGATCCAGACGTGGCGGCCGGACCAGTCGTCCAGAGGGGGGTTGCAGGGCATGAACAGGTCGCCGCTCAGGGGCGCAGCAGGGTGAACTGCACCACGTCGGTGCTGCCGGCGTCGAAGGCGGCCTCGCAGTAGGCCAGGTAGAAGTCCCAGGTGCGCATGAAGGCGGTGTCGAAGCCGAGCTGGCGCACCTCGGCGTCGTGGGCGTGGAAGACATGGCGCCAGCGTCGCAGCGTCTCGGCGTAGTCGGGGCCGAAGGCGTGGCTGTCCTCCACCACCAGGCCGGCCTGCTCGGCCGCGGCACGGAAGCGGGCCGGGCTGGGCAACATGCCGCCCGGGAAGATGTACTGCTGGATGAAGTCGCTGGAGCGTGCGTAGCGCTCGAACAGCCCGTCGGCGATGGTGATGCTCTGCACGCAGGCGCGCCCGCCGGGCTTGAGCAGGCGCGCCAGGGTGGCGAAGTAGGTCGGCCACCAGGCCAGTCCGACGGCCTCGAACATCTCGATCGAGATGATGGCGTCGTAGGGCGGGTCGTCGACCAGTCGGTAGTCCTGCAGGCGCAGGTCGCAGCGTTCGGCCACGCCGGCCGCGGCCACGCGCCGGCGCGCCCAGGCCAGCTGCTCGGTCGACAGTGTCAGGCCGGTGACGTGGGCGCCAGCGCGTGCCGCCAGCTCGGCCAGGCCACCCCAGCCGCAGCCGATCTCCAGCACGCGCTCGCCCGGCTGCACCCGCGCCGCGGCCAGGGTACGCGCCAGCTTGCGCTGCTGGGCGGCCTCCAGGCTGCGGGTGGGGTCGCCCTCGAACAGCGCGCTGGAGTAGTTCATGCCGCCGTCCAGCCAGGCACGGTAGAAGCTGTTGCCCAGGTCGTAGTGGGCGTGGATGTTGCGCCGGCTGCCGGCGAGCGAGTTGCGGTTGAGCAGGTGGCGCAGGCGGTGCCACAGCCCGCCCCACCAGCGGCCGTAGATGGCCTGGTCGAGCTGCTCGCGGTTGGCCAGCAGCAGGCGCAGCAGCGCGGGCAGGTCGGGCGTGGTCCACAGGCCGGCGATGTGGGTCTCGGCAAAACCGATGTCGCCCGAGCGCAGCACGCTGGCGAACACCAGCCAGTCGTGCACCACCAGCTGGGCGCGCAGGCTGCCGGGCTGCTCCTCGCCCAGGCGCAGGGTGGCGCCGTTGGGCAGCGTCAGGTCGAGCGTGCCGCGCTCCAGCTTGTCGAGCAGGCGCAGGCAGGCGCGTGCCGCCATCGGCGCCTGGTTGGCCAGATAGGGCAGGAGCGCGGGGCCGAGCACGGCCGGGCTGTCCTGGCGCAGCGTCGCGGCGGGGGATGGGGTCTGGTTCATGGCTATCGCTCTCGCAGGTCTTGGACAGGTGGTGGGCAGGCGTTGCACGCCGGTGGCAGGCAGTCGGTCAGGTGGACGGGGGGCGGACAGCCAGTGCGACGACCGCTCAATGCGGCACGAGGTGGGCCGGCGGCGCGGGCTTGGCATGCCAGGGCACGCGCCGCAGCAGCCACAGCAGCAGCGCCTGCCAGTGGATGCGCGTCAGCACGCCCAGGGTGAGCAGCGGCATGGCCAGCCAGGTGCGCCACAGGGCGGTGCGGGTCAGCGGCGCGAGCGTCACGCTCAGACTGGTCTGCAGCAGCGGTCCGGTGGCATCGTCGTGGTCGACCCGGGCGACCAGCCGGCCACCGGCCTGCCAGCCCTGGCGCTGCATGAAGCGGAAGCGGTAGCCGCCGCTCACGCTGCAGAAGGGCGAGACGTGCATGGTCTTGGCGGCGGCGAGCTCGCGGCCCCAGCCCGCACCGGCCAGCACGTAGCGGCAGCGTTCGCCGAAGGTGTTGTTCACCTCGGCCAGCACCGCCGCCAGGCTGCCGTCGCGGCGCAGGGCGAACCAGAAGCTCACCGGCTTGAACACGACACCCAGCACGCGCGGGTAGGTCATCAGCCAGATCTCGCCGTCGGCGTCGTGCACGCCGGCCGCCGCCAGCTCGGCCTCGCACCAGGCCAGCGCGGCGCCGTCGCCGGCCTGGCCGCGACCGTGGTCGGTGTCATGGAAGCTCACCAGGCCCCGGCGGTTGACGGCCAGGGCCGGTGCCGCGGCGCCGGCCGGCTGCGCCGCCCAGCTGCGCAGCGGCAGCAGCACGCACCAGGTCGGGTAGGCGAACTGGTGCAGGCCCGGACGCAGCCGGCTGTGGCGCACCTGGCCACGCCCGATGCAGGCGGTGGCCGTGGCTGCGGCAACGGGCGCCGACAAGGCCGCGGGTGCCGAGCCCGCGGTCGGGGTGCCGCCCGGGCCCGGGGTCGAGGCAGGCGTCATGCGGCCAGCCGCGTGCCGCCGGCCGGCTCCGCCTGGGTGACGGTGAAGGGCGACACGCTGGCCAGGTGCTCGTGCCTGCCGTGCAGGCGGCGGATCAGGCCCTGCGCCGCTGCCAGGCCGGACTTGAGGCCGTCCTCGTGGAAGCCGTAGCCGGCCCAGGCACCGGCGAACCAGGTGTGGCGCTGGCCCTGCAGCCCGGGCAGGCGGCGCTGGGCGACCACGGCGGCCAGATCGAACACCGGGTGGGCGTAGTCGTAGCGGGCCAGCACCTGGTCGGGCTGCGGCGCACGCACCGGGTTGAGCGACACGATCACCGGCCGGGCAAAAGGCAGCGGCTGCAGGCGGTTGAGCAGGTAGTGCAGGCACACGCCTTCGTCGCCGCCGTCGGCCGCGTGCTCGTAGTTCCAGGCCGCCCAGGCGCGGCCGCGCTTGGGCAGCAGTGCCGTGTCGGTATGCAGCACCGCGACGTTGGGGTGATAGGCGATGGCGCCCAGCACCTCGCGCTCGGCCGGTGTGGCGTCGGCGCCCAGCAGCGCCAGGGCCTGGTCGCTGTGGCAGGCCAGCACGACGGCGTCGAAGTGCTCGGACCCGGCTGCACTCAGCAGCGTCACGCCCAGGGCCTGGCGCGACACGCCCAGCACCGGCGTGTTCAGGCGCGCATCGGCGATGGCGGGCAGCATGCGCTCCACATAGTGGAGCGCACCGCCGCTCACCGTGTACCACTGCGGCCGGTCCACCACCTGCAGCAGGCCGTGGTTGTGGCAGAAGCGGATCAGCGTGGCGATCGGGAACTCCAGCATCTGGTCGGTCGGACACGACCAGATGCAGGCCACCATGGGCAGCAGGTACCAGCGCCGGAAGGCGGTACCGAAACCATGGCGATCGAGGAAGTCGCCCACCGACTCGGCCAGCTCGGCCTCGCTGCCGTCCACCGCGATGCGGGTGGCCAGGCGGTTGAAGCGCACGATCTGCGCCAGCATGCCGATGAAGCGCGGGCGCAGCAGGTTGCGCGGCTGGGCGAACACGCTGGCCAGGTTGCTGCCGCTCCACTCCACGCCGTCGACGGTGGACTGCACCGAGAAAGACATGTCCGACGCTGCCGTCGCCACGCCCAGGTGGTCGAACAGCCGTATGAGCTCGGGGTAGGTGCGCTGGTTGAAGACGAGGAAACCGGTGTCGACACCGTGGCGCACGCCGCGCCCGGTGTGGTCGGGCAGCTCGACGTCCACCGTGTGCGTGTGACCGCCGAAGTAGTCGCCCGCCTCGAACAGCGTCACCGCCGTGCCCGGCTCATGGCTCAGCCGCCAGGCGGCCGACAGGCCGGCGATGCCCGAGCCGACCACGGCGATGCGGCGCGCCGTCATGCGCACACCCCGGTGGCGGCCGGCCAGGCGGCGGGGCGGGTATGAGAAGGCGTCGTGCAGCGTCCCGGGATGCAACAGGGAGGGACGGAGGAGGAGAAACACCACCCCGGACGGTCGACCCGCCGGGCCGCAAGGCCGGCGGGCAAGCTGCACGACGCAAGAAGCGCGGGCCGGCAGGCCGCCGCATCACGTGCAGCGGCGACCGGTCCACAGGCTCGGACGCGCGCCCGGCCAGTTGGTTCCATGGTTCGTGCGACGAGACCGGCAAGACCTTGGACAGACATGCCCAGCGAGCCGGTCAGCAAGCGATGACGGCAGACGCGCGCACGCCGGGCGCCGGCGGGACGATGGCTGGTGGACATGGATTTCTCATTTTGTTCATGATTTGTCTACGTCAAAATACGCGACGGAACGATAATAGGGCTTGATGCAGGCACGCACAAGTGTTTGTCCTAGACATATCAAAGTCTCTCCGGCCCATGACGCCACCCTGCCCGGGCCACCGGGCAACCTCCAGCGACACCCGACGCGCATGAACACCGACACCGCCCTGGCCAGCACCGGCGCAATTGCGCCGAGTGAGCCCGCCCTCACGATCGCCGCCGTCGAACGCGACACCCGCATCAGCAAGGACACCCTGCGCATCTGGGAGAAACGCTATGGCTTCCCGCTGCCGACGCGCGACGGCAACGGGGAGCGCCTGTATACGGCCGAGCAGGTGGAGCGGCTGCGTCACATCAAGCGGCTGATGGATGCCGGCCACCGACCGGGGCGCATCGTGGCGCTGGACCTGGGCGAACTGAGGCAGCTCGACGATCAGTCCGACTGGTCGGGTGGAAACGGTTTGTCCAGGTCAAACCAGACAACTCATGCCATCTCGTCGACCTCGACCGATCTGCTGGGCCTGCTGCGCAGCCACAACCCGCGCGCCCTGCGCCGCGCGCTGATGCAGCAGATGCTCACGCTCGGCCTGGGCCGATTCATCACCGAGGTGGTGACACCGCTGCTGGTGGACCTGGGCGACGCCTGGTCGCGCGGACGGCTGGAGGTGTTCGAGGAACACCTGTGCAGCGAGACGCTGGAAGCCGTGCTGCGCAGCGCGGTGACCAGCCTGCCCGAACCGCAGCCCGGCGCGGCACCGCGCGTGCTGCTGGCCACGGCCCCGATCGAGGCCCATGGCCTGGGCCTGCTGATGGCGGAATCCCTGCTCGGCGCAGCCGGCTGCGACTGCATGAACCTGGGCCGCCAGACGCCGCTGACCGACATGGTGATGGGCGCGCGCGCGCACCGGTCGGACATCGTGGCGCTGAGCTTTTCCACCGCCGTCAACCCGCACCAGGCGCTCGACGCCCTGGCCGACCTGCGTACCGCGCTGGCGCCGGAGGTCGAGCTCTGGGTCGGCTGCACGCTGCCGGCCGTGCAGCGGCGCAGCCCGCCGCAAGTGAAGGTGATCAGCCGCCTGGGCGACATCGAGACCGAGATCGCCCGCTGGCGCACCCAGCCGCGCTGAGCCGGGCGTCAACCAGGCAGCCATGGCCCAGTGCCACCTGGTGCACGCAGGGCATGGCGGGCTCCATAAACTCGCGAACGTCACCACTGGCGAGCCGGCCATGCTGTACCCGGAACTGTTCATGCAACTCGAATCCGTGCGCTGGAACATGGAGCACGACATTCCCTGGAGCCGCCACGACGCCACGCTGCTGAGCGACGAGCAGGCCCAGACGGTGAAGATGAACGCCATCACCGAATGGGCCGCGCTGCCGGCCACCGAGATGTTCCTGCGCGACAACCGCGAGGACAGCGACTTCTGCGCCTTCATGAGCGTGTGGTTCTTCGAGGAGCAGAAGCACGCGCTGGTGCTGATGGAATACCTGCGCCGCTTCCGTCCCGATCTGGCGCCCTCCGAGGCCGAACTGCACGCGGTGCGCTTCGAGTTCGACCCCGCGCCGGCGCTCGAAACGCTGATGCTGCATTTCTGCGGCGAGATCCGCCTGAACCACTGGTATCGCCGCGCCGCCGAGTGGCACACCGAGCCGGTCATCCAGGTCATCTACGACACCCTGGCGCGCGACGAGGCACGCCACGGCGGCGCCTACCTGCGCTACATGAAACGCGCCCTGGTCCGCTGCGGCGACGAGGCGCGTGCCGCCTTCGCCAAGGTCGGCGTGCTGATGGCCAGCGCCCGGCGCACCGCCCAGGCGCTGCACCCGACCAACCTGCACGTGAACGCCAGCCTGTTTCCGCGCGACACGGTGCAAAGCCGCCTGCCCGACCCGGCCTGGCTGGAGCAGTGGCTGGACCGGCAGATCCAGTTCGACAGCAGCTGGGAGAACAAGGTGGTCGAACGCATCCTGCACAACCTGTCCATCCTGATGGACCGCAGCTTCCGGAGCGTGCAGGATCTCAACCGCTATCGCAAGGAAGTGACCGCCACCCTGCTGGCGGCACAGGCCGGCCAGGCGCCCGCCGGTGCATGCTGACCTGGCCCACCCGCTGCTGGACGCCTGGCCGGTGCTGCGCGCCGCACGCCGGCACGATGCGCGCCTGCGGCTGCCCTTTGCCGTGGCCGACGCCGGGCAGCGCAAGACCGTGGGCAGCGTGGCCATCGCCCACCTGGCGGCCCTGCCGCTGGGCGACACGGCCGACGCGCCGCTGCGGCTGGACACGCACGGCCTGCTGCTGCAGCTTGTGCCGGCCGCGCGCGACGCCTGGCTGGCCGGGCTGAACCGCGAGCTGCGCACCGCCGGTGTGCTGCGAGGCTGGCGCGACGAGACCTTCCCTTTGCTGGAACGGGCAGGCGCGCCGCCGCTGGCACTGATCGAACGCGCCTCGGCGCGCTTCTGGGGCTGCCTGACCGAGGGAGCGCACTGCAACGGCCTGACCCTGCCAGCGCTGCCAGGAGCACCCGCACGCCTGTGGCTGGGCCGTCGCTCCGCCACCAAGAGCACCGACCCGGGCATGCTCGACAACCTGATCGGCGGCGGCGTGCCGCACGGCCAGACGCCGCTGCAGGCCCTGCACCGCGAGGCCTACGAGGAAGCCGGCCTGAGCCCGGCGCAGATGCAGGCTGCCCGCGCCACAGGTATCTACCGCGTCGTGCAGGACGTTGCCGAAGGCCTGCAGAACGAGGACATCCATGTGCACGAGATCGAGCTGCCGCCCGGCCTCGTGCCCGTCAACCAGGACGGCGAGGTGGCCGGCTTTGCCGTCCACGACATCGCCGATGTGCTGCAGCGCCTGCAGGCGGGCGAGCTGACCGTCGACGCGTCCATCGCCACGCTGGATGCGGCCGTTCGCCACGGCTGGCTGGTGCGGCACCTGCCAGCCGGCACGGCTGCGGCGATCCAGGCGGCCCTGGGGGCGCTGCGCAGCAACGGCGCGGCCGTGATCGCCTGAAGACGGGACCAGCTCGCCCGGGCTTGCTGCGCGACTGCGTCAGATCAATGCAGCCTGCCCACAGGTGCGTTCAGTTTTTTGCCATGTTTGCGTGAAGCTGACTGAACCCGCCGTGCTGCACTGCCGCATAAAGTGAGGACATTGCAGCTCAGGCCCCGTCTTCACCATGAACAGCTCCAGCACCCACCCCGGCACAGCGGTCTACAACCGCCCGGCCGTTGCCCTGCACTGGGTGCTGGCGCTGGCCATCGTCGGCACCTTCGCGGTGGGCCTGTACATGCACGAGCTGCCCTTCTCGCCCATGCGGCTCAAGCTCTACAACTGGCACAAGTGGGCCGGCGTGACCATCCTCTTCCTGTCCGTGCTGCGGCTGGTGTGGCGCATCACGCACCGCCCGCCGGCCCTGCCGGCCGCCATCGAGCAGGCCATGCCGCGCTGGCAGGTGCAGGGCTTCCACGCCACGCATCACCTGCTCTACCTGCTGTTCTTCATCGTGCCGCTCACCGGCTGGGCCTACAGCTCGGCGGCGGGTTTCCCCATCGTGTGGTTCGGCGTGCTGCCCCTGCCCGACTTCGTCGGCCCTGACAAGGCCCTGGCCGAACTCATCAAGCCGCTGCACAAGTTCAGCACCTTCGCCATGGCCGCCCTCGTGCTGGGCCATGTGGGCGCCGCGCTCAAGCACCAGTTCATCGACCGCGACGGCCTGCTGGCCCGCATGAGCTGGCGCCGCGGCTGAAGCCGTTCACCGGCCTGGATCGACAACATCCCGTCGCGACAGGCCGTTTCCGTCCCATCAGACTCCCGCACCGGCCCGATCCGGCCCACTGGAACGATCACCATCATGCGCACCTTCATCACCGCCTCCCTGGCCCTGGCCGCCTACGGCCTGCTTGCCGCCTCGCCCGCCTGCGCCCAGCAGGTCGACGCACCCAGGAGCGAGGTCGGCTTCACCTTCAAGCAGATGGGCGTGCCGGTGGACGGCAAGTTCAGGAAGTTCGACGCCCAGATCGCCTTCGACCCGAAGAAGCCCGAGACCGGCAAGGTCGTGCTGGCCATCGAGACCGGCAGCGCCAGCATCGGCCCCGAGGCCGACGGCGAGGTGGTCAAGCCCACCTGGTTCAACACCGCCAAGTTCCCGACTGCCACCTTCACCTCGTCCAGCATCAAGGCGCTGGGCGGCGGCAAGTTCGAGGCGCTCGGCAAGCTCGCCATCAAGGGCCAGACCCAGAACGTCACCGTGCCGGTGGCGCTGACCCAGGCCGCCGGCGTGACCACCGCGGCCGGCAGCTTCGCCATCAAGCGGCTCGAATACAAGATCGGTGAAGGCGAATGGGCCGACACCTCCATGGTGGCCAACGATGTGCAGGTGAAGTTCAAGCTCGCCCTGCGCGGCATGGCCCCGCTCTGATCGCCAGATCACCCCGTCCCTGCAGCCTGATCGCTGAATCCTCCCTTGCTCCAACCCTGACTCACTGAAAGAGACCCGAGATGAAGTTCACCCAGCTGTTTGCCGCCGCCGCACTGTCCATCGCCGCCGCCACGCCGGCCCTGGCCGCACCCGAGACCTACACCATCGACGGCACGCACACCTTCCCGCGCTTCTCGTACAGCCACTTCGGCATGTCGACGCAGCTGAGCCGCTTCAACACCACCACCGGCACCATCGTGCTGGACAAGGCCGCCAAGACCGGCTCGGTCGACGTCGTGATCGACACCAAGTCGGTCGACACCGGCTTCACCGTCTTCAACGGCCACATCCAGGGCGAGGACTTCCTCGACACCGCCAAGTTCCCGACCGCCACCTTCAAGTCGACCAAGGTCGTGTTCGAGGGTGACAAGCCCGCCGCTGTCGAAGGCAACCTGACCATCAAGGGCATCACCAAGCCCGTGACCCTGAAGGTCACCAGCTTCCTGAACCAGGCCCACCCGATGCTGAAGAAGGACGCCATCGGCGCCGACGCCACCGTCACCATCAAGCGCACCGAGTTCAACGCCGGCAAGTACGCGCCCTACGTCGGCGACGACGTGACCATCACCCTGTCGGTGGAAGCCATCAGCAGCAAGTGATCCTGTCCGTGGCAGGCCGGACGGCCTGCCTGACGCGGCAACCTGCGTGCAACGACAAGCCCGGCCATGCGCCGGGCTTTCTCATGGCCGGCAGGCCCAGGCAGTGGCGATGGCTGACTAGCGGTGGGTATCGACCGTGCGACCCAGCAACCGCAGCGACAGCCAGCGCCACTTCTCGATCGCATGAAAGCGGCGCGTGCGCCCGCTGACATCGGGCTGCGGCGTACCGTCAACCATCTGGTGCGTGACGGTGTCGGACGACTGCTCGTTGCCCGGACAACTCCAGTTGCGCGAATCCTGGACCGTGCAACCGGTGAACTTGCCTGACGGCCGGGTGGTATCTCCCACCGTCCAGAACAGCACTTCGGAATGGGCTCGCAAGGCGCGGAAGCGGAAACGCTCTGCCGCGACCAGACGCCCGCTGCAGGCGCCGGAGGCTCCGCCGGACCATGAGCCACCTTCGCAGGCAGCGGTGTAGATGGTGCGCTCCCCTTCCAGCGTGACCGAATCGGTCAGCCATGCCGTGCCCAGAGGCAACAGCGAAATCGCGGCGACAAATAGCCAGACTCGTTTCACTCGGCAAGACCAGGGCAGGGGGGCGGAAAAGCTCTGTGCAAGTGGCACAACACGCTGCCGGGATCGCCTTCATCAGGACGTCAGGCGGCGGTGCGAGTGTAACGGCGCACCTGTTCGGGTGATGCCAGGCATGCCTAGCCGACAAATCGTGGTGTAGGTCACATCGCGCCGGGCTGTCGGCATCGATCGACAGAGCACTGTCCAGACAGGTTCGGTGGCAACTTGCGGATGAGATGCAGCGACCGGCAATATTTCTGCACCCTCACTCCCCTGAACGGGGGGTTCGCGAAGTATGCACACTAGGTCGGCCATGACCCGCTGGCTACCATGACTTCGCACCTGAACGAACGGGCAATGGCGATGAAGCAGCATCGGCAAGGCCTGAATCCACCCACTACAGATCCATGGACTTGCCGGCATGACCACTCAACGCGCACCGAACAGCAGCTTCGAGGAAGCGACCCCGCGGCGCACGGCACGCCATACGCCGGCCGAGGCGCCACGCAGCGGCTTCTTCGGCCGTCGCAAGGAAACCGGTGATCCGCTGCAGGAACGGGTCGATTGCCTGATCGGCCCGGACGCCGAGATCGAAGGCGACCTCATCTTCACCGGCGGGCTGCGCATCGACGGTCGCGTCATCGGCGACGTCAGCGTCTCCAAGATCGACGCAGGCACGCTGGTGATCGGCAACGACGGCCGCATCGAAGGCGACGTGCGCGTCTCGCACGTCATCGTCTACGGCGAGATCAAGGGCACGATCTACGCCACCGGCCTGGTCGACCTGCGTTCACAGGCGCGCATCTTCGGTGACGTGCATTACGGCTCCATCGAGATCCAGGCCGGCGCCACCATGCACGGCCACCTGCTCTCCAGCAAAGTGGAAGCCGGGCTCGACCAATGAGCCACCCGATCCTTGCAGGGCGCGTCGCCACGCGCCCGGGGACTGACTTTGCCTGTACAGGACGGCCCGCATGCTGCGGCGCCGTGCCGAGCACGTATTGCCCCAGCCTGACTCCGAAGCCATGAGCATCGACTCCAACGCCAGCGCCGCCGGCATTCCCGACGCGATCGACATCTCGCCGATCTTCGTGCATCAGCGCGGCGGTCGCCTGGACGTGCTCGGCCATGGTGACCAGGTCGCGGCAGGGCTGCCGCCGTGTGCACCGGCACTGGCCTGGCGCTACCTGACCGCCTTGGTGGCACGTGATGCACTGGACCTGGAAGCCCATGCCCGCCGCGTCATGCAGGCCTGCCAGCCGGAGTTCCGCGACCGACTTTTCGGTGCCATGCTCGACGTCTTCCTGGCGCTGGGCAGCAGCGGCCGCGGCCTGCGCGCGGCCCTGCTGGACAAGGCCCGCGCCCACCTCGGTGCGGACGAGCTGACCTTCCTGCAGCAGCACCTTGAACCCGGCCTTGCACCGATGGCCCAGCTGCCTGCCCAGGCTGGCTCGGTGCATGACAGGGGCGTGCTGGGCAGCCTGCAGCTGGTGCATCACCAGCGCCTGGCCGCGCGCGAGCTGACCGTCTTCGAAGACGCCATGGCGCGTGTCGACGACGGCGATCTGGACGGCGCCCGCCAGTTGCTCGAACAGGCCCTGCTCGACGATCCGACCCAGGCCGACGTGAGCCGCGAGTTGCTCAACATCTACCAATATGCCCGCGACGACGCGGCCAAGGCCGCCATGCAGGAACGGTTGCGCGAACGCCATGGCGCCGCGCCCGCCGGCTGGCAGTGAGCCCCACTTCAACCTTGCCTTCGACCACCGTGGACGCCACCAAACCCCCAGGCCGACTGAAGGTCGTGCTGCTCTCCCTGCCTCCGCGCACCCAGGCGGTGCTGGACTTCTTCATCGCCAACACGGGCCGTTCGAGCTTCACCGCAGCGCGCGAGGATCAGGCCGACGCGGCCGTGTTCGACCACGACCACCCCGACTCACGCGCCCACTGGCTGCAGTTCCACCAGCGTTACGGCAAGCCGGGGATCATGCTGTCGATGCAGCCTCACCTGCTGGAGCACACCACCCCGGTCGCCAAGCCCATCACACCGGCCGCCCTGCTGGCCGCGGCCGCCAACGTGACCGCCGGCAGACTTCAGACCAGCGCTCCCGCCGCCTTCCAACTGCCACCGGCGCCGCCGCCACCACGGCCGGCTGCGCCCGGCACGATCCCGGTCATGCCACCGATGGCCCATACCGAGATGGCACCGGTGGCGGCCGCCATGGCCGCGGCGGCGCAGGCAGCCAGTGCCAGCCCGGCACTCCAACCAGGGCCCGTCGCTGAACCCATCCAGGCTGCCGCGGCAGAACCGGCCACTGCGGCACTGGCGGCCAGCCTGGCCCCGCGGACCACCGAGCCGGTGACCGCCGCCACGGCGACACCTGCGGCCGCATCGGCAGACACATCGTCCCTGCCGTCCACCGCAGTGGCGACGCCTTCACCCTCGGCTGCGGTCGCCCTAGCCTCGACGGATGCCGGCACTGCACCGACCAGGTCCACCCTGCCCGACATCATCCCGACCACGATGGCGAGCACCCCGGCCGCCGCCGCCCCGGCGCTGCCGCGCGGCAGCCAGCCAGGCTTCATCAGCCCGCCCAGCGGCGCACCGGCGGCCAGAAGGCCACCAGTTGCAGCCCCGGCCAACAGCCTGGGCGGCAAGGTCGGCGGCTTCCTGCGCAAGCTGTTCGTGGGCGAGGTTGCCACCACCAGCGCCACCCGGCCGTCGGCCGCCGACAGCACCATCGGCACCGGCGTCAGCACTGTCGTTGCAGCAGCTGGCACGACCAGCGGCAGCAAGACCGCCGTGCAAGGCACGCCGGAGGCCAGCCTGCCGGCCGCGGCGCCCAAGGCGGCGCCGGCCGCCACCAGGACCGACGCACAGCCTGCGGCCAGGGCATCCACCACACCGGCACAACCGGAAGCCGCCGCCGAGCCGGCCGTGCCACGCAGCGCCAGCCCCTTGGGCGGCCAGGCCCAGGCGGCCCAGCCCTTCGTCGACGAAGCCCTGCTGTGCGGCAACCGCGAGGATCTGCCCACGACGCGCTGGAACAGCGACGCCAGCCTGCGCTACGAACTGGCCGATCACGTGGTCGGCGCACTGCGCGAGGCCTGGCTGGTGGGCGGCAAGTGGCGCGTGCCCACCCACATCGAGCTGCCGCTCGGCCGTGTCGTGGTCGACACCGCACAGGGTCGGCTGTACTGCGAGTTCGATCCCGCCAAGTTCGCCGGCATGTGGGCAACGCCGCTCGCCAAGCGTCCCAAGACCCGCACGCTCAACCGCCAGGAAGCCCGCGAGTTCGAAGCCGTGCTGGCCCAGCCCGGCAAGCTGCTGCGCCTGGACCAGCTGCTGTGGCGCGGCGGCATGCTGACAGGCGCCGGGCGCCTGCCTGCGGGCGTGGACGTGACCCGCACCATCTACCTCAAGCACTGGCCCAACTTCACCCGCATCGAACGCACGCCGCACTCGGTGCGCATGGCGGCGCTGTGGGCAACCCGCGGCGCCTCCATCATCGAGACCGCCAAGCTGGTCGGTGTGCCGCAGCGCCAGGTCATCGCGTTCTACAACGGCATGGCCGCGCTGGATCTGGTCACCGAGGACGGCAGCCACATCCGGCGCGCCCAGCGCAAGCACCACAACCGCGGCCTGCTGACCCGCCTGCTCGGCTGGCTGAACCACTGACCCGGCTCAGCCCACGCCAGCCAGCACGCCCTGTCCGCACGACCAACAGCCCACGCACAAGCCTAGAGAGACCATGGCCCATACCGACCACAAGATCATCTTCACCGGCCCCGTGGGCGCCGGCAAGACCACCGCCATCGCATCGATCAGCGACATCGAGCCCATCCGCACGGACGAGAACGCCTCGGACATGACGCAGAAGCGCAAGGGTGCCACCACCGTGGCGATGGACTACGGAATGATCCGCCTGGGGCCCAAGGAGAAGGTGCACCTGTACGGCACACCCGGCCAGGAACGCTTCGACTTCATGTGGGACATCCTCACCAAGGGCGGCATCGGCCTGGTGCTGCTGCTGGACAACACGCGCCCCACGCCCTTCGAGGACATGAAGTTCTACATCGGCGCGTTCCGCGAGTTCATCGAGAACACCCGCCTGGTGGTGGGCGTCACGCAGATGGACACCCGCACGACGCCCAGCATCGACGACTACGTGCGCCAGATGAAGGAGCTCGAGATCACCGCACCGGTGTTCGAGATCGACGCGCGACGCCGCGACGATGTCTCCACCCTGATCGAAGCGCTGCTGCTGTCGATCGACCCCGTCCTCTGAAAGCGCAGGTCCGTCCACCATGGCCACCGACCAGTACAGCCTTGCCGGCGACTTCTTCCTCCACCCCACGCCGGCCGGTGCGTATTTCGCCGCCAGCCGGCCCAGCCGGGAGCCGGCGCGCACCTTCCTGCAGCGCCTGCTGTGCGAAGCCGCCACGCCGCGCCTGCAGGTCGAGCTGGTGCAGGCCTGGATGGGCATGAGCGCCACGGACGCGCTGGAATTCATCTTCCGCCTGCAGTCGGCCGGCCTGATCCAGGGCCTGCCCGTGCCGGTGACGGTACCGCCCGACAGCATCGAGGCCCTGCTGCCGCCGCTGCTGGCCCAGCTGGCCGAGGACGGCCGCGCCCTGCTGGCCGACAAGCGCGGCCTGTACCTGGGCACCGCCGGCTTCGCCCACGAGACGGCCGAGGAACTCGCCGCCCTGGGCGCGGACCTGGCGCGCGTGCATGAACGCCACTCGCAGATGCTGCACGGCAACCTGCGCCTGCGCGGCGACGGCTGGGGCCTGGTGGCCGCCAACGGCGCCAGCGAACTCGGCTTCTGGCCGCTGTACATGGGCAGCGAGTACTTCATCCTGATCCTGACCGGCGCACCGCGCTTCAACCAGGAAGCCTTCACCACGCTGATGTGGACGCTGGGCGTGCGCTACGGCGCCACCGTCTGACGCCGCCGGCTGCTGCTGCACACGATCACCCTGTTCCCTCCCGTTCCCGCTCCAACCACTTCTCTCCTGTCCCCAGTCAACCCAACAAGGAAACGACATGCGCGCTGAACTCCTGACCTCCGTCCTGAGCGAACTCAATGGCTCCACCGCCGACATCGAGGCCTCGGCCGTGCTGTCCACCGACGGCCTGATGATGGCCTCCATGCTGCCCGCCGGCATGGACGAGGACCGCGTGGGCGCCATGAGCGCCGCCATGCTTTCGCTGGGTGACCGCACCGCGCGCGAACTCGCCCGTGGCGAGCTGGAACAGGTGCTCATCAAGGGCGGCAAGGGCTACGTGCTCATGACCTACGCCGGCCCCGACGCCGTGCTGACCGCCCTGTGCAAGCCCAACGCCCGCCTGGGCCTGATCTTCCTGGACATCAAGCGCGCCGCCGACGCCATCAGCAAGGTCATCTGAGCGCCGCGCAACCGGCAAGGAGTGTTTCCATGGGCGACGCCCTCGCGGCCAGCGTGCCGCAGACCACCCCCGCGCGCGAGGTCGTGCTGCGTCTGCACGACGGCAGCACCCGAAAGGTACGCATCACCGACCAGGAGGTCGACTACCCGGACGGCAAGCTCATCGTCTCGCGCACCGACCTGCAGGGCATCATCACGCATGTCAACCCGGCCTTCGTCGAGATGTCGGGCTGGGAGCGCGACGAGCTGATCGGTGCACCGCACCACATCCTGCGCCACCCCGACATGCCCGCAGCCGCCTTCAAGGACCTGTGGGACACCGTGCGCCGCGGCGACAAGTGGCAGGGCTACGTGAAGAACCTGCGCAAGGACGGTTCGCATTACTGGGTCTACGCCACCGCCATCCCCAACGTGCGCAGCGGGGAAGTGGTGGGCTACACCTCGGTGCGGCGCAAGCCCTCGCGCAGCAAGGTGACCGAACACGCCGAGCTGTACGCGCGACTGATCGCCGAGGAAGGGCGGACCACATCATGACCTTGACCCTCACCGTCAGCCCCGACTTCTCGCCCGACCACATCGCGGGCTGGTACGTCTTCAACACCTGGCTGCAGCGCCGCCTGGGTGGCGTGCGCATCCACCTGGAGCTGCACGACAACTTCACCCAGCAGCGCGATGCCCTGGCCGCCGGCGGCATCGACATGATCTACGCCAGCCCCAGCGTGGCCGCCATGCTGGTGCGCGAGCGGGGCTTCATCAGCATCGCCGCGCCGATCGGCAAGCTCGACGAGTCCGTCATCGCCGCGCCCGCCGACTCGCCCGCGCAGCGCGTCGAGGACCTGCAGCCCGGCGTGCGCGTGGCGCAGACCAACGACCCGGACGTCAACATGATCGCCATGATCATGCTGGAGGCGGCCGACCTGGCCGCGGCCAACATCGAGATCGTCAAGGCATCGACCTACGTGCTGGTGGCCAAGCAGCTCATCAGCGGCAAGGCCGATTGCGGCATCTTCCAGGCGCAGGCCTGGGACGACCTGAGCGGCGCCGTGAAACGTCAGCTGCGCCCGCTGGCGCGCAGCGAGATCGGCACCATCCGCCACGTGCTGCTGGCCGGCCCGCGCCTGGCCGAGTACCACGACAGGTTGCGCGAGCTGATCACCGGCATGCACGAACCCGGCAGCGACGGCAAGCGCGCGCTCGAGGCGCTGGGCATGGCCGGCTTCGAGAACCAGCAGGCCGAAGACGTCGAATTCATGATCGACATGGTCCACACCCTCACCGTCTGACCGCCATGCAGCCCACCATGCCGCCCAGCCCTGCCGAGAGCCTGGCCCCGATCACGCCGGGCAACGAAATGCTCAGACGCAGCGGGGTAGCCCTGGCCCTGCTGCTGCTGGGCATGCCCGGCGTGGCCCAGCCCCAGGCTGCTGCCGCGCCCGCCGGCCCGGAGAACTACACCACCGTCACCAACGACAACGTGTGGCGCCTGGCGAGCCGGTCCGTCGGGTTCGCCAGTGGCGCCCGGGGGGCGGCGATGGTGGCGATCCTGCGGCGCAATCCGGACGCCTTCCTGTATGGCAATCTGCACCGGCTCAAGCGCGGCGTGCACATCGTCATGCCCAGCGCGGAGGATGTCGCCGCCGAAGACCCGCTGCAGGCCGCCCTGCTGCTGGACAGCCACCTGCAGCTGGTCAACCAGAACGAACGTGCGCCCGCACCCTACCCCCTGCGCCGCAGCGTGGAGGCCGAGCCGGCGCCGGCCCGGACCCTGCCGCCCACAGCCACGGCCACTGTGCCGGTGCCTGCGTCCGCATCGGTCCTCAAGCCGGCGCCGGCCCCTGGCCCGGTGGCCAGCGCGGCACGTGCAGCACCTGCGGTGCAGCCACCGGTGCAGACGGCGGCGCCGGCTCCGGCCAGCGCTGCGGCGGTGGCTGTGCTGCCGGCGCCCACAGCCGAGGTGGCTCGCCCGGCACCCCAGCCGGCCGTGCCGGCAACCCCTGCGGTGGTGCCGCCCGCCGGCGGCAGCACGGTGGCATCGGCCGCGGCGGCAACACCCGTGCAGCCGGTGCCGGCACCTCCGCCTGCGGTCGGGCGCTCCACCGATCCGGCGGGTGCCGGCACCGCGTCTGGCAGCGATGCCCGCCAGGGCGATCCGCTGCACCTGCTGCCCTACGGCATGCTGGGTGTGCTGCTGGCCCTGCCGATCGGCTGGTGGGCCTACCGCAGGCGCGGCCAGGCCGACCTGCGCAAGCGCCTGCGCACGGCGTCGAGCGACTTCCGCGACAGCAAGGACGGCCGCGGCCTCAAGCCCAAGCGGATCGAGATCTCCAACGCTGCCGTCGAGGTCGCGCGGGCGGTGGAAACGCTCAGGCCCACCGTGGCCATGGTCAGGCTGGGTGACGTGACGGCCAGCCCCCAGCCCTCCGTTCAACCGCTGTCGGCCAGCGAGATGCGCGAGCAGATCGCGCTCAAGCTGGAGATCGCCCGCGCCTGCATCGAGGTCGGCCGGGCCCTGGTGGCACGCAGCCTGCTGGCGGCGGTGCAGCAGGAAGGCGAGGAGGATGAACGCGCCGCTGCAGCCGAGCTGATGCTCAAGCTGGCCTGATCCGGCACGGCCGGTCGACCGTCAGGTCGGCCACGGCACGAAGGGCGCCCGTCGCGAGAGGGGCGCCCTTCGTGCTTCCGGCGCGCCCCGGCCGTGTCAGCGCCAGCAGGCACGCGGGAGCAGCAAGGCCGCCGCCGCGTTCAGAGCAGCTTGCGCGGCGAGAACAGCCGCGCTGGCGGCGTGGACTCCACCTGCCTGACAGCCCGGGTGAGCACCTGGTCGGCGCTCACCGGACCAAGCGCCTCGCACAAGGCCACATAGAGCTGGTGCACCTGCTCGGCCAGCTGCCTGGCAGGCAGCGCGAGCTGCCATGCCTGGCGGCGCGCCTCGGCGTCCTGGGTGGGCGCCAGGGCACCGCAGGCCCTCACCAGGCGGGCCTGCAGCTCGGCCGGCAACTGCTTCTTCTGCGCCTTCAGCAGGGCCAGCCAGCTGCCGCGCCAGTCGTCGAAATCCCCTGGATGGGTCTGGGCGATCGCGTCGGCAATGGCGCCGACGAGCGCGGCGAACACCGCCTGTTCGGCGGGTACGCCCGACTCGGGTGTCCAGCCACCGTCGGACGGCGTGACCGCTGCCGCGGGCGCCTGCCCTGCGGTGGCGACCGGCTGGGATTCGGGCAGCATGGCCGCCGCAGACGCGGCCGGTGGCTGTACCGGGGCCGCATAGGCCGCAGGATAGGACTGCGGAAAGCCCGGCGTCTGCATGACCGGCGGATAGGCCGCCGGCTGGCCCGTGGGATAGGCGGGCGGATAGACCGGTGCAGCGGACGCGCCCTGCCGCTGCCCGGGATATGTCCCGGGATGTTGTCCGGGATATGGCTGCGGGTACGGCGGCGGGTAGGGCGCAGGATGGACCGGCGCCGCGTGCGCGGGCACGACGCCGCGCATGGGCGGACTCACGGCGCGCGGCGTAGCCACCGGTGCAGGCACCGGCCGCACGGCCAGCATGGCCGGCCAGGGGTCGATGGGCAGCTCGGCGTCGGAACGGCGCAAGGCCCTGTGCAGGGCGTCGTACAGCCGCTTGCGCGTGCCCGCGTCGAGCTGGTGGCGCTCGGCCACGGCGTCGACGTAGCGGATGATGTCGCTCACCGCCTCGCCCACCATGCTGTCGTGCTGCAGCCACAGCGCGGCCAGCAGCTCGTCGTCACCGAGCACGCCTTCGAGCACGGCGCAGGCCGCCCGACGGCGGCGCGCGAGAGTTGTCGGGTCTGCCATCTCAGGCCTCCTTGCTCATGCCGCCAGGCGATTCCTGGAACTCGGGGTAGCCGATCTCGTGGTGCTCGGTGTAGTCCAGCCCGCGCTGCTCGTTCAGCGTCGGGGCACGCAGGCCGATGACGCGGTCGATCGCCTTGAAGACGAGCCAGGCCAGCGGCAGCGCCCAGAAGAAGGCCGCCAGGGCGCCCAGCACCTGCACCATGATGCGCTGGCCGTTGAACATGTCGCCCTCGTAGAACAGGCCGGCGGCCAGCAGGCCCCAGGTGCCGCCCAGACCGTGCACGGCGATGGCGTCCACCGCGTCGTCGATGCGCAGGGCGCGGATGCGCTCGGCGCCCCACACGCACAGGACGCCGGCAACCAGCGCGGTGATCATGGCCGTGAGCGGGTTGAGCGTGGCCGCGCCGCCGGTGATGGCCACCAGGCCGCACAGGCTGCCGTTGACCGAGGCCGACATCAGCACCGGGCGCCGGGTGAGCGTCTGGAAGGCCAGCGCGCCGATGCCACCAGCGCAGGCGCCCAGGTGGGTGTTGAGCAGCACGGTGCCGAGGTTGGCGCTGTCCAGCCCGCTGATGCTGCCGCCGTTGAAGCCGAACCAGCCCAGCCACAGGATGAAGCCGCCCAGCGCCACCATGGGCAGGTTGTGGCCGGGGATGTCACGTGCCTCGCCTGTCTTGCCGTAGCGGCCCAGTCGCGGCCCCAGCACCAGCAGGCCGGCCAGCGCGCACCAGGCGCCGACGGAGTGCACCACGCCATCACCGGCGAAGTCGACGAAGCCCATGGCCTTGAGCCAGCCGGACTCGTTCCAGACCCAGTGGGCGTAGACCGGGTAGATGACCAGCGACATGACGGCGGCGAACACCAGATAGGCCCCGTAGCGCATGCGCTCGGCCACCGCGCCCGAGACGATGGACACGGCCGTGATGCCGAACATCATCTGGTACAGCAGCGTCAGGCCCTGGGCCGGCTTGGTGCTGGTCAGCGCGAATTCGCCGCCACCGATCCAGCCGCCCAGGCTCGGGCCGAAAGCCAGTCCCCAGCCCACGGCCCAGAAGGCCACGCCGGCCAGACAGGTGCCGAGGTAGACCTTCATGATCACGTTGACCGAGTTCTTGGCGCGCGACAGGCCACCCTCGACCAGCGCGAAGCCGGATTGCATGAAGAAGACCAGGGCGGTGCAGATCGCGACCCAGGCCATGTTGACGTATTCGTTCATGTCAGCTGCTCTTTTCGAAGTGGGAGGGACAACACCGGTCACCTCCGGAGCCTGACGAACAGGTCCGCGGCACGCCGGTCTGCCGCTCGTGCATGCAGGGGATCTGCCAGCTTCGAGGCCTACCCCCGTGACTCCGGGGTGGGTCGGCCAACCGCGTGGGCAGCGCGGGCACGGTTCGAGCATTGGGTCACGGGTCAGGTCGGGCGCCGTTCGGCGGCCGGCCGGTGCGCGCTTGCCCCGAGTGCGGTCCGCGCACCATTGCAGCGCCGACATCGCCCTGACATGGGGCGAGGCCGCGACACCCGGTCAGGCGGGACCAGCCTCCCCGCCCAGCCCGCCCTACCTGTCGCAGGCGCCGAAGGGCTTGCCCAGAAGCTGGTCGCGCAGACTGGCCGCGCTGGCCTGCAGGGCTGCGTCGGCCTTGGGCACGCGCAGGTGGTGGCTGACGCTGGGCGCCACCAGCTGCACGACCTTGGCGCTGCGCACGCGGCGCTCGACCAGGCGGCGCAGGCTTTCCTGCGCCTCGTCGCTGCGGCCGAAGCGGCCCATTCCCAAGCCGGGCAGCAGCTCGGCAGGGCCGCGCAGTTCCTCGAAGGCCACGTTCAGGCGCTTGAGCTCGTCAGCCTTGCGCTGCATCGCCTCGCGGTTCGGGAACTTGCCCATGTAGATCAGCCAGCTGCCCGGCTTCTCGCGCGTGAGCAGGCTCCAGCTGCCTTCGGGCAGGGCAGAGCGCGCCAGGCTGTCGATCTGCACCAGCTCGGCCTGGCTGAAGGGGCCGGCCTCCAGGCACACGGTCTGGTTCTGCAGCCGCGCCAGGGTCGCCGGGTTGATCACCTTGATGCTGTCGGCGTTGACCTGGGCCGCCAGGCGGCGCGGCTCGCGGTCGCTGTCGGGGCCCTGGCCGATCAGCCCGACCAGCCAGCCCTGGGTCCAGCCGAAGACAGCGAGGTTGGCCACCAGGAGCAGCACGGCAAGGGCTCTCAGCATGGACGCACGCTCACGTCGCCGGCCAGCACGGGCTGCAACCGGGCAGGCTCGCCCGGCGCGGCGACATCCAGCAGCAGCGCACCTTGCGCGTCCACGCCGGCGGCCCGGCCGCGCAGGTCGCCGGCCTGCACCGTACGGCCGGCCAGCAGGTCGCGCCGGGCATAGGCCGGGCGCAGCGGCGCCCAGCCCTGCTGCTCGAAGCGCCGCAGCGTGTGCAGCAGGCCGGGCAGCAGGCGGGCCAGGGCGGCAGGGGCGTCCAGCGCGGTGTCGATCTCCTGCAGGCCGGCGTAGCCGCTGCCGAAGGTGCGACGGTCGCCGGTCGCGGCGTCAGGCCGGGCGGCGATGTTCACGCCGATGCCGATGACGGTGTGGCGCGCCCCGGCCGATGCCGCCTGCCCGGGCCAGACGACGGGCGCTGGCAGGCCTGCGGGCAAAGCCGCAGTCTCGATCAGGATGCCGGCCAGCTTGCGTTCGCCGTCCAGCAGCCACAGGTCGTTCGGCCACTTCAGGCCGATGCGGGGCGCCTGGCCGTCACGCAGCGGATCCAGCGCCTCGGCCACCGCCAGACCCACGGCCAGCGACAGCCCGCCCCAGTCGGCGGGGGCCAGCGGCAGCGCCAGGCTGAAGGTCAGGCTGGCGCCGGGCGCCGACCACCAGGGCCGGCCCAGCCGGCCGCGCCCGGCCGTCTGGCGTTCGGCGACGATGAGGCCAGGGCCGGCGTCGCCGCTGCGCAGGCGCGCCAGCGCGTCGGCGTTGGTCGAGCCGGCCTCGGGCAGCAGCTCGATGGACAGGCCCTCGACCAGCGCGCGGCTGGCCAGCCAGAGGTCTTCGGCCCGCCAGTCCGGGCCCATGGCCATCGTGGTGGTCACGCCCTCAGTCCTTGGGCGCGAGCATCGTGCCGCGGCAGCTCCTGGCGCCGCACCAGCAGGCATACCGCGCCTTGAGCTTGGCGGTGTAGCGCTCGTCGATGATGAGCTGGTAGTCGAAGAACAGCTCGGCACCCGCCTTGATGTTGCGCAGCGCCTTGATGAAGATGCGGCCGTTGTCGTCCTCGGCCTCGCAGTTGGGCGCGCAGGAGTGGTTGATCCAGCGCGAGGAGTTGCCGCCATGCTTGCCGTCGATGACCCGGCCGTCGTCGAGGTGGAAGTAGAAGGTATGGTCGGGCTGATCGGGGTCGTGCGGATGGCGGCGCAGCGCCTCGTCCCAGCTGATGACCTCGCCCTTGTATTCGATCAGGGTCTCGCCCTTCTTCAGCGGCACCAGCGCGAACACGCCCTTGCCGTGGATGCCTGAGCGCCGCACCTGGATGCGCTTGCCGCGGGGGGCCTCGGGGGCCGGCGTGACGGTGGGCTCGGCATCGGTGGCGTCCCCCGTTCGGGGCGTGATGCGGCGGCTGACACGCTCGGCTCGACTCATGCGGCGGCTATATTGGTTAGATTGAAGGGGTGGGCGTGCGCACATGCGCGCGCGCAAGACTGGCCGGATTGTATTGAGCGACCGGCGGACCGCAGGACAGACAGATACACAAGCCATGAGCAAAGCCCTCGTCATTGCAGAAAAACCATCGGTCGCGCAGGACATCGTGCGCGCCCTCACGCCGCAGTCGGGCAAGTTCGAGAAGCTGGCCGACCATTTCGAGAACGAGCACTACGTGGTCACCTCGGCTGTGGGTCATCTGGTCGAGATCAAGGCGCCGGAGGAATACGACGTCAAGCGCGGCAAGTGGAGCTTCGCCCATCTGCCCGTCGTTCCGCCGCACTTCGACCTGGAGCCCATCGACAAGAACAAGGCGCGCCTGTCGGCCGTGGTGCGGCTCATCAAGCGCAAGGACGTGACCTCGCTCATCAATGCCTGTGACGCGGGGCGCGAGGGCGAACTGATCTTCCGCCTCATCGAGCAGTACGCGCTGGGTGCCAAGGTGGGCAGCAAGCCGGTCACGCGGCTGTGGCTGCAGAGCATGACGCCGCAGGCCATCCGCGACGGCTTCGAGCGCCTGCGCAGCGACGCCGAGCTCAAGGGCCTGAGCGACGCCGCCCGCAGCCGCAGCGAGGCCGACTGGCTGGTCGGCATCAACGGCACGCGTGCCATGACGGCCTTCAACTCGCGCGACGGCGGCTTCTTCCTGACCACCGTGGGCCGGGTGCAGACGCCCACGCTCTCGATCGTGGTGGAGCGCGAGGAGAAGATCAGGAAACACGTCTCGCGCGACTACTGGGAGCTCAAGGCCGGCTTCGGCTGCGCCGCCGGCAGCTACGACGCCAAGTGGTTCGACCCCAGGTTCAAGAAGGACAAGGCGACCGGCAAGGATGGCGAGGAGGTTGATCCGGACAAGCGCGCCGACCGCCTGTGGAACGCAGCCGATGCCCATGCCATCGCCGATGCCGTGCGCGGCAAGTCCGGCACGGTCACCGAGGAAGCCAAGCCCAGCAGTCAGGCCAGCCCGCTGCTCTATGACCTGACCACGCTGCAGCGCGAGGCCAACTCGCGCTTCGGCTTCTCGGCCAAGACCACCTTGTCCATCGCCCAGGCGCTGTACGAGAAGCACAAGGTGCTGACCTACCCGCGGACCGATTCACGCGCCCTGCCCGAGGACTATGTGCCGGTGGCCAGGGAAACCTTGAACATGATCGCCGGCGAGGACCTGCCCGGCCCGCTGCGCGACCTGGCCACCCACGCCAACAAGGCCCTGGCGGCCGGCTACGTGAAGCCGACCAAGCGGGTGTTCGACAACGCCAAGGTGTCGGACCACTTCGCCATCATCCCCACGCTGCAGGCCCCGCGCAGCCTGAGCGAGCTCGAGGCCAAGCTCTACGACATGGTCGTCAAGCGCTTCATCGCGGTGTTCTACCCGTCGGCCGAATACATGGTCACGACGCGCATCACCAAGGTCGATGTCGCCACGAGCAAGGGCAAGGAAACGCACCACTTCCAGACCAACGGCAAGGTGCTGGTCAACCCCGGCTGGCTGGCCGTGTACGGCAAGGAGGCGCAGGACGAGGACGCCAACCTCGTGGCGGTTCAGCCCAACGAGACGGTGAGGAACGAGAAGATCGACGTCATCGCACTCAAGACCCGCCCGCCGGCGCGCTACACCGAAGCCACGCTGCTCAGCGCGATGGAAGGGGCGGGCAAGCTCATCGACGACGAGGAGTTCAAGGCCGCCATGCAGGAGAAGGGCCTGGGCACGCCAGCCACGCGCGCCACGGTGATCGAAGGCCTGATCCTTGAGAAGTACATGCTGCGCGAAGGCCGCGACCTGGTGCCCACGGCCAAGGCCTTCCAGCTCATGACCCTGCTGCGCGGCCTGGCGGTGGAAGACCTGACCAAGCCCGAGCTGACCGGCCAGTGGGAGCACCAGCTCACCGAGATGGAGAAGGGCCGCTTGAGCCGGGCCGAGTTCATGGCCGGCATCGCCGACATGGCCCAGCGCATCGTGCGCAAGGCCAAGGAGTACGACCGCGACACCATCCCGGGCGACTACGCCACGCTGGCCACACCCTGCCCCAACTGTGGCGGCCTGGTGAAGGAGAACTACCGCCGCTTCACCTGCATGGGCAAGGAAGGTGCGAGCCACGTGCATGTGGAGGGCCAGGAAGGCCCGGGCTGCGGTTTTTCCATCACCAAGATCCCCGGCGCGCGCAGCTTCGAGCTGCACGAGGCCGATGCCCTGCTGCGCGACCACAAGATCGGCCCGCTGGAGGGTTTCCGCTCCAAGGCCGGCTGGCCGTTCACGGCCGAGCTCAAGCTGGTGCGCGACGACGAGATCAGGAACTGGAAGCTCGAGTTCGACTTCGGCGAGGATGCCAGGAAGGACCAGGAGGACGGCGAGCCGGTCGACTTCAGTGACCAGCAGAGCCTGGGCGCCTGCCCCAAGTGCAGGAGCCATGTCTACGAACACGGCACGAGCTATGTGTGCGAACACGCCGTGGGCGCACCACAGACCTGCGACTTCAAGACCGGCCGCATCATCCTGCAGCAGGCCGTGAACCACGAGCAGATGGGCAAGCTGCTGGCCAGCGGCAAGACCGACCTGCTGGACGGCTTCGTGTCGAACAAGACACGGCGCAAGTTCAAGGCCTTCCTCGTCTATGACAAGAAGGAAGGCAAGGTCAGCTTCGAGTTCGAGCCGCGTGCAGCGCGCGTTCCGGCCAAGAAGGCCGCCGCGAAGGCGACGGCCAAGGGCTGAGCGGCCAGCCGGATCACCGGCGTTGCGGCTCAGGCCGCGCGGCGATGTGATCCGTGCGGGTGAAGCTGTGCCGGCTGATGCAGGCCTGCCGGCGCGGGCTGGCCGTGGCTGCGCGACACCGGCAGGTCGTCGAGCATGGTCTCCAGCGTCACCACCGGGCAACCCAGCCTGCCGTGCAGTGCCAGCAGTTCGGCGTCGGCCGTGACGATGGCGTGGGCCCGCACGGCAGCGGCCAGGCGCACCATCACCATGGCCGGCGGGTCCTGTACGGCGGCCACCCCTTCGCGCGGTGCCAGGTGCACACGCTTCACGTGCGGCAGGTAGTCGTCGAGCAGGCGCTGGCGTTCATGGCTGGACAGGCCCAGCTCGGGCGCCGCCAGTCGGCAGTGCAGATCGTAGAGCGTGGCCATGCACATCATGGGGCGCAGGCGCTGGGTCTGCCAGGCTGTACGCAGGCGGGCCGGCGCACCACCACCGAAGACCAGGGCGGCCAGCACCAGGCCGTTGTCGATCACGACACGCGGCACACGACGGTAGACGACTAGTTTGACCATGATGAAGACGATGCGCTGTGCCGTGTCTGGCACGTGGCGGTCAGACGGCTGGCGGGGGATGATGGAACAATGACGGGAGCGTGAAAGCCGCAACAACCGGGTCATGCCCACCAGTTCGGCATGGCACGAGTGGCCCCACGCCCTGCGGCGAAGGTAAGCCGGCCGGCACGCGATGAGTAGCCCCCGAAACAGGGGGCCGATCGACAAGACCCCATCCGCGTCATAGAAATACCGCCATTTCAGCCACGCCGTGCCGACATGGCGGCCACCACGCAGCGCCCGATCACGATGAACACAAGCAGTTCCAGCGCCAGCCCCGTCGACGACCGCCACCTGCCCCCGGGTGTGCGCCATGTGAGCCGGCTGCTCGCCGAACTGGGCCACGGACACGCGCCGACCATGCTGCAGGTTGCCGCCCGCACAGCACAGGAGGCGGCCGACGCCCTGGGCATCAGCCTGGGCCAGATCGCCAAGAGCGTGGTGTTCCGCCGCAAGGCCGACGACCGGGCGGTGCTGGTCGTCACCTCGGGCGACAAGCGGGTGGACGAACGCAAGGTCGCCGCACTGGTCTGCCCGCCCGGCACGGGTGGCCTGGGCCGCGCCGATGCCGACTTCGTGAAGGCCAGCAGCGGCTACTCCATCGGCGGCGTGGCACCGCTCGGCCACGTCCAGGCGCCGGTCACGCTGATCGACCGCGAACTGTTCCGCTTCGACGTGGTGTGGGCCGCCGCCGGCCACCCCAACGGTGTCTTCCCGGCCAGCCCGGACGAACTCGTGCGCCTGACCGGCGGTGCGCCGGTGGCCGACGTGGTGCAGGCGCAGGCTCCGGCATGAGCACCCCGCCCCCGACCGACTTCAAGCGCGACGCCCAGGGCCGCATCGCCTCGCCCTGCATCAACACCTGCCGCATGAACCCCCTCACGGGTTGGTGCGACGGCTGCCTGCGCACCATCGACGAGATCGTCGTGTGGTCGCGGCTGGATGATGCGGGGAAATGTGCGGTGCTGGTGCAGTTGCCGAGCCGGCGGGGGGTAAGCGGTCTTCCGGCAGCCTGATCCGGCTCCGCCTCGTCCCTTGGGACACCGCCTCCCGTCAGCCTCCCGCAGCCCCACCCTGGCTAGCATGCCCCCACCATGCCCAGCGCCTTCAACTTCGCCGCCTCGCCTTTCGACAGCCTGGACCACGAGGAAAGGCAGATGGTGCGGGACCACCTCGACATCGCCTACTTCCGCGCCGGCGAGGTGGTGCTGCAGCCGGGCGAGAAGCCCACCCACCTCTTCGTGGTGATCAAGGGCCAGGTGCAGCAGTTCGACGGCGAGGAGGCCGGGCCGACCTATGGCACGGACGACGTGTTCGACGGCCGCGCGCTGGTGGCCGGGCGGGTGTCGAGCCGCTTCGTGGCCAGCGAGGAGGTGCTGGCCTACCAACTCGCCGCCGGCACGGTGGCCGACCTGATCTCGCGCAACGCCACCTTCGGCGCGCTGCTGTTCGCCGACCTGTCCAAGAAGCTCTCCACCCTGGCGGCGCGCGGCAGCCACCACGAGATGTCGTCGCTGAGCCTGGCGCGGGTATCGCAGGCCGCGGTGCGGCCGGTGCAGACGGTGGAAGCGAGCACTGACATCGTCTCTGTCGTGCGCGTGTTCACCGACGCGCGCACCGACCACGTGCTGGTGCGCGACAGCACGGTGGAGCCGCCGCGCCTGGGCATCTTCACCACCACCGGGCTGCAGCGCGCCATCCTGCACGGCACGCCGCTGGCCGAACTGGCCGTCGGCCAGCTCGCCACCTTCAAGCTGGTGACGGTGGCGCCCGAGGACTACCTGTTCGATGCCCAGGCGGTGATGATCCGCCACAAGGTGCGCCGCGTGGTGGTGGCCGAGCGCGGCAAGGACGGCACGCTCACCATCCTGGGCACGCTGGACCAGCTCGACCTGCTGAGCTTCCTGTCCAACCACAGCTACCTCATCACGCGCCAGATCCTCGAAGCCACCGACCTGACCGGGCTCAAGACCGCCGCCGGCCAGATCACCGGCCTGATCCGCCTGCTGCACCAGGGCGGCACGCCGGTGGCGCTGATCGCGCGCGTGGTGCAGGAGCTCAACGCCCAGCTCTTCGACGGCGCCTGGCGCCTCATCGCGCCGGTGGAGCTGGTGAGCAACAGCTGCCTGTTCGTGATGGGCAGCGAAGG